>NZ_JAXAFK010000002.1:0-300000 GCF_033898505.1 Pectobacterium carotovorum | reverse complement strand
CGTGAAGACCACCAGCAGCAGGGTCATAGCGACGCCCAGCACCTCAGCCACCTGAATAAACAGCGATATCTCGATGTAAGCCAAAAGAAAAATAAGTAATAACGGTAACCAGCGCACCCGGTTCTCCTGTGTGTTTTACGCGTACTGTTTTAATAAAAACGTGTGTGAATAAGAACGTGTTAAGCCCATCGCGATTGAAAACCCAGTACGCGTTACTGCCCATCGACTTTACTACCAATGGATTAGGTAAAATGCGCGCCCTGCTCTGCGATCTGGCACATCATGAGTGACTTAAATGGGGACGGCCTTGCACATTTTCAATGCCGCCGCCCCACGAATATTGTTCTAAAATAGTGACTCGTGACTACAGTCACAGTTCATTTACTGTAGTGGTAGAGAACGCCAGTATAGTGATCTAAACACCTGTTTTTCGCTTTCATAACGACATATCCTCACGGCAATGGATACTTGGTTGGTCAAACATCCCGAGACTATTGCCGAGATAAGACGGTTTATCCAGGGTCACACTGTTTGCCTGAGAGAGCACGTTTTCTGAGATAACAGTTTCCCACGATAACGCCGCCCGACACACCAGCCCACAGCGTCTAGTTGCATCACTAGCCGCACAACAGGATAGGCACTCTCATGTCAGAAAACATCCGTATTGAAGAAGACCTGTTAGGCACCCGAGAAGTTCCCGCAGACGCGTATTATGGCGTTCATACGCTGCGCGCCGTCGAAAATTTCTATATCAGCAACAATAAAATCAGTGACATTCCCGAGTTCGTACGCGGCATGGTCATGGTGAAGAAAGCGGCGGCGTTGGCGAACAGAGAACTGCAAACTATCCCGAAAAAAATCGCCGACATCATCATCCGCGCCTGTGACGAAGTGCTGAATAACGGAAAATGCATGGATCAGTTTCCGGTAGATGTCTATCAGGGGGGCGCTGGCACGTCGGTCAATATGAATACCAACGAAGTATTAGCCAATATTGGTCTGGAACTGATGGGCCACCAGAAAGGCGAATACCAGTACCTGAATCCCAACGATCATCTGAACAAATGTCAGTCTACTAATGATGCCTACCCCACCGGATTTCGTATCGCGGTCTATGCGTCCGTCCTGAAGCTAACCGAGGCGATAGCGAAGTTGAGCGATGGCTTCGAGCGTAAAGCCAAAGAATTTGAAGACGTGCTGAAGATGGGTCGTACCCAGTTGCAGGACGCAGTGCCGATGACGCTCGGCCAGGAATTTCATGCGTTTAACGTGCTGTTGCAGGAAGAAATCAAAAACCTGCTGCGCACGTCGGAACTGCTGCTTGAAGTCAATCTGGGCGCGACCGCCATCGGTACGCGTCTGAACACGCCGGACGGCTATCAGCAACTGGCAGTGCAGCGTCTGGCAGAAGTCAGCGGCCTGCCGTGTGTGCCAGCGGAAGATTTGATCGAAGCCACGTCAGACTGTGGCGCCTATGTCATGGTGCACAGCTCGCTGAAGCGGCTGGCCGTGAAGCTGTCGAAAATCTGTAATGACCTGCGTTTGCTCTCTTCCGGCCCCCGTGCTGGTCTGAATGAAATCAACCTGCCAGAGCTACAGGCAGGTTCCTCAATCATGCCCGCCAAGGTTAACCCGGTCGTGCCGGAAGTCGTCAATCAGGTGTGCTTCAAGGTCATCGGTAACGACACCTGCGTCACGATGGCGTCAGAAGCCGGGCAATTACAGTTAAACGTGATGGAGCCAGTTATCGGTCAGGCGATGTTTGAATCGACCCACATTCTGACCAACGCCTGCTACAACCTGCTGGAGAAATGCGTCAACGGCATCTCCGCCAACAAGAGCGTCTGCGAAGCCTACGTCTTCAACTCCATCGGAATTGTGACGTACCTGAACCCGTTCATCGGCCACCACAACGGCGATATCGTCGGCAGAATCTGCGCGGAAACGGGAAAAAGCGTGCGTGAAGTCGTACTGGAGCGCGGCCTGCTGACCGAAGCCGAGCTGGATGACATTTTCTCCATCCAGAACCTGATGCATCCGGCGTACAAAGCCAAACGCTACACCGATGAAAACGAGCTTCCCTAACACCGACATCTAATTCCAACAGGCACGTCCGTTCACGAAGAACAGCGTGCCTTTATTTTTTGCCGTCTACGGCCATAAGAATAAGTTATGAATTTTTTATTATGTAATTAAGGAGCATAGTCATGCTTGGTCTTGAGTTGTTTATCGTTCTGCTCGCCATCTATTTGGGGGCACGACTGGGAGGCATCGGCATTGGTTTCGCCGGTGGCCTGGGAGTGCTTGTTCTTACGCTGGGGTTTCAGATAAAGCCCGGCGTCATCCCTTTTGATGTCATTGAAATTATCATGGCCGTTATCGCCGCCATCGCTGCGATGCAGGTGGCGGGCGGAATGGATTATCTGGTCAGTCTGGCGGAGAAACTGCTGCGTAAACACCCGAAATACGTCACCTTTCTCGCCCCGCTGGTCACCTACTTCATGACGATTCTGGCCGGGACTGGACACACCGCGTTTTCCACTCTGCCGGTTATCGCCGAAGTCGCCAAAGAGCAGGGTATTCGCCCTTCTCGTCCGCTCTCTATCGCCGTTGTCGCCTCGCAAATCGCCATTACCGCGTCGCCAATCTCGGCAGCGGTGGTGTTTGTCGCGGGTATTCTTGAGCCGCACGGCGTCAGCTATCTGCTGCTGTTAGGCATCTGCATTCCTACCACGCTGGCGGCAATCCTGCTGACGGCAATTGTGACCAACTTCTTAGGCAAAGAGCTGAAAGACGATCCGATTTATCAGGAACGTCTGAGAAAAGGCGAAACCACGCTGCGCGGTAATAGCCAGCATGAGATCAAACCGGGCGCCAAACTTTCCGTGATGCTATTTCTGATCGGCATCGTCGCTGTCGTACTGTATGCCACGGCGATCAGCGGTACGGTTGGGCTGATTCAGAATCCGGTTCTGCCGCGTAACGAAGCGATTGTGGTCTTTATGCTGACCATCGCCACGCTGATTTGCATCACCTGCAAAATCGACACCGCGCGCATCCTCTCTGCCAGCACGTTTAAGTCCGGCATGAGCGCCTGTATCTGCGTGATGGGCGTGGCCTGGCTGGGCGATACCTTTGTTAAAGCGCACATTTCCGATATTCAGGATACCGCAGGCGCGCTGCTGCAAAGCTACCCGTGGATGCTGGCCGTTGTGCTGTTCTTCGCCGCCACGCTGCTTTACTCTCAGGCGGCAACGGCGAAAGCACTGATGCCTGCGGCACTGCTGCTGGGCGTGTCTCCGGTCACGGCAGTGGCGTCTTTCGCGGCCGTTTCCGCCCTGTTCGTTCTGCCGACCTACCCGACTCTGTTGGCCGCCGTAGAGATGGACGACACCGGCTCAACGCGCATCGGCAAGTTTGTGTTTAACCACTCCTTCCTGATTCCCGGCGTGCTGGCGATTACGCTGTCGGTGATATTTGGCTTCATCCTCGGCAGCATCCTGATCTAACGATTGCCTTTTAGGCAGTCCCCTGCGGATCGGCTTAACTCGTCGATCCGCCTCATTCCCCCCGCGCAGTTCATTCCCTTCAAACAATAAAGCAAGGTATAGTGTGGCTCTGGTTGTCTGGAATTTGTTCATCTGACACGGAGGATGTGATGTCTGACCGCCCGCTTTGCGATGCTGTCGTCATATTGTGTACCGCACCTGACGACGCCTGCGCGCAACGGCTTGCCGACTCGCTGCTGGAAGCGCGGCTTGCCGCCTGCGTCACCCTGCTGCCCGGCGCACGTTCGCTCTACTACTGGGAAGGCAAGCTCGAACAGCAATCAGAAGTACAAATGCTGATAAAAAGCGATATCTCACATCAGCAAGCGCTGCTGACTCACCTGAAACAACAACACCCTTACGATACGCCGGAGCTGTTAGTCCTGCCGGTATCCGGGGGCGATAGCGATTATCTGACATGGCTCAACGCATCTTTACGCTGATTTTCCTGTTATGGACGGCTTTCGGCACCTCCAGTGTGGCCGCTTCTTCTTTCGGTCAGAAACTGTTTGGCAACAGCACGACATCACGCTTTCTGCCGGTCGATGGCGCTTTCGCCTTTGAGTTTCAGCAGCAGGATAACCAGCTCAACCTGCGCTGGGATATCCATCCCGATTACTACCTGTACCGCGCACAAATCAAGATCGAAGGAAACGGTGCCACGCTTGGCAATGTGGAGCTGCCGCAGGGCGAAAGCCATAACGACGAGTTCTTCGGTCAGGTATTTATCCTGCGGGATCGGCTGGCGCTAACGGTTCCGATTCAACAGGCCGACAACGGCGCGACGGTTAAAGTCACCTATCAGGGCTGCGCCGATGCCGGTTTCTGCTATCCGCCGGAAACGCGCGTCGTTCCTCTCAGCCAAGTGCTGGCTAACGCAGGCACGGATACCTCGAATACCACATCAGCCCAGACGGCACCGCCCCAGGCCACGCCGATGCCGTTCTCGCCGTGGTGGGCGCTGTTGATTGGTATCGGCGTTGCATTTACCCCTTGCGTCCTGCCGATGTACCCGCTAATTGCCAGCCTGGTGCTGGGCAGAAAAGAACAGCTGACGCCGCGCCGCACGCTGCTGCTATCGATGACCTACGTTCAGGGCATGGCGCTGACCTACACGCTGCTCGGGCTGGTTGTTGCCGCCGCCGGATTACGCTTTCAGGCGGCGCTCCAACATCCGTACATTCTGATTAGCCTGTCGGTGATGTTTGCCGTTCTGGCGCTGTCCATGTTTGGCCTGTATACGCTCCAGCTCCCGTCATCGGTGCAAACCCGACTGACAGAGTGGAGCAACCGTCAGCAAGGCGGCTCCGTCACCGGCGTATTCTGCATGGGCGCGCTGGCGGGGCTAATTTGTTCCCCCTGCACCACCGCCCCGCTCAGCGCTATCCTGCTTTACATTGCCCAGAGCGGCAACATGCTGGCAGGCGGCGGCACGCTTTATCTCTACGCGCTCGGGATGGGCTTACCGCTCATTCTGGTCACACTGTTCGGCAACAAACTACTGCCCCGCAGCGGCCCGTGGATGCAGTATGTTAAGGAAGCATTTGGCTTCATTATTCTGGCACTGCCCGTCTTCCTGCTGGAACGCATTCTGGGCGAAACGTGGGGAATGCGGCTGTGGAGCGCACTGGGTATCGCCTTCTTCGGCTGGGCGCTTATGCTGACGCTGCGCAGCAGCAAAGGCTGGATGCGAGGCGTACAGCTGCTGCTGCTGGCAGGTGTGGTGATCAGCGCCAAACCGCTGCAGGACTGGGTATTTCCTCCGGCTGGCGTGGCGCAAGCTCATACCTCAGCATTGAACTTCGCCCCTGTCGCCAATATTGCCGATCTCAACAGCGCGCTGGCAAAGAGCGCTCAGCCTGTTATGCTCGATCTTTACGCTGACTGGTGCGTAGCCTGCAAAGAGTTCGAGAAATACACGTTCAGCGACCCGGCGGTGCAAAACCATCTGTCGCGCATCACGCTGCTACAGGCGGACGTCACCGCTAACCGCGAAGAACAAAACGCGCTGCTGAAAAAGCTACAGGTTTTAGGGCTGCCGACCATCGTCTTTTTTGACGCTCAGGGGAAAGAAATCCCCGGCTCGCGCGTCACCGGTTTTATGAACGCTGAACAATTTCAGGCACATTTGCAGAAGTTCAGCCCATAAACGACGATATATACCCTAAATAATTCGAGTTTCAGGCAGGCGGCAATAGAAGGCATCCCGATGAGCTTACATCGGTAAGTGATTCGGGTGACTGAGCGAAGCCAACGCACATGCAACTTGAAGTATGACGGGTATACCTATATGTGCTTCTGGAGGAGACCTAATGCAACGGGAAGACGTTCTTGAACATGCGCTTACTCTGCTGGAGCAGCACGGATTTGCCATGACGACGCTGGATATGCTGGCGGAAAAACTGGGGATTCCGGTAGAGGAACTGACGCCATTCTGGCCGGATCGGGAGGCGCTGCTGTACGACGGCCTGCGCCACCATAGCCAACAGGTTGATACCTGGCGGCGTCAGCTTCTCTTGGACGACGAGAAAAGCATCGAGCAGAAGCTGCTGGCACGCTATCAGGTGCTGCATGAGTCGGTGAACAAACAGCGTTATCCGGGCTGCTTGTTTATTGCGGCGTGCAGCTTCTTCCCTGATATCAATCACCCTATCCACCAGATTGCGGAACAGCAGAAGCTGGCGTCTTATCAGTACACCCGCGACTTGCTGGAAGAGCTGGAAACCGACGATCCCGAAATGGTCGCGCAGCAGATGGAATTGATTCTGGAAGGCTGCCTGAGCAACCTGCTGGTCAAGCATCAGGCCGCCAGCATCGCCACTGCCCAGCGGCTGGCAGAAGATGTGTTACGCTTTGCGCTGTGCCGCAAAAACGGCGCACTCACCTGATTTCAGGCACAAAATGCGGTAAAGCCCGCATTTTGGCTGAAAAGTCGGCAGTCAGCAGGGTTTTGCGCGCTTTCGTTGATAAACCCGTTGACGCCGTGCGGCCAATACGGTTTAATGCGCCCCGTTGCCCGGATAGCTCAGTCGGTAGAGCAGAGGATTGAAAATCCTCGTGTCCTTGGTTCGATTCCGAGTCCGGGCACCACTATTCAGAGAACCCGCCCAAAAGGCGGGTTTTTGCTTTTGGGAGATTCGGACTCTCCATCGAACGTCGTTCGATTATTCGCCGCAAGCGGCTCACCCTTTCAGGGCCAGCGCGACAAGCACGCTGTTCAACGCCTCCGGCGTTTGTCCGAGTCCGGGCACCACTTATTCTTAACCCTCGCCTTTGGCGGGGGTTTTTCGTTTCTGGCGTATGGACTCTCCATCGAACACCGTTCGATTATTCGCCGTAAGCGACTCACCCTTTCAGGGCCAGCGCGACAAGCGCGCTGTTCAACGCCTCCGGCGTTTGTCCGAGTCCGGGCACCACTAATTCAGAGAACCCGCCCAAAAGGCGGGTTTTTGCTTTTGGGGAATCAAATTCCCCAGTGAACGGTATTCGGTTATTCACGATAACGTGACGGCCAGACGTGTTCAGGTGATGAACCCAACGCTTCCGCAATCAGCCGTTCGCCTTTAGGCCAGTGCCTTTTCAGCGCATTTGCCAACGTGGAAGAAGCCAGCCCGGCGTTACGTGAAACCGCCGACAGTGATGTTCCCCGCTTTTTCAGAGCCGCAATAATATCGGCGGGATGCCAGTCTTGCTCATTCATTCGGCCACCTCATCAATAAACGTCACGCCGTCTGCGGTGCGCACCCAGCGCGGTGCTTTCAGCCCAGCAGCAAAAGAGCGAACCAGTTCCCCCAGCAACACCGTTAACGGGTGTGAAATCCCCTGCGGCAGCACGTAACCCACCATCAGTTGAGCCAGTGCAAAGCTGTAATCACAGAGCAGTTCGGAATCGTGTTCAGCACAAGGAGAATCCGCAGGCAACGTATTCACGGTGAGGCGTTCGGTCAGATGTGGTGGAATGGGTTCATTCAGCGTCGGCCTCAGCAGTGCAAGACAAGCCGCCAGCCTGTCACATAGCGCCAGCTTTAACGCTGGGTCGTGGGTTTCCGTCAAGGTTTCGGCGAGGCGTTCGCAGTGATCGGCCAGCGTGATGAAATCCGTTTTGGCGCTAAAAGAAACGGTCAGTAATGGGTGAGTGTGGGTAGTGATCGTAGCCATAAGGCAGCCTCCAGTAAGTGATTATTTGAACCACCACCGAAGAGACCAATCTTCTGGTGGTGGAACCGGACGGAGTTGGTCTTACCGGCCTTACTGGACACCGGCGCACCTTGCGGTGCCTCCGCCCGGCCCACCATTGAGATGTAGCCGTGCGTACGACATAAAAAAAGACGCGAGCGCGTCCTATGCCGCCAGTAAGGTATATTTCAGGAGACCAATCCCGGCACCTGATTTTGCAGGTGCGGGTAAACGATAGCGCCATCGGCGATGCGCCGCAAGGGGTTTAAACCGACCGAATACCTTTGGCCTTACTTTCTCGGCTCAACCCATGGTTTATATTTTCAACAAGATGTCGATTTAAAAGCGACATATATCAAAATAATCAAACTCAGTCTTGTTATGCAGAACGGACAAACCTAAGATGGTTTAATAATTTTCACAATTGTCTATTAAAAGGCGACATTTGACTAATTATCTAAACTGGCTAATGCAAAACACGCTGCCCGGTCAGGTGTTGCTCCAATCATGGCTTACCCGCAACGGCATAGATCGTAAGCTCTCTTACGTCTATGTCCAAAACGGCTGGCTCAGGCGGATCGCGCACGGCGTTTACTGCCGGACGGGCCGAGAACCGGATTGGGTAGATGCGGTTTACTGCCTGCAAACCCAATGGGAAAAACCAATACGGGTAGCAGGACTGACGAGCATTGCGCTACAAGGTTATTCCCACTATACCGAACTGGGTAAACCTCAAATCTGGCTCACGCTCCCGGCGTACATTACGCTACCGGTGTGGTTCGCCGCCTTTGAAAAATCCGCCACCTTTGTCGTTATCTACACATCAGGCCTGTCGGTTGATGTGATGCCATTCACGACAGAGCTAAAAATCGGCGACCGGCGATTGACTGGCAGCGTTCCAGAGCTTGCCGCGTATGAAATCGCCAGTGGCGTTCCCACACAAATATCATTTGAGCATGCCGATGCATTATTTCAGGGTCTACACCTTCTAAGCCCGCGTAGATTACAGGCGCTGCTTTCCACCAGTCGTTCGGTAAAAACCAACCGGGTGATGCTCTACCTTGCCCAGCGTAATGGGCATCCTTATTTTCAGTATCTCGATAAAAGTGGTATAGAAATAGGCGCTGGAAAGAGGCAAATTGTCCCCGGCGGCTGGCTGGAACCGGATTACCAAATCACCGTTCCCAGGGAATTTAAATCGAAAGGAATCGAAGATGGATCAGCGTGATATTTATGCCCAACAGGTCAGGCTATTAATGACTGCCCTGCCGCATGTAGCGAAAGAGCCCTGCTTCGCGCTGAAAGGCGGCACAGCTATCAATCTGTTTGTGCAGGATTTCCCTCGCCTATCAGTAGATATCGATCTGGTTTATCAAACCTTCATAGATCGTGATACCGATCTAGTCGCTATTGACGATGCCTTGATGCACATTACCGAATCGCTGAACGGCAGGCCGGGGATCACCGCAATTCGACAGGATAATAAAGCAGATGAAAAGCGCATCATCGTTAACACCGCTGATGCGCAGATAAAGATTGAAGTCAGCCCGGTTTGGCGTGGATTGCTGTTGCCTCCAGCAGAAATGCCAGTATGCGAGCAGGTGGAAATGGAATTCGGCTTTACCACTATGAATGTCGTTTCACTGGCAGATCTTTACGGCGGTAAAATCTGCGCTGCGCTCGATCGCCAGCATCCACGCGATCTGTTTGACGTGCTAAATATGCTGGAGAAACCGGGCCTCACACGTGAACTCTTTGATGGCTTTCTTTGCTATCTGGCTGGTCATCCCCGTCCCATCACCGAACTACTGGCACCAAACTGGGACATTGCACGTATCACCACACTGTACCAACAAGAATTTTCGGGTATGACGCAACAGGCAACGTCGCTGGAATCGCTTTTGTCAGTGACGATTTTACTGCCGCAAGCATTGAGATCTCACTTTACTGCTCAGGATAAACAGTTTTTACTGAGCTATAAGCAAAACACCCCTGACTGGTCGCTATATCGCTATCCTGATATTCAACATCTTCCCGCTATTCGTTGGAAACAGCATAATTTAGCGGCCTTACATGCTAAAAATCCGGCCAAATTTAGTGCGGCGGTAAGCAAGCTTGAGAAGGTTCTGGAACAGCGATTTTAGTTCGGACTCAGAGGAACTAGATTTAGCCGTCATGTTTAATCATCTCAACTGACGTCTGGAAACATCTCTAAAAACAATAAAAAACATCAGTTGAATCAATAAATTTATCACAATCATTTCGATGCATTATCTCGAAAAACCTATTCCAAAATGTGGATTTTTAGCCCTGTTATGTGTGGAACTACTCCACACATAACGACACTACAGGCCACTAACTCAAAGAAACCAGCCCAGCACTGAGCCTGCATTTAACTGTATTCACCCAGAAAATCACCACGTCCTCGTCTTAAATCTCAGCTTCTAAAAACGCGATAAATGCTCTTACCTTTGAATTCAGTGCAGAACGTTCATTGACACAGGCGTAAATATTCATCGGTAGAGACTCTACGTGGTTACCGTTACTGCGGTCTGAGCAGAACAAAGGCGTGAGTTTGCCACTGTCTATCAACGGCTGGGCAACAAAGCTTGCCAGACGGGTCACGCCGCCTCCGTTTGCGGCTATTTTTGCAATGATATCAATATCATCACTGATGAATTTAGGGTTAAGCTTCACGTTAACAGGTTGCCCGTTGACCATAAATGTCCAGGGAAGAAAACGTCCATCGGTGGGATAGCGGAAAACCAGGCAGGCGTGCTGGCTAAGTTCTTCGGGAGTCTGAGGGGTGCCCGCGCGATCCAGATAAGCCTGGGCCGCGCAGAAGACAAATGGCAGCGATGCGATTTTTCTGGCAATCAGTTGATCGTTCAGCTGTGCCTCGATGCGGATGCTGACGTCAACGCCTTCCAACCGATGGTTGACGTTGCGATCGGTACTAATCAGTTCGATATCAATATCGGGGAAAGACGCTTTGAAAGCCGGCATCAGTGGAGCGATAACGTACCGACCAAACGCGGCAGTCGTCGCGATGCAAAGCGGACCTTGCAGTTTGGTCTCACTCGCAGCAGCCTGCGAGGCGAGCTCGATATCATGTGGAATATGACGTACTTTCTCGAAATAGCGTTTACCGTTTTCGGTTAATGTCATGCTACGAGTGGTACGCGATATCAGGCGCACGCCCAAATGTGTCTCAAGCCGAGAAAGACTCTGGCTTACCGCCGCCGGACTCATACCTTTAGCTCGTGCCGCCGCCGCGATACTGCCGTTCTCCACCACGCGGATAAAATTGCTAATCAGCCCTAACACATCCATATTATCCCCAATGCTTGATTCGTTACTTTTATTTAATAATGATTAAAGCATAGCTGCTCTACTACCATCCTGGTTAGCTTGGTAGGTTAGCAACCGTTTCACTCACCGTTGTTAACCAGGATAACTTGATGACTAATGCTATTGCCAAAAATACCCCGCGATTCCGCTTCCCTAAGCGATCTTTACCCTACGTATTTGCTCTTTATATGGCGACCATCATGGCATTTCTGATGTGTCTGGTCATCATTCTGGCCGAATTTGGCATGGGGCCACATTACATGGAAAATGTGATGAATGCCTATCAGGTTGCCATGCCAGCCGCTTTTGTTTGCATACTGATTGTCCGCCCTATTGTGACCCGGCTGGTAGGATTGACTGTTCATGGTCACTGAGCCATTCAATACGCCATTTCGTTCTCTCACAGTAAGGCTTGCGATTCCGCTCACAGCGCCTCACCGACTATCAGGCTAAGTCATGCTCTAACACAAAACACTGCCATCATTATTGATGGCACCTCTATGTTATCTGTTCGCCTAAAACCGCTCGTCGACGATCCCCATCCCTACAGCCCCAACACCAGCCCGTCATACGCCGCATGGACGTTCTCAGGCAGCAGCGTCTGCGTTTGGAGCCAGCGATCCAGTTCGTGGCCGATGTGGGTCAGGTACAGTTGTTTGGGGTGTAGCTGAGTGAAGATTTCCAGCGCGCGGGTGACGTCATTGTGGTTGCGTGGTGGCGTCGTTTGGGGAGGGTGGCTGCAATCGACAATCGCATAGTCCAGCGTGTGGGATGAGAGAAATTGAGAGGTTTCATGCGGCAGGCCCATGGTGTCGGTCAGGTAGGCCAGCGCATGCGTCGGCGCCTGGATGAGGTAACCGTAGGTTAATTTGGAATGGATTAAGGGCACTGGCGTGATGATTATGCCGTCCAGCTCGAAGGGCTGGAAAGGTGTCAGAGGCGGTTGAAAATGCAGAATCCCTGGGTGCTTAAAGAGATCGTCGCAGCCCGCATCATCCGGGGGGCCAAAGACCGGAATGGGATCGCCGTAACCCCAGCGTAGGGGAAATAATCCCTGAACGTGATCCATATGATAGTGGGTCAGCAGAATATGCCGACGCGAATAAGGGAGCAGATACGGCGCGAGTTCGGGTAGTCCGGCATCAATCAGGATAATCCGGCCTTGTGTCGTGATGGCCGCACAGCAGGCACGGCGCCGTTTTTTTTCATCGCGCAGCGCCTGCTGACAGACTTCGCATTCACAGCCAAAGGCGGGAACCTGCTGCGCGCTACCGGTTCCCAGAAAGTGAAAAACGATCCCGTCACTATTTGCTGCCCTATTTGCTGCCATCGGTTTTCCTCTGCTCTCCAGTGCGCTTGCCGCTCGGCCTATCGTTCGCTGCGCGCCGCACAAACGCTGTCGAACGGCAGCAGCGACTGAAAGGTGGATAACGTGCGTTGCAGGTCGCCATCGTTGTTCAATAACACACAGTCGCTTTGTAAGCGGCTCTGTTCTTCTTCCGCCCGCTGCAATCGCGTGGCGATTTGCTGTTCGCTTTCCCGTCCTCTGGCGCATAACCGCTCTCGCAGTGTCGATGTAGAAACGGTCAGGCATATCGGAAACAGCGTGTTGCCGTAGCGCTCACGCGCCTGACTCAGGTAAGCCCGTGAGCCATTCACGATGACGTAGCTTCCCCGCTGGAGCCAACCATCAATCTCTATCCCGATACCATAGTGATACTGGTGCGCCCGCCAGTGGAGCGCGAAGAGACCAAGCTGCTGACGGTTCGCGAACTCCTCCGGGGTGAGTGCAATATGGTTCTCACCTTGTATTTCAGCGGGACGGGTAATGTACCGATGCGCCACCAGCAGACGAGGTAACGCCAACTGACGAATTGCCCACAGCAGGCTGTCTTTGCCTGCGCCGGAAGGCCCAATGAGGTAGATGAGTTTCGGCATGATCAGAATACCCGGACACCCTGACGCCACACGCGCATCAGTTTCATTTGCGGCGCCTGCCGCTTGACGAGCAACAGGTCGGCTCGCGGCAGATCGTAATCATTGCATTCATCCTCAGCGATCATGAATACAGTCTCCAGTATCCTCTGTCTTTCGCATTGTTGATGAGCTATATGACAGCCAGTAGGTTTTTAGCATCCATGAGGTCGTCGGTTCATCTGACAGTAGAATCGGATAATCATCAATAAGCCATCGCCAATAAACCTGCGTGCAATGATGCCCTTAAGGGGAACGTCATGCGTAAACCTCATTCACGGCATGCCAGATCATCATGGCTCTCAATCAGAGTAGCCCACAATTTCCCCTCTCCCTTCCCCCATTTACACCGTTTTAAACGGTTATTTACATTTATGTAAATATCGATGTCTATGTACTGATTTGTTGGTATAACGGTATTCATTATCAATGAGATACAGCACGGTTATCACCCAGAATTCTGCCCACACATGCTGCTGATAAAGCACGATGTTACCGGCGTTATGACTCAACAACAGCTTAAGAACTCACTCTATGACATCAATCTCTGAATCACTCACCGCATTGGTGAAGCGCCGCGCGCAGTTGCGCGAGATGCTCAACACGCATCAATTCGATGCACTTGATACCCTGCTGGAACAAGAACACCAGGTTTGGTTGGATGGCCCTAACCGGCCTTATACCTACAATTGGCACATTAATTCGCTCTTTGACCCAGCGGTATCGCATGTCGATCTCCTATCGCACTTGCAGGTGTGGGTTGCGGCCCACCCTGAGAGCTATCACGCCAATTATCTGATAGGGCAGTATTGGGAAGATGCCGCGGCGCGGATTCGTACCTCAAACGGTGGGCAATATGTAGAAGACGATCGCTGGATGGGAGCAGAACTGGCTCGCGATCTAGGCGTCGCGGCTTACCTGCGCGCCAGCACGTTACATCAGCGACCCGCCCTGGTCTTTTCGCGTCTGTTTCGTTTGACCTGCTATCTAGGTGAACCGCAGTGGTTAGGCGTATTGTTACAAGGCGGCGAACCACTAACCTACGCGCAGCGTCAGGCACAAGTTGAGCCTGCACTGTGGGAAGCAGGCCTACAGCATCTGCGTAATGAAGGTGCACAAGCGCTGGTTGAATTGCCTATCGCACTGCCCGCTTCGCTGCCAGCCAGAGAGGAGCACGAGTGGGAAGAGCCCATGAACTACTGGCTGCGTATCACCTTAGCCGTTCGTCCACAGGACTTAGCCGTTCGCGAAGAGTGCGTTTACTTCCTGTATCCACGCTGGGGTGGTAGCCATGAGGCCATGACGCAATTTATTGATGGACCACCGTGTGAAGCCCTGACAGAGCCAGAGCGTAACAGCCTGCGCGTAACTCAGTGCTGGGACTACATTGGCTATGACGTACTTCTGCCTGATGCAGAGGACACCGAAAGCGTGGCCTACTGCCGGAAAACCTTTGACTGGTTGCTGACGCTTGAGCTTGATGCGGATGTTCGCGCGAAGGTACTACGCAAATATGCCAGCTTCCTCAGTACCTATGCACGAACGGACGAAAATGGCGATATTCACTGGAATAAAGTCGATATGCAGTTGGCCTATGACCTGATGGTTGAGGCCTGGCAGGTTGATCTCCCGGTATCACACCCGAATGAAGGCGCACTCGATACGCTAATAAGCTGTATCAATTTTGCCGGTATCGAAGATAGCTTCAATCTGATGCCAAAGCTTCTGGTGCGCTGCCAAACGTGGGCAGATTCAGCCTATGAAACCACTATCGCGGCGCTCGCCAGCAAGTTCGGTTTCTATGGCATTACTCAGGGCCAGTTCGACAGCGATGCCTTACTTGCTCGTTGCCGCACCATCGAGTCCGATGTCAATTTTGGTCAGGCCGCAGCCAACCTGTTCGAATCCGTTTCTGAAGAAGCAGGGGTCTTTCTGCTACACGAAGCGGCGGGCTGGGGCGAAGCCTCCTCAATGGCAACGCTGTCGGATTTATATTCCGGCCACCTTTCCCGCCGCAATGAACGCGATCCTTCTCCTTACGAAGATCAAGAAAAATCAGACTACTGGCAGGAGCGAGCAGCGGATGCAGGCAATGAGATTTGCCAGTACAACATTGCTTATTGCCTAATCAGAGATAATGAAACACTGTCGCCGGCACAGTACCAGCGCGCACGCGAACTGATGTTCGGCGTACTGCATCGCCCCAACGTGGGAAGAGCGGTGTGGACGCGTGCAGCAAGGGAATTGAGCACGCTGCTGCTGTTCAGCAACATCCCTGAAGATCAGGCGATCTGTGTGGATGTCGTGCTGCCTGAATTATGGAACGACGAAGATGATGCTAACCGTGACTATGCGGCAGGTTATTACGCGTATGCTTTCCGTAACGGCGCAGGCGTCGCCCAGAATAGCTATCTGGCCAAAGTGTGGATCGACCGCGCATTGGAAATCACCCCTGATAGCCAGTACAACCACGATCGTGCGAACGAAATCTATCAACGCAGCGGCATGCTAGGCGGCGTCCGCGCCAAAATGGGCTTCAACCGCGATAAAGCGCAAATGGATGCGCGTGGACGCGCCATCACGTTTGGCGATGAGGCTAATCAGGAGCACCAGTAAGTCACACTTCCCTCTCATCGTGCTGTTTTATATAAAAATAATATAGCGGCGAAACTGGGGTTGACCGTTACCCGGCGTAAGAAATTATGCTGAGGCGGGAACAGGTTTAGGATGAGCCGCATGGACGCGGCGAAAGCTTGCGCCACGTATGGAACGTGTCGCAAGCGGTCCGTTAAGCCTGATACCGACGAAGGCATCGCGCAGCGACATAATTTAGCCGGAAGCCAGGGTTCACAGGGCGACGGCAACTGAGCCGCCCTGTGCGGGCGCGTGCTACGGGGTAGCATGAGAATAGCAGTATTGTGGCGCACGAAACCGTCTCCGCGTTCACATAGAATGTGACTAAAAGGCCGCCTATCACGGTGAAATAACCGCATCATGTTATTGGGGCAGCAATACTGCCCCACTGACTATCAGACATCCGTCAAACGCTTGCGATCGACCTTACCGCTACCAGTTTTAGGCAGCTTATCGAGCACCACAATGCGTCCCGGCACCATGTAAGCCGGTAAGAACTGATGCAGCTGTTTGCGCAGCGCCAGTTTGGTCATCTCCGAGCCGGGTTTATACTCAACGTAGCCGACCAGCACCGCGTCATCCCCTTCCCCCTGAAGCTTGACGGCCGCATCCTGCACCTGTTCGATCCGCTTCAATTGCGCTTCGATCTCTCCTAATTCGATGCGAAATCCCCGTAATTTTACCTGATCGTCGAAGCGACCAAGATACTGATAACGATCGTCCGCCAGCAGCCGAACTTTATCGCCGGTGCGATACATTCGCTGCCCGGATTCCACCTGCTGAATAAAACGATCCTGCGTCAGATCGTCACGCTGCCAGTATCCGCTACTCAGCGCTTCACCGAGAATGCACAGTTCGCCGACCATCCCTTCCTCTAACGGATGGCGATCGTCATCGATCACCAGATGCTGATAGCCCGCCAGCGTGTTGCCCAACGCGACCGTATGCTGGTTCTCCAACGCGGCCCCGTCGATCTGCGCCATCTGCGACCAAATTGTCGCTTCGGTTGGTCCATAGCAATTCCACAACGTCCTGCAACGGCTAACCAGACGCTGCGCCAGTCGCAGATCCAGCGCTTCACCGCCGCACAGCGCGACCAAATCGGGTTTACCCTGCCAGCCCGCTTTGAACATCATGCGCCAAAACGCGGGCGTGGCCTGCAAGATGTTGATTTCCGGCCGAGCCTGCAAATACGCCGCGACCGCCTGCGGATCTTTGTATTCCTCGTGCGTGGTCAGGTGCTGCACGCCACCAACCCACAGCGGCGCAAACACTTCCAGCATGGAGATATCGAACGCCAGCGTGGTAATCAGCAACCAGTTAGCTTGATCCGTTAAAGCCAACCGTTCTACGCTGGCATGAATAAAGGTTTGCAGTGCCCGTTGACCAATCACAACACCTTTCGGTTTCCCCGTCGAACCGGAGGTAAACATCATGTAGGCCGCCGTTTCCACTCCACCGGTTCGTGCCAACTGTACGCTCGCGGTGGCATCGCTGGCGGCATACGGTAAATCGCCAAGGTTCAGGAGCGGGCAGTCAAATGCCAGCGAACCGCCGGTATAGCTGTCCTGTAAGACCGCCGCTAACGCCGCTTCCTGCTGAATCGCCTGTAGACGTTCCCCCGGAAAATCCGGCTCCAGCGGCACAAACGCCACCTGAGAAAACAGGCAGGCCAGCAGCGCCGCCACGGTGTCAGGCTGACGGCTAAGGTGCAACCCCACACGCTGACCAGCAGTGATACCCTGATCAGCCAGCACCTGTTGAATCAGCGCGACCCGTTGCAGTAATTCCCGATAGCTGATTTCACGTTCCTGAAAGCGAATGGCCACACGATCCTGCCGTTCTTCCTGAGCAAGACGCGCCAGCAGTTCATCGTGCAGGTCAGGCGTCGTCGCCCTGTGCGGTAGCGGCGCTACACACGGACTGAGGCGAATCTGCGCCAGATGCTCCCAACGCGGTGCCAGCAGCCCATCGAGTAGCTGCGTGAGATGGCGGGCAATACGCTGTAGCTGATGGTTATCGAACTGTCCGTCAGATGCCGTCAGAATTAATCGATTGTTCTGAACCTGTACGATCAACGCCACGCTTTGCGCCGCTTTTTGTACGACTACAGATAACGATGCCATATCCCCCACGATCAGCAGACTGCTAAACAGCGCATGCTGAGTTTCGGCTGCCGGAATCTCCGGCGCAGACTGCGGATCGCACGACGATCCCACTGCTGCGATCCAGTCGCAGACCAGACGATCGCGCTGGTGAAAATGCGCGATCAGCGGTCTTACGTGGTCAGGCAGATCGGATGTGACGAGCGCGGCACACACCTGCTCTTCACCGCTGTATTTGTACAGCAGCCAGCTCCACGCCCCACTCACCAGCGACGTGGGATACTGTCGGGACAGCTCACTGCTGTGGCGCTGTTCACCGTGCGCAGCCCCCGCCCGCTGCCCGAAGGCCGTGGGCTGCTGAATGTCTGCCAGTGGGTTCCCCACCGCTTCATTGCTCCCTGTCATGACAGCATTTCCTCATTGGCGGTAACCCTCGACTGTGCCAGATACTCGCTCAGCGCCTGCGGTGACGGGTAACGCTGCAAGAGCGCCACGCTCACCGGCTGCGCTAACGCGCGGCTCAATGCCTGTGCCAGCGCAATACGCTGGAGCGAATCAACACCGCTTTCACACAGCGTCTGTGACCAGAGGCCAGATTCACTGAGATGCAGCGCCTGCGCCCACACGCGCAACAGCGACTGGGCTAACGGCGTATCAGGCGAGCCAACGTGGTTAGCCAGCGCAGTTTCCTGCGTCGTGTCGAGTGCCGCCACGGCGACAGCCGTCTTATGATGCCCGATAATCTCGGCTGGCTGCTGTGGCGCGCTATTCACCAGCGCCACCACTTCGTCATGCCAGCGCATCAGCACCCGACGCGCCTGCGCACTGTCCAACACATCGGCATCAAACTCGAAGCGCAGCAGCATGCAACCCGCCTGCTCACGCACCACCAGATTCAGCGGCATCTCGACTTTTTCATAAGCAGCGGAGAATTCGGGAGATAACCGATGCGGTTCGTCAGCACGTTCACCTTGTTCCTCCTTTGCTCCGGGCCGATTTTCATTAACAGGATAGTTTTCATAAACGAACAGGCTATTGAACAGACGCGGGCGTCCGGCTGTCAGGGCAATCAGCGACTGCGTGGCATGCTGATTCATCGCCATCAGCTCATTCTGCAACTGCACCAGATGCTGTTGCAGCGATACCGGATGCTGCCAGCTTAGCGCCAGCGGCAGGCTATTGATGTACAGACCCACGCTGCTCGCTACATCGTCCACCGGGCTTTCCCTGCCCGACAGCACGTTGCCGACAATGCTGACTGCATCACCAGTCGAGCGCGCCAGCAGCCGGTGCCAGGCATATTGCGCAATAATGCTGTGGGTGACGCCCACCTCGCGGGCAAACGCGGTTAGCGTCGCCTGATCCTGTTCGTTCAGGCTCACGCCGGTGACCTGCGGTTCAACCTGCGTCAGGTGCTGGCTGAGATCGGCACGTTTCCCTGCCGCCGCAAACAGCACGGCCACATCGTTCGTCTGCGTCAGCAGCGGCTGCCGCTGCTGCCAGAAGGCATCGACAGCGGGCTGCTGCGCCACAGCGTGCAGCGCATAATCCACATAGGCGCGATCTACCTGAATCGCGGATGTTTCGCCGTGCATAAATGTTTCACCGCGCATTAGCAGCAAATAATCACGGTGCACCGCGCCCAGCAGCTGTGGGCCGCTCCAGCCGTCAATCACGCTGTGATGGCAACTCAAAAGCACGCGATAGTCCTGCTCGCCCAAACGGAAACAGGCAATGCGCAACAGCGGCGGCTGTGACAAATCAAATCCGGTGCGTAAATCCTGCTGGCGATAGCGTTCAATGACCGCCTGTGGATCAGCCTCCTGCGCGACATCCTGATAGTAGAAAGGCAGCTCTGCCTGCTTCACAATCACCTGTACGCTGGCCTGTTCGCTTTCCAGCGCGGCACGCAGTGCCGGGAACCGCTGAATCTGACGCTGCCAGGCCTGACGATAGCCTTCCACGTCCAGCGCCTGTGCATAGCGAACCGGCGTTTGCAGATGATAGGCATCGTCCTGCGGACAGCGCAGGCGGTGATACAGCATCGACTGCTGGAGCGAGGACAGCGGCAACAGCGTGTCGATGTCATAACGCTGCGACAGGCTATCGAGCTGTGTCTGGCTCAGCGTCACCGCCGGGAAGTCGCTGGGAGTAAATACAGTGCCGCGGCTCAGCTGGTCCAGACAGGCTGCTGTCAGCGCCCGCAGATTTTCAGTGAACCGCGCCATCAGGCGTTCGCTGTCACGCTGGTTAAGGCAACCCACCTGACGCAGCGTAAGCTGTCCGCCCGTAATACCACCGTGAAGACTGATAATCTCCACCGGTTTATTCTGCGGCGCGACACAGACTCCCGGCGCGACGTCCACCGGACGCCATGTACCAGCGGCATGAACCGACAGCCCGAGATAGTTGAACACAATCGGTGACAGCGTCAGCGAGTTGCCTTGAGGGTGATGGTAGCGCAGCGGATTAAACCCGACGCCTTTATCCGGCACCTGACGCAGCTGTTCCTTGCTGGATTTAATCAGGGAAGCCCAGTCAGCCCGATCTTGCAGACACACCGGATAGGTGCTGGTAAACCACCCTACCGTGCGGCTGACATCCAGCGTCGGATCAATCGCTTCGCGACCGTGCCCTTCCAGCATGATGCGTGCTTTGTCGCCCCAGCCGAGATCGTTTAACGTGCGGGTCAGCGCCGCCAGCAGCAAATCACTGACGTCGGTATTAAAGGCACGATTCGCCTCGCTCACCAGTTGGCCCGTGGTTTCCGCATCCAGCGTCAGAATCGCGGCGCTGGCATGACCCTGTGGATCCTTCGCTGCCAGTAGCGCCGTCTGATCCACACCATTTTCCTGCGCCTGCCAGTACGCCAGTTGTTCCGCATGCTGCGTAGCATAGTTATGCAGCGCCGTGCCCCACTGGCGATAGCTCGACGTTTTCGGCGCCAGCGCTTCGCCGAGGTACAGCCGCTCCAGATCGTCGACCAGAATGCGCCAGGACACGGCGTCAATCACCAGATGGTGGAAAGCGAGGAATACAGCCGTGTCCGCCTGCGGATGGTGCCGCACCAGCGCACACCCCATCGTTCTTCCCTGCGCGGGATCGAATTCACTCTGCAATGCGGTAAACGCCTGTTGCAGGCCGTCATCGCCAAGCTGACGATAATCCAGCGTCGCCACAACAGGGCAAGGCACATCCGTCAGATAGCGTTGCCCATCGGTATCACAGGCCAGACGCAGCGCGTCATGCTGCGCCATCAACGCCTGCAACATCGTGGTCAGGCGTTCGGTATCCACGTCAGGCAGTTGGATCATCGCCGCCTGATTCCAGTGCTCTGGGCGTACCAGCGGTTGTTCCATAAACCAGCGCTGAATCGGCAGCAGCGCAAATTCACCTTCCAACGTGCCCTGCTCCGCGACAATGCCTGTGTCACGGTTATTCTGCGCCAGCACGCGGCACAGACGCCGCACGCTCTTCGCTTCGAAAACGTCTTTCACCGTGCAGACATAGCCCGCGCTGCGCAGACGAGTGGTCAGTTGAATACTGAGAATGGAATCGCCGCCTAAGCGGAAGAAATCATCCTCAACGCCCAGCGGCGTATTCAGCACGCTGCGCCAAATTGCCAGTACATCCGCTTCCAGCGGGTTATCAGCTTCGCCGTCGCCTTCACTCACTTCCAGCACTGGCGGTAGCTGTTTCGTATTGAGTTTGCCGTTCGGCGTCAGCGGCATGTCTTCCAGCAGTATCAGTCGGAACGGCACCATGTATTCCGGCAGGAGCTTCGCGACATCAATCAGCACGGCGGCAGGTTCCGGCGTGCTGCTGCCCGCTTTCACCGTGCCATAGGCGACCAGCGCCGGACGGTTCCCCACCTGCGCCACGATGACTTTCACCTGCTTCAGAGACGGACAGACCGCCGCCAGCTGTGCCTCGATTTCACCCGGCTCAATGCGGTAGCCGCGTAGTTTGATCTGCTCATCAATACGGCCACAGTATTCATAGTCGCCGTTATTCAACAGTCTGGCCTTGTCACCCGTGCGATAAATGCGCAGCGTCGCTGTACCTTGTCCGGTATGGTTCACATCGTTCAGCGTGATGTGCTCAAAGCGACTGGCAGTCATCTGCGGCTGGTTGAGGTAGCCACGCGCCAGCCCAAGCCCCGCAAGACACAGCTCACCCGGCACGCCCGCCGGACACAGTTGTCCGGCTGCATCCAGAATCAGCGCCTGAATATGGGCAATGGGTTTCCCGATGGTGACAGGCTGACCTTTACGCAGGCGGGTGCTCAACGCGGTGACAGTACATTCCGTCGGCCCGTACATGTTGTACAGCGCGACCTTGTCGGCCCAGTTTTCCACCACGGCGTTCGGGCAGGCTTCGCCCCCCATGCCAATGGCTTGAATACCGTTAACCTGCTTCGGATCGAGAATCGACATCAGTGCCGTCGGCAGGATCAGGTGCGTCGCGCCCGCCTGTTCGGCCTGCACAATCGCTCGATCGTTGGGCTCGCCAAACGCCAGCGTGCCGCCGCTGCTCAGCGGCAGCAGCGTCGTCATGTTACCGGCATCAAAGGAGAGCGACATGCAGTTGAACATGGTGCTTTGCGGCGTGAACGCGATGCGATCGCGATGATCGTCCAACAGATTGATCAGCGAGCCGTGTTCGATCATGACCCCCTTCGGCAAGCCGGTCGATCCCGAGGTGTAGATCACCTGTGCCAGCTGCTGCGCGTGGCGCGGAATAGCCGGTGGTTCATCGCCCGGTAGATCGTGCCACTGCGCAACAACGGCCGGATCGGTCAGATCGATACACTGCTCGGCGGACCACTGCGCCAGCTGTTGCCTATCGCCGCCGAGAATCACGGCAAGATTGGCGTCGGTAATGATGTGGCGCAGCCGCTCTGGCGGATAATCGGGATCCAGCGGCACATAGGCGGCCCCCGCTTTCCAGACGGCCAGCAGCGCAATGACAAAATAGCGATCGCGCTTCGCCAGCACGCCAACCAGCGACTGTTCGCCCAGCCCCTGACGGTGCAGCCAGTGCGCCAGCTGATTCGACTGCCTGTTCAGCTCAGCGTACGTCAGCGTATCCGTGCACTGTTCGCCGTCAAAGGCTATCGCCAGTTGCTGAGGATCGCGCTGGGCGATGGCTTCAATCACGTCAGTTACCGTCAGCTGCGGCTGCGGATAGCTACGCGGCAGCTGCTGACTCTCCGCCAGCACGACAGCAAATCGCTCCGCTTCCATCAGCGGCAGATGCCAGACGTCGGTTTCCGGAGCCTCAACCACGGCTTCAATCAATCGGATGAAACGGTCGGCGTAATACTGGATCGTCTGGCGCTCAAACAGCGCGGTGGCAAACAGCCAGTCCAGCCGCACCTCGCCCATCAACTCCGTCACCTTGACCGAGATATCGGTCTTGGCGGGCAGCACCGGCGAGGTTTCTTCCGCTGCATCACAGCCGGGAATCAGATCGTTGAAATCCACTTTGGCCTGATACACCAGCATCACCTGGAAGATCGGGTTGATCGCGGTGGTACGATCGGAGCCGATTGCCTCGCTCAGTGCCTCAAAGCGGTAGAGCTGATGATCGAAAGCCGACAGATCCTGCTCGCGGCAATATTGCAGGTAATCGACAAAACTCTGGCTGTCCTGCAACTGGGTGCGCAGCACGATGGTGTTAACGAAGAAACCAACGACATCTTCGATATCCGGCCGCTCGCGGTAGGCCAGCGGCGAACCAATGACGATGTCTTTCTCACCGCTGATGCGCGCCAGCATCAGGGAAAACACCGCATGCAGGCCAATAAAGTTAGACGTATTGTAGCGCTGGCACAGGCGCTTGAATTTATCCCACAGATCGTTGTTGATCGCAGAGAAGATCACCTCACCACCGCTGTTCTGATGCGCCGGACGTGGTTTATCCAGCGGTAGGCTGTGTACTTCAGGGATCCCCGTCAGTCGCTCAACCCAGAACGGCTTGAATTCGTTGTGGTAATCCAGAAACGAGGCGGAATTGAACCAGTGTGCGTAATCGATATAGTTAAGCTGGGTCGGCTCGACAGGGTAAGGCTGGCGGTTTTGACAGGCCAGAAAAGCCGGTTTGAAGTCCGCAAACATATTCTTCACCGACCAGCCATCGGAAATAATATGGTGCTGGGTGATCATCAGAACGTGCACCCGTTCGCTCATTTTCACCAATCGCACGCGGGTGAGATCGCCCGCCGTGAGATCGAACGGCCGACTGATTTCCGCTTTCACCTGTTGCTGCAAGCGCGCTTCCCGTTCCGCTTCCGGCAGCAGCGAGAAGTCATCATGCTGTATCACAAACGGTTGATAGGCATCGATACGCTGTTCGCCCTTGCCCTGTTCATTGACTACAAAACGGGTGCGCAGGCTGGCGTGGCGCTGCGCCAGCGCGTCAAAGGCAAACTCCAGTGCAGCCACATCCAGCGTACCGGTCAGGCGAAAATAGACCGGCATATTGTAGAGGTGTGACTGCTCTTCGTACTGTTCGATAAACCACAGCCCGCTTTGCGATGACGACAGCGGGCCAGACGTGGCATTCTGCGGCGCAATAGGACGTTCAAACGCCTGCTGCGCCGTCAGGCAGCGCACAATGGCGTCTTTGTTTTCCTTGATCGTGCGCCCAATGTCTGCCGTGATCGCGTCTTTGCTGGACTGCGAAATCAGCTGTCCCTGTGCATTCAACGCCAGACGCACGCCCTGCCGCTCCAACTGCTTTAACAGCGTTACGATATCTTTCATGACTTGTCACTCTCTCAGCAAATCAGGCCGTCAGCGTTGCCCCGCCATCCACCACCACGTCCTGCATGGTGATGTGGCTGGCCAGATCGGAAGCCAGAAAAACCACGGTATTGGCGATCTCTTCCGGCTGAGCAATCTTGCCCAGTGGAATACCCAGTTTGTACTGGTCAGGAAAGCCCGCGATAGTGCGCTGCTCGGCATCGGCGCTGTGCCACATGCCGCGCTGCATTGGCGTATCCGTCGATCCCGGCGACACCAGATTGCAGCGCACGCCGTAAGGTGCCAGCTCCAGACCGGCACAGTGAGACAGGCTGGTGAGCGCCGCTTTCGAGGCGCAGTACGCCGCCATCTGTAGACGGGGAACATGCGCGGCATTGGAGCCGACGCAGACAATCGCGCCGCGGCGCTGCTGCTTGAAATGCGGAACCAGCGCGTTCAGCAGGTAAAATGCACCTGAGGCATTGACGTTAATGCACTGGTGCCAGTCGTCCACGCTCAGCGCGTCGATGTCGCCCAGACGCAGAATCCCAGCGGCGTTGACCAGAATGTCGAGTCCCGTTTCTGCCAACTGCTGGCGACAGACTGCCGCCACACTGTCCGGTTCGCTGATATCCAGCGTCACACAGCTAAACGGATGATCCTGATGTCGGAATGCACGGTCGAAGCCGATCACGTTCGCGCCCAGTGCGACAAACTGGCGGGCAATGCTTTCGCCAATGCCGCTCGCCGCGCCGGTGACCCAAACGGTCTGGCCGCTGAAATCAAATTGAAGAGGTTGTGCCTTGTTCATCATTTTCCCTACCACACCATTTCCACGCTGTTTTCATCCTGTGACAGCCTGTCGTCCAGATAGCGGCAGAAGTCGCTGAGCTGGGGATGATCGAACACATCAGACACCTTGATGCTGACGGAAAATTCGGCGGCCAGACGGTTGACGATCTGGATAGTCTGCAATGACTGTCCGCCCAGCTCGAAGAAGTTATCCCGCGACTGGATCCCCGACACGCCGAGGATCTGCTGCCAGATCGCACTGACTCGATTCTCGGTTTCGCTGGCTAACGCCTGCGCCGGTGCCTCATCGTGGTATTCCGCCAGCAGGCGCTTGCGATCGACCTTGTTGGAGCCGGTTTTCGGCAACTGGCGGAAAGCACGATAATCGGTCGGGATCATCGCTGGCGGCAGCACGCTGCCCAGACGCTGTTTCAGCGCACGCGCGTCGATCTCGCCTGCTTTATTAGCGACAAACGCCACCAGACGCCGCACGCCATTGGGGTAAACAATGCCCTGCACGCAGGCTTCATCGACGTCCGGCTGTGCCAGCAGATGGGCTTCGACTTCCCCAGGCTGGATCCGGTAGCCGCTGATTTTAAACTCGTTATCCATGCGCCCGAGGTACAGCAGCTGTCCTTTTTCCAGCCGTACTCTGTCGCCCGTGCGGTAAGCCGGAAGCTTCCGATCGCCCACCGCTATTTGCGTAAACGCCGAGTGTTCTGTACCGATGTAGCCCGCCGCCAGCATTGGCCCCAGCAGCACCAGTTCTCCTTCCGTCGCAGGGCGGTCGCCCGCCGCCAGAATCAGCGCATTGACGCCTGCCAATGGCAGACCGATAGGAAGCTGTGCCACATCGGCAGACTGCGTTTGCAGATCGCAACTGGTCGCCACCACCGTGGTTTCCGTTGGGCCATAGGTGTTAATTAAGCGCAGCGTATCCGGCGCATGGCGTTGCCACTGCACCAGCTGTTCGGGGTACACCGCTTCACCGCCAATGATGATGGCGCGCAGTGCGGAAGGCAGGGTCAGCGTGCCGGTTTTCAGCCCCACGACCCATTCATTCCAGAATGCGGTCGGCAGATCGAGCAGGGTAATCGCCTGTTCTTCGACCTGTTCGACAAAGGTCGGAATCGATTCCAGCATCTCATCAGTGCGCAGCACCAGCGTTGCACCGCTGGTCAGCGTGGCAAAGATCTCTTCGATGCTGGCATCAAAGTTAAACGGGGCAAATTGCAGCACGCGATCCGCCGCGCGCAGGCCATAGCGCTGGCGTGCCGCCGCGATGAAGTGATCCAGTGCGCCGACGCCGATCTCCACGCCCTTCGGCAATCCGGTCGATCCCGAGGTGAACATGACATAGGCAATCTGTCCGTCTCTCGCTTCCACAGGCGGCAGTGCGGCGGCCTGTGTGTTGAATGACAGAAGATGCCCCGCCAGAACGATCTCGCCGGAAAAGACCGACGCCAGCCGATGCTGGTAGTCCGCCTGCGTCACAATCGTGCGTAACCCGGCAATCTGGATGATGTGCTGCTGACGTTCGTGCGGCTGTTCAGGGTCGAGCGGTACATACACCGCGCCGCACTGCATCACGGCCAGCAGGCAAATGATGGTTTCTGGGCTGCGGTTCAGCATGACACCGATGCGCTCGCCGGGCTGAACGCCGCGCTCATGCAGCGCCGCGGCGGCCTGGCCGCTCAGATCCAACAGTTGCTGGTAACTGTACTGCCGGTCGCGCTGTGTCAGCGCCGGATGATTCGGGTTTTTACGCGCTTGCTTGGCGATCGCCGTCAGAACGGGTTCAACGAACGGCTCAGGCTCGCGGCTGGTGATCAACGCCAGTTCCCGCTCTTCACGCAGCCAGTTCCCCAACAGCTCACCACTGGTTTGCTGCGGCTGTGCCAGCCAGCGTTGAAGCAGCGTGAACAGCGTTTCTTGCAGGCTGGCGAGCGCTTCTGCGCTGTAACAGGCTGGGTTGGCATCAAAATCCAATACCGGTGTGCCATCGGTTTTGAAATGGATCTCGATGGTCAGATCTTCAACCGGTCCGGCGCTGAGATTCAGCGTGCTGGACGACAGCGATCCGTAGCTGAGCGGATGATCGAACGGCATGATATTGATCAGCGGACCAAAGAGCCGCTGTTCACCGCCGACGCGGTTCAGATCGCGACGTAAATGCTCATAGCGATAATGCTGATGACGACGCAGCGTGCGCTTGGTGCGGGCAACCTGCTGCGCCAGTGTGACAAAGTCCGCCTGTTCATCTACCTGAATGCACAGCGGCACAATATTCATCTGCATGCTCGGCACCGTCAGCGAGGCAGAGCCGATACGGTTCATTACCATCATGCCGAACGTCAGTCGGTCGCTGCCGGACACCAGCTTGAGGTGCGTCGCCAGCATCGCCAGAAACAGATCCGGCCAGCTGATCTTGTTGCCTTCACACAGCGCCGTCAGCGGCTGCCAGATATCCGTCGGCAACACGCTGCTCTGGCGCAAAAAGCGCGCCGCGATCGGCGCTTTCTTCTCGCTGAAGCTGGCCGGTTCCGGCATCGCGTTCAGCGTTTCCAGCCAGAAATCACGCGCCTGCGCCGTCTGCCCGCTGGCATCACGCTGCTGTTCTTCTTCCAGCACCTCGCTGAATGGGCCGAACTCCGCCACCGTAGCGGGTTGCCCCGCCGTCAGTGCGCTGTAGATCTGGGCGATACGCTGAAACAGCATCGTCGTGCCAAAGCCGTCCAGCGCAATGTGGTGCACACAGCTGTAGAGAAAATCACGTTTTTCACCGCACAGCAGCGCAAAGCGGCAGGGTAATCCGTTCAGCAGATCCAGCGGCTGGGCGATTTCCTCACGCGCCCACTGGCGTATCGTCTGCTCTTCATCCTTCATCGGTACAGGCAACAGTTCAATAATCGGCAGCACGCCAATCGGCACTGGCAGTTGTGAAGCGACAAAGCCGATCTCCGGCTGCTCGGCCTGTTCACCCGCAACCTCAACAAACTGGCAGTACAGGCACTCGCACTCCATGACCGCCTGACGGATCGCACTCAGCATGGCTTCGATATCGACTTTGCCGTCAAACGCAATGCACTCCGCCGTGTTGAACGTCGCCTTATCATCGTTCAGGGCATGGCCTAACCACAGCCCGCGCTGCGCAACGCTCAGCGGCTTCATGATGCGGCTCCCTGCTGTTTTTCGATCAGCGCCCACCAGGCATTCAGGCTGGGGTTACGCGCCAGATCGACAAAGCTCAGCGTGACGCCCTGATTACGCCATTCGGTCAGCAGCGCCATCATGCGCACCGAATCCAGACCGTAGTCGATCAGGTTCTCATTTTCATCGAACTGATCCTCTTCTTCGTCGATCAAGGTCAGCAGGTGCGCTCTCAGTCCTTGCTTCGTCAGTGCCAGTGCCATTTTTGCTCCTGTGAGTTCTGCCGTGCTAACTACACGTCCAGCGCGCGTCGCCACATATTTCAGCGCCATCTGGTGTTCCTGAAGTGAGAAATCCGCCACCGCATCGCCGACCATGAATGGCTTGATGTCGCGCATGAAGGCATCTGTCGCGGTAATCATGCAGCCGATATGCCCGTAAACACCGCAGATAATCAGCTGATCTTTACCCATCTCCTTCATCATCGGTTCCAGCGGCGAACGGTGAAAAGCGCTATAGCGCCACTTCACCAGCACCGTATCGTGCTCATCCGGTGTCAGCACACTCACAACACGCTGCTTTTCAGGGTGATTATTCAGCCCTGCGCCCCACATGTCGTTCAGCAGCGCCCGGTCGGCCGCGCTTTGTGCGTTCGGCTGCGCGGTATACACCACCGGAATCCCCTGTGCTTTGCAGTAGGTTCGCAACGCCACAATGTTCTCAATCAACTGCTGCGCCAGCGGGCTGTCCGCACCATAGAAATTCACGAAATAATCCTGCATGTCGTGAATCAGCAGCACCGCGCGCTCAGGCTCAAACGCCCAGGCAACTTTGTTCTCAGGGAAATCCTGTGCGCGCGGCAGGGGATAAGAAGCAATAGAAGGGATTGCCATCACAAAATCCTTATTGGTTTTGAATACTACGTTCGGTTTTGAGTGCTAAGTTGGGTCTGGATGCGCTGACGGAGTGATTTCTTATCAATCTTGCCGACCGGCGTAACGGGCAAGGTGTCGATCATCTCGAAGCGGTCCGGCAGTTTGAATTCAGCAATACCCTGATTGCGAAGATATTTTCTTAACGTAATGGCTTTCAGCGAGGCATCGCTGACCACCAGAAAAGCGCAGCTTTTTTCGCCCATGACCGGATCGGGCATGGACACCAGCGCAGCATGAAGAATGCCGTCATGCTTGAGCAGCAGGTTTTCGATCTCTTCAGCGGCAATCTTTTCACCACCGCGGTTAATCTGATCTTTTTCTCGGCCGACCACGCGCAAATAGCCGTCCTCGGTCATCTGCACCACATCACCCGAGTGGTAAAACCCTTCACTGTCGAAGGCGCGGGCGTTGTGTTCCGGACTGCGGTAATAGCCACGGAAGGTATAAGGGCCGCGCGTCGCCAGCAGCCCCGCCTCGCCTCTCGGCACCGGATTGCCGTCGATATCCAGCACCTTAACTTCATCGTCCGGGCTCATCGGGTAGCCTTGCGTGGTGAAGATATGCTCGTCGCTGTCGTCCAGTCGGGTGTAGTTCACCAGCCCTTCCGCCATGCCAAGCACCTGCTGTAGCTGGCAGCCCAACACCGCCGGAATACGGCGGGCAACGGCTTCACTCAGCTTCGCGCCACCCACCTGCAAGATCTTCAGGCTATGCAGCGCGCCGCCAAACTGCTCGGCCGCCTGAATCCACAGCGCGGCGGCGGGCGGCACCAGCGAGGTAATATCGATCTGATGGCGTTCGATCAGCGGGAAGCAGGTCATCGCTCCCGGATCGGGCGCCAGCACAACGCGTCCACCAGCGTAAAACACACCGAGCGAACCGGGCGAGCTTAACGGGAAGTTATGCGGTGCGGGCAACGCGCACAGGTAGCGGGTTTGTGGCGTCAGCTCGCAAATTTCCACGCTGCGGCGCACGCTGTAGTAATAATCATCATGGGTGCGGGGAATCAGCTTCGGCGTACCGGTACTGCCGCCAGAAAGCTGGAAGAAGGCAACCTGCCCCGACGCGGAAGGCTGATACTGGCTGGCTGAAGTGCGCGGTTGCAGCCAGTCTGACAGGCTGTGCCCCAGTGGGCTGTCGCCGAGCATCACCACCGTTTGCAGGCGAGGAACCTGCGTCTGTAACCGATCCAGAAACTCGCCGTTGCCAAACAGCGGGTGTTCGGCCGATGCGATCAGTAAGCGCGGTTCGATCTGTGTGGCGTATGACAGCAGTTCCAGCTTGTTATGGCTGAACAGCGCGTTAACCGGCGCGACGCCCATTTTCAGCAACGCAAAAAAGGTCAGGTAAAATTCGGCCACGTTCGGCAACTGCACCAACGCGGTGTCACCACAGCGCAGGCCGCTTTCCGTCAGGCGCGATGCCAGCGCGGAAGATTGCCGATCCAGCTCCCGATAGCTCCACTGGCGCTCACCGCACACCACCGCAACCGCATCGGGCTGCGTCGTCAGATGGCGTTCCCAGGCATCCGTTAACGGCAGGCCGACCCAGTACCCCTTGTCACGATAACGCTGTGCCAGTTCCTCTGGCCAGGGCGTAAATTCAATGCTCATAGTCCATCCACACCTGAGTTAAGCCCAAACGCATTCAGCATCGTGTTTAATTTGGCGGCGGTTTCAGCCCATTCATCCTCGGGGACTGACGCCTCAACAATGCCCGCACCGGCAAACAGGCGGACGTTATTGTTTTTGATGGTGCCGCAGCGAATCGCTATCACCCATTCGCCATCGCCGTTGGCATCACACCAGCCGACGATGCCGCTGAATACGCCGCGATCGTGCGGTTCCAGTTCGGCGATCAGCTGGCGCGCTTCCTGCGTGGGGAAGCCGCACAGTGCAGGGGTGGGATGAAGCTGGCAGGCAACCTGAAGCGCCGTCATTTCCGGGTTAGCCAGCTCGCCGCTGATGGCGGTAGATAAGTGCCACATGGAAGCGGTGTGCATCAGCGAAGGTGCTGAGGGGATCGTTAACGACGAGCACAGCGGCATCAGGCGTTGGCGGATATCGTCCACCACCAGCTTATGCTCGTACTTGTCTTTGCCAGAATTCAGCAAGCGCTGGCTATTCAGGTAATCCAGATGCTCATCGTTCATTCGTCGCGCCGATCCTGCCAGCGGATTAGAGACAATGACGTTTCCCTGCTTACGCAGCAGCAGTTCTGGGCTAGCGCCCAGTAAGATGGAACCATCCGGCAACGGCAGCGAGAAGTGATAGCCACCCGCGTTCTGCACCATCAGGTTGTTGAGGATCGCTTGCGCCTTAACAGGCCCCGCCAGCTCAATGTCCAAAATGCGCGACAGTACCGCTTTGCTCAGTTCACCACGTCGGAAGCGCTCAACGGCCTCGGCCACGATGGATTTGAACTGACATTCATCTGGAACGCTGTTTAACGTTAGTGCGGCAGGTGACGCCGCCGTGTGCTTACGAGCACGGCTGACAAGTTCAGATTTCGTCGTAACGGTATAACTATCAGGGATATAGAGACAAGAGGGTTGTGTGGTATCAAAAGGAATCGCCCCTACCACAATAGGCAGAGACTGCCCTGCCTGACGCGCTCGCTGGAACGCCTGCGCGATTGCAGAGCTCAGCCTGTCATCGTGCGAATCTGGAGCACAAACAGGGGACGAAATACGTTCAAATAAGCCGGAAGTAGAAAGGCTACGGTGTTCCGATGCATATAAAAAAGCGGTCTGTTCCGAATAAGTTAGCCCGCTAAATGTTTCAGCTTCTGTAATCAGTGTATCCACAAGGCAGCTCCTGCGCTCGCAAATTAAATACCAATGATTATTAAAATCATTATCATTTATATCAAGCGCAGTTAAATTACACTGAAGTAACGTGTTCGGTCAATCCTTCCACGAAATGGTTATTCACGCCCATTAATTAGGGGTTATATTGATGTTAATCAATTTTTTTGGACATCTTTCATAACGGTTAATGGTTAGCAATAGGAATGTATTGATTATAAAACCTACATCACAGATGATAATGAAAATACTTATCATTCATTGTCAGGGAAATTAAGCTGCGCTAGACTGCGCGAATATTTTACTAACTGTGTCTAAATGTGAGCCCGTCATGGATGAAAGCATGTACCGCCCGCACACCCGATCCGTTGTGCATCTGGCGCTGCTAATTAACATGCTTTCCCTCGGCAGCCTGATGATGGTGATGCCGTTAGGTCCCGATTTCATCAGCGCCCTGTCTATGGATGCTAAGAACATCGGCTACATTAGCGGCGGCGCAACGTTTGCCTCCGCCATTGTCGGCTTCCTCGCCGCCCCTTATCTGGACAGATTTAACCGTAAACATGCTCTGATCGTTCTGCTGACGCTGCGCTTCGGCCTGACAGCGGCCTGTATGTTTGCCACCAGCCAAACCCATCTTTTAGTGCTGTTTATTCTGGCAGGCTGCGTAGCTGGGCCAGCCTCTGGCGTGTTGATGGCTGCGGTTGTCGATATTGTGCCGGCCAACGAGCGCGGAAAGCAGCTGGCCTACGTCGGTATGAGTTTTTCGCTCGCGGCCATTATCATCATGCCGCTGTCGCTGGAGTTAGCTCACCGTATTAACTGGCAAGCGCCGTTTTATATTTTCGGCCTCGGTGGCCTGCTGCTGGCGCTGTTAGTGCTGTGGCTCTTTCCTTCCATGCCGCCGGCGCATCGGGCCCAGCAAAACGCGTCTCCCAGCAAAGCCCCCACTTCCGTATTACACGATCTGCTGGCCTCCCCGCTTTTCCTGTTGGGGCTGACGGTGGTTTCGCTACAGATGTTCGGTCATTTCCTGCTGATTCCCCATTTTTCGAACTACTTTCAGTTCAATCTGGCGTTCCCGCGGGATGATATTTCCCTGCTTTATCTCTGCGGCGGACTGGCAAGCATGGTGACCATGCAGCTGTGCGGCAGCCTGCTGGATCGAGGGTATGCCAGCCGGACGATCGTGGTAACGACGCTACTGCTGGCCGTTGTCATCCTCTGCGGTTTCGTTTTGCCTTTTTCACTTTCCCTGTATCTGGTGTTCACCCTGTTCATGGCGCTCAGTGCAGCCCGCTCCAGCAGCACGCTGGCAATTACCGCCGGCATTCCGCTGCCGCATCAGCGCGCCGCGTTTATGTCCTATCAGGGCACCGCGGCCAACGTGGCATCAGGGCTCGCCAGCGTTGCTTCTGCCGCTTATCTGAGCACCTCGATTGAGGGAAAAATTGATGGGTTCTCACAGCTCGCCGTCGCCAGCACCGTATTTGCGCTTGCCGCCATGCTGCTAACCCTGCGCCTGATTCCGCAGTTGGCTGAACGCAGCCGGAAGATGGCCGCACGCCAGCCTGCGCAAGCGACGGAGCAATAAACCGCTCGATTTACTCAATGAGTGGGTCAGCAACACAGCACGCAATTTATTTATGGGGATGTTTTTTCCACTCTTTGATGGGGTTTTTGACATGCAGCTAAAATCGGAAAGTCGTTTTTCATATCATCATTTCCCACACAGCAAGGTGTCTCTCGCCCTGCTGGTGACCGGATTACTGGCACTGCCTGCACTTGCACAGGCGGAAAACGCGGCAGATGAAAAAATCGTCGTAACGGCAACACAGACGAAACACACCACGCTAAGCGCCCCCGCCAGCGTCTCTGTCATTACCAGTGCCGAGCTGGAAAAGATGTCGGTGAATAACGTTTCCGATGCGGTGAAAAAGCTGCCGGGGATTAATATCAATCCGTCGACTACCTATGGTCGTAACGAGATCAAAATCCGTGGTATGCGGGCAGACTACACGCTGCTGCTGGTAAATGGTCGCCGTATCAACGCCCAAGAATCACTTGCGACCGATATGGGGAATGATTTCGATCTTAGCTCCATTCCGATGTCGGCGATTGAACGTATCGAAGTCATTCGCGGCCCAATGTCTTCCTTGTACGGTGCCGATGCATTGGGTGGTGTGGTAAACGTGATTCTGCGCCAGCCGGGGGAGAAAGTTGCCGGAGAGATCGGCTATAACTTTGAAGCGCCGACTGAAGGTTCTGGCGGCGACCACAATCGCCTGAATGGCTACGTTAGCGGGCCATTGGTGGAAAATACGCTGCTGGGCAGCTTGATTGTCGATGGCGGTAAACGTGATGCGTGGCGTACCGAGCAATCGAAAAACCGCAACTCCGATGCCATAGAAAAACGCGATAACTACAGCGTGTTAGGCAACCTGACCTGGTTGATCGATTCTCAGCAGAGCCTGGATTTTGATGCGACTTATACCAAAGATGACCGTTTCGTCGATTGGAATAACTATGGTGCAACCGCCCATAATACTCAAAAAATAGATCGCCTTGGTATGGGTCTCACGCATAACGGGAGCTGGGACAGTGTCGATACGCGGTTACGTTATTACTACGAAAAAATCGATTTAATGGATAATTCTGAACTCAATAAAGGCATAGCCGATATTACTCAGAATAATCAGACGGTTGACGGCCAAGTGTCTGGTTACCTAGGTGACCATTTGCTGACTGGCGGCGGTGAATACCGCATCACATCGCTGGAACACAGCATGAACCTGAAAAATGGCAAAGTGAACGTTAATCAGAGCGCCCTCTTCCTGCAAGATGAGTTCAAAATCGCTGATTTAGCCCTCACGTTTGGTGGTCGCGTCGACCATCATGAGGTCTATGGCACCGAATTCAGTCCACGCGCTTACGCCACTTATAGTTTAACTGACAACTGGGTCATCAAAGGCGGCGTGAATAAAGCGTTTAAAGCCCCAACCCTCGCTCAATTTACCCCCGGCTATATGAAAGCAGCATGTCGCGGATTCTGCTATCTCGTCGGTAACCCTGATCTGAAGGCTGAAACCTCCATCAGCTATGAACTGGGTACTGCCTATGAGGCAGAACATTTCGGTACAGGTATCACCCTGTTTAATAATGATATCAAGAATATGATCCAATCTGAGGCTTGGGATAAAGACAGAACTAGGGTAGCCAATCTTCCTTATTACAACGTGGATAAAGCGCGGGTTCAGGGAATTGAAACCTCATTTTGGGTCGATCTCACGGATGACCTAAACTGGACCACTAACTGGACTATCGTCGATGCCGAAGACCGCACCACCAAGAAGCGCCTGAAAAAAACCCCAAAAAATACAGTTAACACGCAGTTGAACTGGCAAGCACTAGATAATGTATCAACCTATATTGCTTACCAATATACGGGGAACCAATATCTTCTTGACAAAGAGTCCACCAAGACTCGCGGTTTCAATACCGTGGATATCGGTGCCACTTATACACCGGTTAAAAACGTAGATCTAAAACTGGGCGTCACTAACCTGACCAACGAAAAACGGGACTATGTTGCCACTGACAACGACTACTTCCTGTCTGGACGTACGGTGTACGGCGGCGTGAGCTATAAATTCTGATGCTGATACGTTCTGAACAATGACTCTAGCCCGCTATTCGCGGGCTTTTTTAGCAGCAGATAAAGGTGGTGACGTCGTACTCTCTTAACAGATACGCGCCTTTAAAACGGCGTCCGGCGTAAAACGTCGGCGTCAGATCGGTAAGCAGTTCCAGCTCGAACTCGCGTTTGGTGATATCCAACGCCACTAGTCTGGCATCCAGAAAATCGAAATAGTGCCGGACCTGCGGGTAAAGCGCCTTGAACAGGCTCTCTTTCGCCGAGAAACTCAACGTCAGCAAACAGCTAAATGCTTCTTCCCGTTCCTGAAACCACTGGAATTCTTCGTCGCCGATGATGCCGGGCCACAGCGATTGCGCACGCTCATCAGACATGAACCCTTCAATATCAACTCCCACACACGAGAGCGTATCGCTACGCAAATGGGCGGCGCAGAGTACGCTGTCTTTGTTATGGCTCAGCGAACCGGCAATATTTTCCGGCCACTGCGGCGAGCGGTCTTCTGCACTATGCAGAATAAAATCAGGATGTTCCAACTTGCTCAAGACGCGTCTGGCCAGACAGCGCCCAGCCAGAAATTCGGCGCGTCGTTTCGGCACAGCACGCTCTAGCGCGTCGGAAAAAGGAATGTTCGCCTCGGCAAAAAGCGCGTCGTCATAGGCAGACAAATGGAAATGGCAGCGAGCAGTAATACCTGGGTAGGTGGCACCGTCCGTTGCCCGTGGAAAAGTAATCCATTCAACATCATCAATAAAAGCAGAAAGCATGTCACTCCACTCAGGCAAGCATATCGCACCCGCATTCGGTAAATGCTGCGTAGACCGCGCTTAACCCCTGAATAATGTAGGGGTTTAAACGAACAATGGGCGACTTTCGCCGCCCATCATCTCGCTACTGCAAGAATGCCTGGTTACATTACAGGGCCAGGAAGAACCCTGCGATGCAGGCGCTCATCAGGTTAGAAAGCGTACCTGCCGCGACCGCTTTCAAACCAAAGCGGGCAATATCCTGACGCCGAGTCGGTGCCATACTGCCCAAACCTCCAATAAGGATAGCAATAGACGAAAGGTTAGCAAAGCCACACAGCGCGAACGAAATCACAGCTTTGGTATGATCCGACAGAACCTGCAAACCCGCAGCAGCAACCACGTCATCCGCTTTCAGATACTGACTGAAATTCATGTAAGCCACGAATTCATTAACAATCAGTTTTTGCCCAATGAACGACCCCGCAACGGTGGCTTCATTCCACGGAATACCAATCAGGAAAGCAATAGGCGCAAAGCACCAACCCAGAATCAGTTCCAGCGACAGTTGCGGGTAGTCAAACCAGCCGCCGATCCCACCCAGAATGCCGTTCAATACGGCGATCAGAGCGATAAACGCCAGCAGCATCGCACCCACATTCAGCGCCAGCTGCATACCGGAAGCCGCGCCGCTTGCCGCCGCATCAATAACGTTAGCCGGGCGATCGTCTTCATCGACAAAGCCTACCATTTCGTCATGGTCGTGCGTTTTTTCCGTTTCCGGCACCATGAGTTTGGCGAACAATAACCCACCCGGTGCTGCCATGAAGGAGGCCGCAATCAGGTATTCCAGCGGCACGCCCATCTGGGCATAGCCCGCCATCACGGCACCGGCAATCGAGGCCAACCCGCCACACATCACCGCAAACAGCTCTGACTGCGTCATGTTGGCGATATACGGGCGAACCACCAGCGGCGCTTCCGTTTGGCCGACAAAAATATTGGCCGTTGCTGAGAGCGATTCGGTACGGGAGGTTCCCAACAGTTTCTGCAATCCGCCACCGAGTACCTTGATGACCAACTGCATAATGCCCATGTAGTACAGCACGGCGATCAGAGAAGAGAAAAAGACGATAATCGGCAATACGCGGAGTGCGAAAACAAACCCGCCACCGCCAAAGACTTCGAACATTTTGTCGGAGACCAGACCGCCAAACATAAACGAAACGCCTTGATTTCCGTAGGCGATAACGTTTGCTACACCGCTCGTCATGCCCTCCAGAATTTTGCGTCCTACTGGTACATATAGCACCAGCGCGCCGATACCAATCTGAAGAATGAAAGCACCGACAACGGTGCGCAATCTGATCGCTTTACGGTTATTCGATAACATAACCGCGCATAAAATCAGAACAATCATGCCGATGAGACTCATAACGAGTTGCATGTGCAGTTCCCTATAACGCGTGAAAAAAGTGAGAGCATAATAAAAATCGTTTCGCCAGAACGGTAAGCACGCGCTGGCGAGCCGATTATAAAGACAGGCCCGTAGAGGTCGCTAATTTATGTCACAAATACATACAACATCGAACAGTCCAAAACACTAAAAAGTGATCTTCATCACAATTTCATGGTTGGTATATGAAATCGAAATGGCTGTTCTGTCTGTTGTTGCACAGAAATAAGAGAAAAGTGGAAGCAAACGGGCTTCCGCTTTCGGGGAATGGTTGCAGCATAACGGTAGCGGCGTTATGCCGGAGTGAGCCGTCCAAACAGTCTGAATGAATTCTGCCAGAGCGCCTCGGCAATCTCCTCTGGCGGTTCTGCGCGTAGCTCACACAGCGTTTGAAACGCACACGAAATGCGCTCGGGCCGGTTTGGCTGCCCCTGATAGCCACTCATCGGCATATCGGGTGCATCGGTTTCCAGCAGCAGCCGATCTAACGGCAGCTGCGCAATCGCCTGACGCGTTTTATTTGCCCTGTCATAGGTAATGGTTCCCCCAACGCCGATGTAATAGCCCAGTCGGATGAAGGCCTGCGCTTGCGCCAGACTGCCCGCAAACCCGTGAACCACACCGGTACGCGGCACGTCGATACGACGGAGCAATTGCGCCAGCCTGTCATGGCTGCGCCGCGAATGCAGGATCGTCGGGAGATCGTATTTTTTCGCCAGTCTAAGCTGAGCCTCAAGGAAGGCAAGCTGTCGCTCGAACTGCGGTTCAGGCATATAGAGATCCAGCCCAATCTCACCCACGGCCACCAGTCTGACAGTCTGCTGCCGCAGTTCGTCTTCCAGACAAAGCAGGTCGCTCTCCTGATGTTCAGCGATATAAAGTGGGTGCAGGCCAAGCGCCGCGTAAAGCGGAGGGTAAGTACGAGCAAGCGTCAACACGCGCTCAAAATGCTGGGAAGCCACGGCAGGGATAATAATGTGCTCAACCCCTGCGTCTTGTGCCAGACGCAAGCTTTCCGGTGCATCATCGTAAAAGAGGGGGAAATCAAAATGACAGTGTGTGTCGATAAACCGGTATCGTTCAGAAGGCACGTCGCTTCTCTCCGTCAAGATTAAGTCCGTCAAGATGAGGCGACCTAATCGACGAGCAAATAATATCCTGCCAAAGCCTCATGGCAGAATAGGACGTGTCGTTGCGGTAGAGCCTCAGTGTAACGTGGTTTTCTCTGAGGATACCTCTTCGTGTGCTTTTCCGTAACCCTCTTGCAAGACGCCGGACAAGTAATCGTTACTCCCTTCCAGCCAGGCGCAGTCGCTGTCAAACCAATCGGCCCACAGCGCCAGGAAATTTCCTTTCCACTGTTTCCATTTGCCAACAACGATATCGCTATTCATCATAAACCTCCTGATAAACTGTCGAAATGCAGCAAATACGCGGATGGTATCAGTAAAAAATAGTATGCCAGTAAAAGATAGTCTCCGGTAAAAGATAGTGTGCCGATAAAATGTGACAGCCGCATGGCGCGGCTGTGTGCTCTGTATGACATATACCCGTCATACTTCAAGTTGCATGTGCGTTGGCTGCGTTCAAATACTCGGCCCGTCGTGGGCCTCGCCCTGAAGGGCTAACGCTTCGCGTTGTTCAAAACGTTAACGTTTTGTCCTGAAACTCGAATTATTTAGGGTATAAAAGAAAAAATGCGCTGTGCTACGGCCGTTTTCGACCAGTGAACAAGCTAAGCAGAAACAGAATAATACCGACCACAAAGACGATTTTCGCTGCGCCAGCTGCTGTACCGGCGAGTCCGCCGAAACCCAGTGCTGCCGCGATAAGTGCGATAACTAAAAATATAATGCCCCAACGAAACATACGCTCTCCTTACCAGACAAAATGAAAAATCATGGTGGTCATCCTGACGCACTTCTTGCGTCCTGACTGCGTATCCACAGATGGTGTTTTATTATGCGGATTAGGTAGGGTTATCCGCTATGACGGATAACCCCGTTTGAAATGACGATTATTTAACGGTCAGGTCGTTTTTAACGCTTTTTACACCGTCAACGGCCTTCGCAATACTTTCTGCACGATCGGACTGCGCTTTGTTGTCGACTTCACCGCTCAACAGCACAACACCTTCCTGCGTTTCGACTTTCACTTTACGAGACGGAACAATGTCATCCGCCAGCAGTTTCGCCTTAATCGTGCTGGTCACCACCGCATCATCGGCATAAGCGCCAACCGACTGTGATTGATTATCTTTAACCTGCAGTTTGTCGCTGACGGATTGGACGCCCTCAACCTGAGTGGCAATTTCCACCGCCCGAGTGCTCAGTGCCTGGCTACTGACAAAGCCGCTGAGTGTGACGACACCCTTTGACGTTTCAACGGAAATGTCGCTGCTGGTAATGGATTTATCTTCCAGCAACGCACTCTTCACTTTTGCTGTGATAGCGCTGTCACTCATGTAGCCAGAGGCTTTATTGGCGGAGCTATCGATTTTTGCACCAGTTGTATCCGCGATACGTTCTACTTTCTGCCCTAACGTCTCTTCCGCCATGGCGCCGCCGGCCAGAATCGAACTCAGAGCAACTACGATCAGCGATTTTGTCAATGTGGTCTTTTTCATCGATGTCTTCCTTCTTATGCTTTTCTCTAAACCCGAAATAAGCTATTTGGGTCACGTTAACGCCTGCACAGTCATCAGCAAATCAAGGTGATAATGACGTTACCCATGCTCCGATGATTCCCTCTTCCCACATGAAAAAATCAGAGCATTGAGTTGCAAAGACGAAACAAATCAAAACAATGAGCCAACTTAAATTACGTTAACAGTTTAACAAGCTAAATCAGTTAACACGTTGTTAACTATAGCCCACAGAATGGAAAATCACAGGGGTTCGAGAGAATATGTATCGCAATTCAGATTTGTCTGTTGCACCGAGGGGCGAAATAACGCAGGGAAAAATAAAAAACTAACATATTGATTTTTAGATGATTTAAAAACGAAAACACCCGGCATGATTGGCCTCAAACCAAACATAACCGGGTGATGATTATTTTAACAATATGGTCACGATTTAAACGCCACAGCCACCGATCTCTTCGTGAAACCATGGCGCATCAATCCATGTCTTTGTGAGCCGATGCTGTTATAAAGATGAGTGCGTTATAAAGATTAATGCTCGCGCGTTTGGTGGAACGTCACTTCTGGGTAGCGCTCACGCGTCAGGTTCAGGTTAACCATCGTCGGAGCCACATAGGCCAGGTTATCCCCGCCATCCAGTGCCAGATGCAGTTCGTTCTTACGCTTAAACTCTTCGAATTTCTTCACATCGCTGCACTCAACCCAACGCGCGGTAGAAACGTTTACCGACTCGTAAATCGCCTCAACGTTGTATTCCGTTTTCAGACGGGCAACAACCACATCAAACTGCAGCACACCGACCGCACCCACTATAAGGTCATTATTGGTCAATGGACGGAAGACTTGCACCGCGCCTTCCTCAGACAGCTGTACCAGCCCTTTCAGCAGCTGTTTCTGCTTGAGTGGATCGCGCAGGCGGATACGACGGAAGAGCTCCGGCGCAAAGTTAGGGATGCCGGTGAATTTCATGTCTTCACCCTGCGTAAACGTATCGCCAATCTGAATGGTGCCGTGGTTGTGTAACCCAATGATATCGCCCGGATAGGCTTCCTCAATGTGGGAACGGTCACCCGCCATAAAGGTCAGCGCGTCTGAAATCACCACGTCTTTACCCGTACGGACCTGACGCAGCTTCATGCTTTTTTCATATCTTCCGGACACCACGCGCATAAACGCCACGCGGTCACGGTGTTTCGGGTCCATGTTGGCCTGAATCTTGAACACAAAGCCGGTGAATTTCTCTTCCGCCGCCGTCACTTCACGGGTATCCGTTTTACGCGGCATCGGCGCGGGCGCCCAGGCAACCAAGCCATCCAGCATGTGGTCAACGCCAAAGTTACCCAGCGCCGTACCAAAGAAGACCGGCGTCAGTTCGCCTGCCAGAAACGCGTCCAGCTCAAATTCGTGCGATGCCCCTTTCACCAGTTCCAGCTCTTCACGCAGCTGTGCAGCCAGTTCTTCGCCAACCGCGGTATCCAGCTCCGGGTTATCCAGCCCTTTAACGATACGCACTTCCTGAATCGTATGGCCTTTACCCGTCTGATACAGATAGGTTTCATCTTTATAAAGGTGGTACACGCCTTTGAACAACTTGCCGCAGCCAATCGGCCAGGTAATCGGCGCACAGGCAATTTTCAGCTCGCTCTCGACTTCATCCAGCACTTCCATTGGATCGCGGATGTCACGGTCAAGTTTGTTCATGAACGTCAGAATCGGGGTGTCACGCAGGCGCGTGACTTCCATCAGCTTACGCGTACGATCTTCGACCCCTTTTGCGGCGTCGATCACCATCAGACAGCAGTCCACCGCCGTCAGCGTACGATAGGTATCTTCGGAGAAGTCTTCGTGCCCTGGGGTATCGAGCAGATTCACCAGACAATCACGGTAGGGAAACTGCATCACGGACGTGGTGATGGAGATACCACGCTGCTTTTCCATCTCCATCCAGTCGGATTTCGCATGCTGGTTCGAACCACGCCCTTTTACCGTACCGGCTGTCTGGATCGCCTGTCCGAACAGCAGGACCTTTTCGGTAATCGTGGTTTTACCGGCATCGGGGTGAGAAATGATAGCGAACGTTCTTCTTTTGGAGACTTCGCGGGCGTATTCACTTGGAGACATGATTTTCAGGTTTCTTTTGTTAGCCACCCGGCGTCAGCATCAAGTCAACAACACACCGATGGCAGATCGTCAGGCAAAGCGGAAATAAACTGTAGCCGAGCATTTTCCCTGATTTAACGTGCAGACACAATCGGTGATGGCATAAACAGCAAAGCAGCGTCTTTACTTACCAAACCTCAGCGCCACGTCACAAGTAATAATAACGGAATAAATCATTTATAAAGTTACCATCTGTCCTTGCCGATAATATTCAGGTTAATATTTAACCACTTGATCGCACTGAAGGAGAGAGTATGAGCTTGTCTGTAAATAATACGGGTTATAGCAATTCTCAGGCCCAAAGCACCGCGATACCTTTATCGTCAACACAGCACACGGCAACGACAGAGTCCACCACGGCAGATAGCGTACAAATCGTCGATCCGATTACGGGAAAGACGGTCGCCTTCCCCAACAATATAAAAATTTCTGCGGAAGCGATGGCACGCTTGAAAGAAAATGTGGCAAACGCTCCGCGCTCAAATCTGAGCGAAATAGAGCAGAATGCACTTCAGGCTGAGATACTTAAAAATCGAAATCTGATACTACAAAGCAATACCAGCACGCCACCTAACCCAGGCATCAAGCTATCCGTTGATAACATCGGCACAAACGAAATGGCCCTTGAGCTCTGGTCAAATCACCTCAAAGAGGACAGCGGCATCAGTAAAGAAGCCTTTGTCGGTCTGGTTCATCAGGCGCTATCTAAGCCATCCAGCGTGACATTGTGGAGCTACACCACCGATAGCATCGAAATCACGCTAAAAGCCGCAAAGCTGGAAGAACTCAAAAACCGCTACGTGGACAGCAACTACCATGAAAACGCCGATCGTGACATTCAAAATTTCATCCAGTACCAGTCTGACGCCTTGAGTAATCTGGAAAAAAATATTCTGCAAGATGAGTATCAGCGCAGCGTCGACGCGGGAGACACCGATAAGGCTAGCGCCACGTTTCTGGAACTACAGAAAAACGCGGAAGGCACGTCAGCAACCCAACTTCAACGCCAGCAAATTTTCTCGCGTGCGGCCTCAACCGATGTTTCTGCCTGGTTCGGTAGCTTCCGCGACTATATTGCTTCCTCTGATTTCGATCGCTATACCAAGAGCGAATACAACTCAATCGTCAGTGAATTCTATAATCACTGGTTAGGGTTTCAGCTCGCGTTGAAATAGCCACGTCGCCCTCCGTACAAACACGACGTTTGTACGGGGTGGCCGTCAGGCTTTTTCTTCTTCATCCTTTTTCACTGCCGTGCTATCGCTCGGCCGCGTGTCGCTCTCTGTCTCGTCCCCTTCTTCTTTCACTGGGGTACTCGCCGTAAGAAAGTAAGGCGATTGTTGCCAGCGGGTACGACGATTCTGCAACAGCGTTCGGGTCAGAATGATGCCGATAGCCAGCGACAGCAAAATCATCAGACGCAGAATATTGGTGGTGTTATCCACTTGTCTGGCTTCGGTCGCCAATACATGGGTATCTAAGGTGATACGCAGGAAGCCGATAGGCCCTTCTTTCCCCTCAATCGGCTGCACCAGTTGATGGTTAAAGTAGCTACCAACCCGATTGCCGTCCAACGCCAGTCGATCTCGCAGTTGTACCTGCTCACCGACATGCGCCACCAGCGAGCCGTCCTGCTGATACACGCCAGCATCCAGAATACGGCTATGATCGGTAAGTTGTTTGAGAATGGTATTAATCTTTTGGCTATTATCATCCACGCTGCCCATCAGCGGAGAAAGGCTGTAAGCCACCTGTCTGGACAGCGTGCGCGCCAGATCTTCAACCTGTTCAGATCGCGCCATCTGGTGACTCAAACTGAAATAGGACGCCCCTTGCATTAATACCACCAGCAGGGCGAGGCAAATCAGCACAATTGCCGTGCGGTGTAGACGAAATTTCACCCGGGCGCGAACCATGATAATCCTTACACGTTTTGGATACTTTCATGTTGCCAGAAGCGCCGACGATAGGATAGCTTGTTGCCCAGTTTTTGGAGGGATATGTTTGGTCGACGCCACATCCCTCTTTATCGCACGACTTTATCGCACTACTGCCAGCAGAGGATGTTCTCCATGTCGAATAGTCTGACCTATCGTGATCTCCCTGATGAGATCAACTGTTGGCCGGGACTGCCATTATCACTGAGCGGTGATGAAGTGATGCCGCTTGACTATCGCGCTGGCGACACCGGCTGGCTTATTTATAGCGACGTCCTCGATAAAAACCTGATTTCTCGCTACCAGCGTAAACTGGGCAGCGCAATGGTTATCGTGAGCGCCTGGAATGTGGGCGATTATCAGGTCGTGCGTTTAGCAGGCACGCTGACGCCACGCGCTACCAAGCTGGCACACGAGCTAGGCATCGATGTCGCGGCCATGCGTAACGCACCGACGCTGCGTTCGCCGGGTTTGCTGGTCATGGACATGGATTCCACCGCGATTCAGATCGAATGTATTGATGAAATCGCCAAGCTGGCGGGCACGGGCGAATTGGTCGCTGAAGTCACTGAACGCGCGATGCGCGGCGAGCTGGATTTCGCTGCCAGCCTGCGCCAGCGCGTGGGGACATTAAAAGGTGCCGACGCCAATATCTTACAGACGGTGCGGAAAACGCTGCCGCTGATGCCGGGCCTGCGTAATATGGTTAGCCAGCTTCAGGAAGCTGGCTGGCACGTCGCCATTGCGTCGGGCGGGTTTACCTACTTTGCCGATTATTTGCGTGATGAGCTAGGACTGGTGGCCGCCGTTGCCAACGAATTAGGCATGCAAGACGGTAAGCTGACTGGCGAAGTCGTCGGTACAATTGTCGATGCAAAACATAAAGCGACCACGCTGCAACAGCTGGCGGAAAAGCTGGAAATCCCCATGCATCAGACCGTTGCGATTGGTGACGGCGCGAACGATCTGCCGATGATCAAGGCAGCCAGCTTAGGCATTGCCTATCACGCCAAACCGAAGGTCAATGAACAATCTGCGGTGACTATTCGTCATGCCGATCTGACGGGAGTGCTGTGCATTCTCAGCGGCAGTATGAGACACGAAAAGCGTTAATCAGTTGGAGGTGATACGTGGCAAAAGCCGTCAAACGGGCGTTTGTATGTAATGAATGCGGAGCTGACTACCCGCGCTGGCAAGGGCAGTGCAGCGCCTGCCATGCCTGGAACACCATTACCGAAGTTCGTCTGGCCTCGGCCTCCGTATCACGTTCCGACCGTCTCACTGGCTATGCGGGTGAGAGTGCAGGCGTCAGCCGGGTACAAAAGCTTTCGGAAATCAGCCTTGAAGCCCTGCCCCGTTTTTCTACTGGCTTTCTGGAGTTTGACCGCGTTCTGGGCGGCGGCGTCGTTCCCGGCAGCGCGATTCTGATCGGCGGCAACCCCGGCGCGGGTAAAAGTACCCTGCTGCTGCAAACGCTCTGCAAGCTGTCAGAAAATATGAAAACCCTGTACGTCACCGGGGAAGAATCATTGCAGCAGGTGGCGATGCGGGCACACCGCCTTAATCTGCCTACCCAGAATCTCAATATGCTGTCGGAAACCAGCATCGAACAGATTTGCCTGATTGCCGAGCAGGAACAGCCGAAGCTAATGGTGATCGACTCTATTCAGGTCATGCATCTCGCCGATATTCAATCGTCTCCCGGCAGCGTCGCGCAGGTGCGTGAAACCGCCGCCTACCTGACGCGCTTCGCCAAAACGCGCGGCGTCGCCATCGTGATGGTCGGCCACGTCACCAAAGATGGTTCGCTCGCTGGACCGAAAGTATTGGAACACTGCATCGACTGCTCCGTGCTGCTGGACGGCGATGCCGATTCCCGTTTCCGCACCCTGCGCAGCCATAAAAACCGTTTCGGTGCCGTTAACGAGCTGGGCGTGTTCGCGATGACAGAACAAGGGCTACGCGAGGTCAGCAATCCATCGGCGATTTTCCTCAGTCGCGGGGACGAAGTGACGTCCGGTAGTTCCGTGATGGTGGTGTGGGAAGGCACGCGCCCGCTGCTGGTCGAAATTCAGGCGCTGGTGGATCAATCGATGATGTCCAACCCGCGCCGCGTGGCGGTCGGGCTGGAGCAAAACCGCCTAGCCATCCTGTTAGCAGTGCTGCATCGCCACGGCGGCTTGCAGATGTCGGATCAGGATGTATTCGTGAATGTCGTCGGCGGCGTCAAAGTCACCGAAACCAGTGCCGACCTAGCGCTGCTGTTATCGCTGGTCTCCAGCTTCCGCGACCGCCCGCTGCCGCAGGATCTCGTCATCTTCGGTGAAGTCGGTCTGGCGGGCGAAATCCGCCCGGTTCCTAGCGGACAAGAGCGGATTACCGAAGCCGCTAAACACGGCTTCAAACGCGCCATCGTTCCTCATGCCAATATGCCGAAGAAAGCCCCTGCCAGTATGCAGGTGTTCGGCGTGAAAAAGCTGGCTGACGCTCTGGCAATCCTCGACGATCTCTAAACGGACCCCAGACAGCCCTCTGCTGCCTTTTCCCCGGTTCGCCCTGAGCTAACTGCGGTGTGAAAGAGTAGCGGAGGTTGCCGTGTTTTGTGGTACTTTGTTTAGTAAGCTAAACAAGAGTGCTGCACCATGTCATCATTTGATTACCTGAAATCCGCCATCCGGCAGAAGGGTTGCACCCTACAGCAGGTTGCCGATGCGACCGATATGACCAAAGGCTATCTCAGTCAATTACTTAATGCCAAAATCAAAAGCCCTAGCGCACAGAAACTTGAAGCGCTGCATCGCTTTCTTGAGCTGGAATTCCCGCGCTACGAAAAGAGTATTGGCGTCGTCTTCGGCAAGTTCTATCCGCTACACACTGGCCACATTTATCTGATTCAGCGCGCCTGCAGCCAGGTCGATGAACTGCATGTGATTTTAGGTTACGACGAACCACGCGACCGTCTGCTGTTTGAGAACAGTTCGATGTCGCAGCAGCCGACCGTCAGTGACCGCCTGCGCTGGCTCTTACAGACCTTTAAGTATCAGAAAAACATTCATATCCATGCCTTTAATGAGCAAGGAATGGAGCCTTACCCGCACGGCTGGGATGTGTGGAGTAAAGGGATTCAGGCGTTCATGCAGGAAAAAAGCATCACGCCCAATTTCGTCTACACCAGCGAAGAACAGGATGCCCCGCAATACCGTGAGCATCTGGGCATTGAGGCCGTCCTGATCGACCCACAGCGCTCCTTTATGAACATCAGCGGTTCGCAGATTCGTCACGATCCCTTCCGCTATTGGGACTATATCCCGACTGAGGTGAAACCGTTCTTTGTGCGCACGGTTGCCATTCTTGGTGGTGAATCCAGCGGCAAATCCACGCTGGTGAATAAACTGGCCAATATCTTCAACACCACCAGCGCCTGGGAATATGGCCGCGATTACGTGTTCTCTCATCTGGGGGGCGACGAGATGGCGCTGCAATATTCCGACTACGACAAGATCGCGTTGGGTCAGGCGCAGTACATTGATTTTGCCGTCAAATACGCCAATAAAGTGGCCTTTATCGACACCGACTTCGTCACCACGCAAGCGTTCTGCAAGAAATATGAGGGACGTGAACACCCGTTCGTTCAGGCGCTGATCGACGAATACCGCTTCGATCTGGTGATTTTGCTGGAAAACAACACGCCGTGGGTGGCCGACGGACTGCGCAGTTTAGGCAGCACCACAGCCCGTTCGGAGTTCCAGAACCTGCTGAAAACGATGCTGGCTAACAATAATATCCCGTACGTTTACATCAAAGAGTCGGACTACGACTCGCGCTTCCTGCACTGTGTAGAGTTGGTACAGCAGATGTTGGGCCACGATCGTTCGCCTGAATCGATAAAGGGCTAGCGCGTACTCCACTGCCAATGGCGAGAGGGGGTAATAATTTCCGGCAGCGGAATATCCCAGCTTTCCACTGGCAGTGCGTCAACCTGCTGACAATCATGGGCCAGGCCGATCGGATAAGGCCCATGAGACATCTGCTTGCGATACTGCAACGTACGGTCGTAAAAACCGCCGCCCATACCCAGCCGCTGCCCTTGATGATCAAACGCCACCAGCGGCGTCAGCAGAATGTCCAGTTGCGGTAACGGCAGCACCTGACGCACGTCCAGACGCGGCTCCATAATCTTCAGACGATTGCGTACCAGCTCGGTGTCCGGCGCATAGCGCAGGAACAGCAGATGCCCGGCGCGAAATGGATGCAGAACCGGTAAATAAACACGCTTCCCCTGCTGCCACAGCTGTTGAATCAGCGGGGAAGTATCCAGTTCGCCATCAAAAGACAAAAATACCGCCACGCTATCTGCCCGCATGATTGTCGGGTGTGTCATGACGCGTTCACAAGCCTGCAGTGCAAATAACGCCTGCTGCTCTGGCGTCAGTAAACGCCGATTTTGCCGCACAGCCTGACGAATCTGCTGACGTGATGATGCCGTAGAAGAAGGTGTCGTATCGGGAAGTGTCGATGAATCAGAAGATGACATGGGCTGCATTCGCCACGGGTCAAGAATAATAAAAGAAAGGGAATCTCCGAGATGCCGCCGCAGGCTGTAACCCTTGAACCCTTGGTTCAAGGTGAACATAACGTCGCAGTCTTAAGGCTTCTCGGACGAACCGAGCGTGCTCACCAACCGCAGAGCATTACATTCTGTTGGTATGAAATATCGGCTCAGGGGACTGGCCCGCTGACAAACATCTCAGAGAAATTTTATTCGTTACTCGCGATAAACCTTAGCACGTCTTATCGCGTAAAAACACCGTACTTTTGTCAAAATACGACGTTATTCAAATTGCGCACCCTGGCGTTCTGTGATCCGCCCTTGTTCCAGCAATGCCTGTTCGATGGTCTGCTGTAACATACGAATACGCTGTTCCATATTCGACGCATAATCACGGGTTTTACCCCGCTCCTGCGCCAGTTCATGGCACACATTCAGCGCGGCAATAAACACCAGTTGCTCAGTGTTTGTGACTCTAGTGCGAACTTTAAGATCTTGCAACCGCTGGTTAAGATCTTCCGCTGCCTGATTCAACGCATCCTGTTGTTCTGGCGGGCAATTCACTCTTAACGAACGGCCAAAAATTTGAATATCTACTGGTTGTGCAGACATACCACCTTCCTGCCTTTTGTCGTTCTTACGCCCGCGTGCCACATAGCATGAGCATTACCCGTTACATCGGGCTCGTTAAAGCGGGCGCAACTATATATAGCCGAGATCTAAGATACAAGCCCTTTCTGGAATCGAAAGGGAGCTTGGTGGTAGCATAGCACGAACCAATCCAGCCAACGATGACGAATCCGCATGTCTATAGAGAATACGTTTCCCGCCTATGAAGGCCTTGACCAACTGCTTCACCAACAGCAGGTCGCGCTGACCGCAGCAGAAATGCACGGTTTGATCAGTGGGATGCTGTGTGGTGGAAACCATGACGACAGTTGGAGAACGCTGGTTTTTGAACTGACTAACGAAGGCATGGCGTTTACCCAAACGCTGTCGCAGCCGCTTCAGGACCTGTACCAGGCCACGCGTGAAGCACTGGAAGATGATGGCTTTCTGTTCCAGCTTTTCCTGCCTGACGACTCACTGGATGAAGTGAGTGTCTTCGATCGCGCCGACGCGCTGGCAGGCTGGGTCAACCACTTCCTGCTCGGGCTGGGCGTGGTTCAGCCGCAGTTGAACAAAGCCAAAGGCGAACTGAAAGAAGCCATCGAAGATTTACGCAACATCGCACAACTGGGCTACGACGAAGATGAAGACCAGGAAGAGCTGGAGCAATCACTGGAAGAAGTGATTGAGTATGTTCGCGTTTCTGCCATTTTATGCCATACCGAATTTACCAGCCAACGCGTTGTGACTGCGCCCGAACAGCAAAAACCAACGCTGCACTAAATAACGTAGAAAGGCATGCCTCATTCAGAGCGGAAGGGAAAGGCAACCGCACGGACTATTTTCAGGAGCAGGTGATGAACCCACAAGAATTTCTTCGTCGTCGTCAGGGTCTGTTGGAAAAAATGGCACCGGGCAGCGCGGCGATTATTTTTGCCGCGCCGGAAGCGCAGCGCAATGCCGACAGTGACTATCCTTATCGTCAAAATAGTGATTTCTGGTATTTCACGGGATTCAACGAACCAGAAGCCGTTCTGCTGCTGGTAAAAAGCGATGCCAAGCATCATCACAGCGTGATCTTCAACCGCGTACGCGATCTGACGGCCGAGATCTGGTTTGGTCGCCGTCTTGGTCAGGAAGCGGCACCCGCCAAGCTCGGCGTTGATCGCGCCCTGCCGTTTGGCGAAATTGGCGCACAGCTGCACCTATTATTGAATGGTCTGGACGTGGTGTATCACGCGCAAGGACAGTACGATTATGCCGACAAGCTGGTCTTCGCCGCGCTGGACACTTTACGCAACGGCACCCGTCAGGGGTTTGCTGCCCCCGCCACGCTGACCGACTGGCGTCCGTGGGTACATGAGATGCGCCTGTTCAAATCGCCTGCGGAAATCAGCGTAATGCGCCGCGCCTGTGAAATTACGGCACTGGCCCACACGCGCGCCATGCAAAAATGCCGTCCCGGCATGTATGAATATCAGCTTGAAGGCGAAATTCACCACGAATTTACCCGCCACGGCGCACGCTACCCGTCTTACAACACGATCGTCGGCAGCGGTGAGAACGCCTGCATCCTGCATTACACCGAAAACGAAACGCAAATGTGCGACGGCGATCTGGTGCTGATTGACGCGGGCTGTGAATACAAAAGTTATGCCGGCGATATTACCCGTACCTTCCCCGTCAACGGCAAGTTTACCGCGCCGCAGCGCGCCATTTACGACCTCGTGCTGCGCTCACAGCTGCGTGCGCTGGAACTGTTTGGCCCAGGTCGCAGCATCCGTGAAGTAAACGAAGAAGTGGTGCGCATTATGGTCAGCGGACTCATCAAACTCGGCGTGCTGAAAGGTGAAGTGGAAGAGCTGATTGCCGAGCAGGCACATCGCCAGTTCTTCATGCACGGCCTCAGCCACTGGCTGGGTCTGGACGTGCACGACGTGGGTGATTACGGCACGACAGATCGAGGCCGTCCGCTTGAGCCGGGTATGGTACTGACCATTGAGCCCGGTCTTTACATCGCGCCCGATGCCAAAGTGCCGCCGCAGTACCGGGGAATCGGCGTGCGTATCGAAGATAACATCGTGATCACCGAAAACGGCAACGAAAACCTGACGGCTGGCGTAGTTAAAGACGCCGATGACATTGAAGCGCTCATGGCGCAGCAGCATGATAAGCAACGCTAAGCAGCGCTTTCAAAGGGCAACGGCATAATTGCAAAGGACAACAGCATGGCGGTCATGATTGTTGGTGGCGGAATGGCGGGCGCGACGCTGGCGCTGGCGATCTCTCGGCTTTCACAGGGCACAATCCCGGTCGATCTTATCGAGGCACATTCGCCGCTCGACAAGGAACATCCAGGCTTTGACGCACGCGCCATCGCCTTGTCTGAAGGTACACGCCAGCAGCTAGCAACGCTAGGCATCTGGCAAGCGCTCTCAGGCAATGCAACGGCGATAACCGATATTCACGTCAGCGAACGCGGGCACGCTAGTGTGGTGAACCTGAAAGCCTCGGACTATCACGTTCAGGCCTTAGGTCATGTAGTTGAACTGCACGACGTCGGACAACGCCTGTTTTCCCTGCTGCAACAGGCCCCAGGTGTGCGCCTGCACTGCCCGGCCAAAGTGGTTGCCGTCACGCGGACGCAGGATAACGCGACGCTAACGCTGGACGACGGCACCGAGCTAGCAGGTCAACTGCTGGTTGCCGCCGACGGTTCGCGCTCCATGCTGTCGCAGTCTTGCGGCATTCAATGGCAGCAGCATGATTATGATCAGATCGCGACGATCGCCAATGTGACGACGGCCGAACCTCATCTCGGCCGCGCGTTCGAGCGGTTTACCCCGCACGGCCCGCTGGCGCTCTTGCCGATGAGTAACGGTCGTTGCTCACTCGTCTGGTGCCATGATAAACACCGTCAACATGAGGTCGATGGATGGAGCGAGGCTGAATTTTGCCAGCAGCTACAGCAGGCTTTTGGCTGGCGTCTGGGGCGGTTCACTCACATCGGCGAACGCCACAGCTACCCGCTGCGCTTACTCACGGCCAGCCAGCATATTAGCCATCGGCTGGCGCTGGTGGGTAACGCGGCACAAACGCTGCACCCGATTGCCGGACAAGGCTTTAATCTGGGGATTCGCGATGTGATGTCGCTGGCAGAAACCCTCGTCGAGGCAGCAAAAAATCAGCAGGATCTCGGCCAGTACACGGTGCTCGACCGCTATCAGCAGCGGCGCGTGCCCGATCAACACGCCACAGTGGCGATCACCGATGGGCTGGTCAGGCTATTCGCCAACCGCTATGCCACGCTGGCCGTTAGCCGCAATCTGGGCCTCATCGCCATGAATAACCTGCCGCTGATGCGCGACGCCTTTGCCCGTCGCACGCTGGGCTGGGTAGAACGTTAATTAAGCTCGCCAACAGGAAAATACGGAAATGCAATCATTCGACGTGGTTATTGCCGGTGGCGGTATGGTCGGTCTGGCGCTGGCCTGCGGCTTACAGGGCAGCGGCCTGCGTATCGCCGTGCTGGAGAAACAGGCGGCCGAACCTCAGCCGCTCGGGAAAGACCATGCCCTGCGCGTCTCCGCCATCAATGCCGCCAGTGAATGTCTCCTGCGCCATATCGGCGTCTGGGAAAACCTCGTGGCGCAACGCGTCAGTCCTTACAACGATATGCAGGTATGGGATAAAGACAGCTTCGGTAAAATCAGCTTTAGCGGTGAAGAATTCGGCTTTTCCCATCTTGGGCATATCATTGAAAATCCGGTGATTCAGCAGGTTCTGTGGCAACGCGCCTCTCAGTTAAGCGACATCACCCTGCTCTCTCCCGCATCGCTAAAACAGGTCGCCTGGGGCGAGAACGAAGCCTTTATTACCTTGCAGGACGACAGCATGCTGACCGCCCGGCTGGTGGTGGGTGCGGATGGCGCGCACTCTTGGCTACGTCAGCATGCGGATATTCCGCTGACCTTTTGGGATTACGGCCATCACGCGCTGGTCGCCAACATTCGTACCGAACAGCCCCATCAATCTGTCGCGCGTCAGGCATTTCACGGCGACGGTATTCTGGCGTTCTTGCCGCTGGACGAGCCTCACCTTTGTTCGATTGTCTGGTCGCTTTCGCCGGAACAGGCTCAGGCGATGCAGAACCTGCCTGTAGAAGAATTCAATCGTCAGGTCGCCATGGCGTTTGATATGCGACTGGGGCTGTGTGAGCTGGAAAGCGAACGCCAGACTCTCCCGCTGACCGGACGCTACGCTCGCAGTTTCGCAGCACACCGACTGGTGCTGGTCGGCGACGCGGCGCACACCATTCATCCGCTGGCAGGACAAGGCGTCAATCTGGGCTTCATGGATGTCGCCGAGCTGATTGCGGAGCTGAAGCGTTTACAGGCGCAGGGCAAAGACATCGGGCAACATCTTTACCTGCGACGCTATGAGCGCCGCCGCAAACACAGCGCCGCGGTGATGCTCGCCAGTATGCAGGGGTTCCGCGAACTGTTTGACGGTGACAATCCGGCGAAAAAGCTACTGCGCGATGTCGGTCTGGTGCTGGCGGATAAACTGCCAGGCATTAAACCCACGCTGGTACGTCAGGCAATGGGATTACACGATCTCCCAGACTGGCTTAGCGTCGGGAAATAGTAAAACCTGAATAAATAATACATCTCGCCGTGCCAGCGGCGAGATATCAATAGCACATCGATTTAATTAAACACATAACGCATTTAACTACACACCTTTATTTAATCAGCGTCTCTCGGATATTTATTTTACTCTTTTAATATAATTAGCAATATAACTAAATTCATATTAACCAATATTGCCTATAGAAAACAAACGATTATATTAATTTCTTTCAGGATGGTGACATAACTGAAGTCATATTTATTATTAAACCTTCGAGTTCTTCTTCTATTCAATCAAGATTTACGTTATAACTTTCCCAACAAGGATTGTTTAACAGGGAGTTACACGAATGGCTAATTCTATTTTCATGAAGATCACCGGAAAAATTCAGGGGTTGATCTCTGAAGGATGCTTAAGTATCGACTCGGTAGGAAATAAACATATATCTGGTCACGAAGATGAGATTTTTGTTTATGCAACGAATTACGACTTATCAAGAGATCGACACGTCAATCATCATCCCTTTTCCGTAACCAAAGTCGTTGATAAATCTACACCACTCTTGCTAACCAGCATCGCCAACAATGAGCTAATGGAAGTTGAATTGAGGTATTACCGTACCTCCGCCAGCGGGACGCAAGAGAACTACATGACAATCACATTAAGGGATGCGTCTATTGTCAACCTCTCTAATCAGAATCCCAACTCATTGACACATAACGATATGCAGCCATTTGAAACCCTGAGCCTGCGTTATGAAAGCATTACCTGCCAACACAATATTGCAGGTACATCGGGGTACAGCATATTGACTGAGAATATGTACTGATAAACCATGAATAAGATCAATGAAATTATCAACGAATGCGACCTGAGTTTTTCCGATTGGGGAAAGAACTACCCACGCTGGTCGCCTATTGACTTCGCTTGGTGGAAAACGTTTGGCGGAGCTGACTATTTAAACAAATACAAGGATAGTTATATTATTTTCCATAAAGAGAAAATAAAAGAAATTGCCAGGCAGTATAAAATTCCAGCAACGCTCCTTGCTTTGGTCGCTCATACCGAAGCAGGAGGAATGATTGACTATCTTAAATATCCAGTTTTATTTTACAGGCAGTCTAAGCATACCTATAGTAACTGGACAAACCAAGAGACAGCTACACCACCTCCTGAGAAAACATCAATAGGTATTATTGCTATGCAAATTAGGGTGGTTGCCGAGATTTTTGATAAAAACCCCAGTGAATTGAAAAATGCTGAAGCAATGTACATCTCGGTTTGTCTAAATAAAGATAATTTCAATCTTACTATGGTTGCACGCCACCTTTACGAGTTAATAAATTATGATTACCCCGGCACTGACACGTTGAACTTAACCGACGAGCAGTTCATCCTGGCGGGTTCACGCTACAACAGAGGTATTGAACGTAGACACAGTGACTTTATTCGATCGATAAATGCAGAAAAAAGTGCTAAGAAAGAAAGGGACTGGACATCGTACGGTAGAACAATGCTAAATCATCGTGAAAAAGTAACAAAATTGCTTTATAGCAGTACAACTGTTATGCAGAAACCATAGGATAAACATGCAGCCAGGAGAAATATCAATGTCACGAGCAAAAAAATTCCTCTATCATGTCTATTTTTATGCCTATTCTGCGTTATGCCTTTTTTTAATCAATGCTTTTTCTACTATCGAATATGAATGGATGATAGATGGCGACTCAGTTGCAGATTTCTGTGAAGTGCCGGAAGCCGATGCTGATGGCTTTTTCAGTATCATTATCGTTCCTTTATCTATCCCTTTTTTCATTTTTAAAAGAAGCCTACCTAGAATCATTACTTACCTTATCATCCTCGGATATCATTCATACCGTTTTTATACACGAATCAGTCTTTGTCCAAATTAGTTTATTTTGAGTAAAATATAAACCAATAAAATTGACGAGTTGAATAAAAAAGACAATAATATGTTGAAATTTAAATATAGTGACTTAATAAAAGCAATATTTTTACTATTTTTCTCAATTGGCGTATTTATTATTTCCGCAGGCTTATTCTACGAAGAAAGCTACCACTACAAAGAAGATGATTATTTTACACATTATACTTTAACCCTAGATGAAGTAAAAGACATACCTATTATTTCTGACAACTACGAATTTTACTATTACTCACCAGATGGCACGCAGCGATTAACCAATGGCGTAATTTTTTATAACCCAATGCCTGAGCGTAAAGCTGAATTGATAAAATACATAGAGACGATTGGATTTAAAAAAACCAAAAGCATCCCATGGAGTTACGGAAATATAAGTGAAGTATGGGTAAAAGGACATGATGAGGTTAATCTAATACAAGATGATAAAAATAGAACGATTGATATCTCATTTATTAAATAGTAACATTCATTTTTCATAAAAATTAAAAAAGGAATTTGAAAGCATGATTAGTAAAAATCACATATATAATATCTATTTTTATACTTATTCTGTCCTATGTCTTTTTTTAATTCATGCTTTTTCATCAATCGAATATGAATGGCTATTTGGTGACAGCTCACTTAAAAATTTTTGTGAAAACCCGAGAAGCTATGCTGATAGTTTTTCAAATTTTATTATCATTCCTTTGTCTATCCCTTTTCTTTTGGTTAAACGAACACCACCAAGAATAATTACCTACCTTGTTATTCTCATGTATTACTCAGGCAGTTTCTATACACGCGTGACTATCTGCCCGTACTGGTAACACACTCTGTCTAGCGCAAAACTCGCCGCCACAGCGGCGAGTCCGATGTATCAGGCGTCGGGTCCGACTCTGACTACTAATTTGCCGAAGTTACGACCGTGTAGCAGGCCGATAAAGGCTTCGGGTGCATTTTCCAATCCGTCGACAATCTCTTCGCGGTATTTGATCTTACCTTCCTCCACCCACGGCGACACATCCTTCCAGAACTCATCGAAACGGTGGCCATAATCATCAAAGATAATGAATCCCTGCATCCGAATACGTTTCTTCAGGATAGTCCCCATCAGCAGCGGTAAGCGGTCTGGCCCATCTGGCAGCCCTGTTGCATTGTAGCCGGAGACTAACCCGCACACGGGAATACGCGCCGAGGTATTCAACAACGGCAGCACGGCATCAAAGACTTTCCCACCGACGTTTTCAAAGTAAATATCGATTCCCTGCGGGCAGGCTTGTTTCAGCTGTTCTGCAAAATCATCCGCCCGGTGATCGAGGCAAACGTCAAACCCCAGAACTTCAACCGCGTAGCGGCATTTCTCCGCCCCACCTGCCACGCCAACAACCCGGCAGCCTTTCAATTTCCCGATCTGACCAACCGTCGCACCGACCGGGCCGGTCGCGGCAGCGACCACCAGCGTTTCACCCGTTTTCGGCTGACCGATATCCGTCAGCCCCATATACGCGGTGAAGCCCGGCATACCCAGCACGCCCAATGCGTAGGAAGGATTCGTCGGCGACTGACCCAGATTCGTTAATCCTTTGCCGTCGGAAATCGCATAATCCTGCCAGCCGCTGAAGGACAGCACCCAGTCACCGGTCTGATAATCCGGGTGCTTTGATTCCACCACGCGGCTGATTGTCCCACCGACCATCACGTCATTCAGTTCGACGGGTTTGGCATAAGAAGGGGCGTCGCTCATGCGGCCACGCATATAAGGGTCAAGGGAAAGGAACACCGTACGCAGCAGGATATGCCCCGTATCGACCTGCGGAATGGCCTGCTGTTCCAGACGAAAAGTATCTTGTTTCGGCTCGCCGTGCGGGCGCTGAGCCAGAACCACACGGCGGTTAATTTGATCGGTTTGCGGCATCGTATCCTCCGTTAAACAAAGTGTGTTGATAAAATCACTTCATTAACAATAGGATCGGTTTTTTCTTCTGGCTACGCAAACCGTGCGGCGTTCATTATGCCGTTTTGCTTTTCTCGTAACGCGACATGCGATCCAGATACCCCATGACAAGTGCAGACAGCACAAACGTCAAATGGATAATCACGTACCACATCAATTTGTTATCCGGGATATTGCGGGCATCCATGAACACACGCAGCAGGTGGATAGACGAGATAGCGACAATCGAGGCAGCCACTTTATTTTTCAGCGAGCCGGAGTCCATCTTACCGAGCCAGTTCAGCTTTTCTCTGCCTTGGGAGATATCCAGCGCCGAGACAAAGTTCTCGTAACCGGACAACATCACCATCACCAACAACCCGCCGACCAGCGTCATATCGATCAGTGACAGCAGTACCAGCACCAAATCCGCTTCAGCGATATCCAGGATGTTGGGCAGGACGTGGAACACCTCCTGGAAAAACTTGATCGCCAGCGCCAGCAATCCGAGCGACAGCCCGAGATAAACAGGGGCAAGCAGCCAGCGCGATGAATACATCAGATTCTCAATAAAACGTTCCATAACTCACTATATGCAGGTGGAAAAGAGGGAAATCATAGCGAAAAGTCCTGCTGTGGTGTTAATCAATTCTTGAGCAAAATGCTACCTTTACAGAATGCACTTCCCCACCGTGCCCCAGAGATAAATTCTGCGTTTTGTGATCCTGCCTGCTCCTACCTTCAAACCGATGCCGCTCTCCCAATCCTCATGGCACGCATCTGAAGGTTCGCCCTGTTTCACCTTCCTACACTGTCTGGCGCCAGCAGGTCTGGCAACAATCATACACAGCACTCTACATTCAGAGCCGAATACAGGCTTACCACAAAATAAAACAAGGGGTTACGCATGCTGATTCTCGGCGCTATGGTCATTATTCTGGCGGCGAATATTGTCGGGTTAGGCATGGCCGCGTAAGCGCCTTAGCATTGCGTTCAGTATCATCAAGGCGAGTACCGAACGTGATGACAACAGCTCGGAAAAATACGCTGAGTCGTTGATATTACGGCATCCCTCCCTATATGCTGCCTTTCTGAATACGCCATTATTAATCATGGTGCCAATCCAGCCTCATCGGTTAACGCCCTCAAATAATAAGGACTAATAATGGAAAATGTAGAAAGGAGCTCTTTCTTCGTACTATTAAAAGCATTTGACAGATTGGGCAATGTACTTCAATCGGTGGGCATAACTTTGCCAAAAGAGGTTGTCTTACTTACGGACAATCTTTGGGCCTACCTTGCCTCAGAAACTCAATACATAAATATTAATCCAGCACTTGAAGCTATCGATGTTGCTGTGGTGGATGAACAGGAGGCGAATAGTGACGAGATTTTCAGCAACTTATATCTGTATGCCTTTTCAGATTTCCTCATGTTCTTCTCTGAGGGAAAGACAAGCTTAGAGGCAGCTGAATCATCGATTATTGACGCTTATGATTACATGGCGGCTCAACATTTTTTACGCAACGAGAAGGAAGGAAAAGCGGTTATGTTGAGTGATGATGACGAAGAAAAGATAAAAAATGATCCACTGTATGTGAACGAACTGACCGCTCTGAGAACAGACCGGGCTTTCGCTGAGAACATCGTTCTGTGGGATAATGCGGTGGCATTTCGATGAGGAAATGATTTAAATAATGATGAGCGCGCACCCTAAAAAAATTGAAAATATTTATCGTTTAGACTCGCAAGAAAGGTGTGATTACTTTATCCGTAAGATTACTGATTTTGAAGTTATCTGGGGATTATTTAATGAGGGCTGGGCAACCGCGATATCCGGTCAGAATCTGGCTATTCCCTTCTGGCCTGAGGAAAGTTTTGCCACACTGTGCGCTCATGGTGAATGGGCGGGATTCACAGCAAAAGCAATTGAGCTAAACGCATTTCTATCGCATTGGCTTCCAGGAATGCAGAACGATGGCAGAATATGTCAAATTTTCCCCACGCCAAGTGAACACGGTTTTTTCATCCCCCCAACAGCCTTATTGCACGCCATTAAAGAAGAACTTGAACAATACGAATGACCGATCCTTGGCGAGGAGTAGCCATTGATGATAATCGGGCGGATTATCAATTCTGAAAACGATGGAAAAATCAATGCTATCATTTTCGCGGCCAAAAAATATAAGTCACTAGACGACTTCATTCGCAGTAATGAGTTTTTGGATGAATATCCAGAACTCAATAGCTATATCAATGATAGTCTTGCTGGTTAATGCCATTGGGAAGACGAGGGAATAACGATGTTCAATGAGTTGGTTTTTGTAGAAGGCAATCCTGATAAGGATCATCCCTATATTGGCGGCCGCCCCTTTTGGGTGAACTATTCTATGGATAATAAATGAACATCGCACAGTGTATCCTTTCCATTACGCCGCATTGGCATTGCCGTATGGGGGCATCTGACGCGGTGTGGGATGTTATCGAAAGCAGTACGAAGCTGGTTTTACCTCCTGATTATAAAGAATTCATGAAATGGTCTGATGGCGGAGAAGGGAAAATTTCACATGTTTATCTATCGCTATGGCCGTCAACACAGATTGTGAGCGCAAATCTGGATTATAAAATTAATCACTATTTAGGCGATAAGGTTCTCGCCATTGGTTCAGACGGCGGATCAATCTGTTTTTTACTCGATCATCGCTTCACAGAGATACCGACATTCGCGAGCGTGAACGTTGGCGATCTTGACCCAAGAGAGATTAAGCCAATTGCACCATCATTCACTGAGACGCTTAACTTGGCTATTTCAGGGCAGATAGTCGGTGACGAACTATAACCTTTCCAAGATCATGACTTTTCCAAGACTATGACTTTTCCAAGACCGCGGCTTTTTTATCATGCCTAATGAAAGAAACGTTTGAACAGTACGCATCACCGATCGTTAGGCCAGATAGCCTTCCGTTAATACACGCGAAATAAGTCTTACACCGTTCAGTTTGCAATTTATCGCCAGAAACGTTTAATTTGAACGTTGTGGGAATAGCCAAGGGGAAATGAGGATGTCAGACGTTTTTAACAAAATAGCCAGGCTTTCCCCGAGAGAGTTGCAACGCTATGCCTCCGCCTGTTTGCAGGCTTATTGCCACGCAAAATTGATTCAACACCCCGCGATCGACGCGTTGACAGTTCACCTTAATCGTTACCCTGAGAGTGGCAGGCTGGTTGAATGGGAAAGAAAAGGCGCGTTGCTGCCGCTAAATGGCCGGGGAGATGATATACCGCAAGATCTTACCCTGTCGATTTCACCTCAGGATATTGAAGCATTCTCTTACCTTGTTGATACCACGGTAGAGGTCGGAATCGTGGATATGTATGGAACACCAACAACGCTTCCAGTTGAGTTTATAGGAAAAATAGCCATGATTCTTTCCCAAAATAATATCGACCTGCCTGATATTTAGGTAAAAATAAATGGCGTATCCAGAATGGCAAGAATATTGAGGCAGGGCTCTGATGAAGATAGTTGAACCTAACTGCGGGCACTCAGAACATGAGCTATGAATACAAATTAGTCTTTGATGATGCCTCGACTGCTCAACATGTAATAAGTACGATTAAACGCAGTGAGGCCTGCATTCGCGCCGAAAACGGTGATGTCTATTTGAAAGACAAATCCCTCAACAATCGCGCTGAATATGACATCCGTCTGATCGATGAAGACGATGGCTCACTGTGGTTACAGGTTAACGTTAAATCTGTCGATCTGTACGCACTCATGCGAGAAACGCTAAGCGGGAAATCTTTCAAATGCTTTGAAGATGGGGATACCGAAGACGAAGTAGAACTGAGCGAGGCTTTTCGTTAAAGCACAGTTAACCTGTTTACTATTTTATACGGCTTTCTCCCCACTCCGAGACATCACTTTTGATCCCCACCCTGAATGTAAAAAAAGGCGAGAACCTAACTATAACCTCAACACATTACTCAATCCGCTCAGACATCGTCAGAAACGCGCCAAAATTATCTGCCTGCTGGGTTGCTTCTCCCGTTTCATGTGACCATAAAACAAGAATCGGCTCCCCTGCGTTCCCTAATACGGCGTAATCAAAACAGTAATAATCGCCCGTACCACACTCCGCAAAAGGCAGAAGAGTCGAAAAATCCTGTGTTGTATCGGAAAAATTGCTCAGCCACGCCTGCCAGCCTTCTTTAAAATGACGAACGATTGATTCCCATGTTTTTCTCGGGTCGCGAGAATCAAATACTGGAAATATCGTTAATGCTCCAAGCGCTCTTCCATTATTCACCAGAAGCCAGTCCGAAAAAGAGAGAGGTAACTTACGGCCTAGCTCACGTTCTGCGGCTTGAATCACCTCTATCGATGTGCCGATGACACGTATTCTGCCCATCGTTCCTCGCTTATTAAAACGTCTCGTATTTTGGTCAGGGCGTTAGCCAAGTTGTAGAAAAAATCGGCCACACGAATTTGCTGTTTTATCCCAGAAACGCTCATCTAAAAAGAGATAGCCCATACCATCTGAGAGTATTCCTTTATAACGCGGCAGCGCAGCATCTAGATCGCCTCCATAAATGGAGAGTCTTCTCCTCCCTATATTTGATGTGATAGGCCCTTGTAGCCAGGCATCAACGCCGTCCAGTTTGGAGGCTAAATTTTCTTCATCATCTGAATCAGCACCTCTTGATATATGGATGCTTCCGCGATCGATAATTGGATTAGCGGCTTCGTTTCGCTCCTCTTCAGATCGAATATAACCCAATACCATCGCCCCAGAATCACCATCAATCGCACGAAGTTTCCGGTAATGAAAAACCTCTCCCGGCAAGTAAGGGATAAATACAGATATCCAATAGTGCTTCGGGACGAATGACGATGAAAACCACGCTCCGGGAAAAGATGCCAGATGAGTGAGGGAGACTCCATCAGCAGAGAATGGCCAGGATATCTCACTGGGTAAATAAGCCCCACCGCCGACATAAGCATCATGAGGCGCATGGGATTCATGGGTAAAAATCAATTCATCGTACATCAGCATTTCTCGTCTTCATTATCGATAGCAACAGCCCATTTAAAATGGCTTATTTCTTCCGCCAAACGGGCACATCACCTGACATTATTTCAATAAGTTTCCCGTCATTATCGTAGTGACAGAACCATTCATCCTCATCAGGCCATCCTTTGGAAAAGGCTCGACCGGATAAAACGCGACCAGAAGAGGAATACTGGTAAAGAAATACGGCAAAAGCCTCTCTCATGCCAACGCCGATATAAATCCTCGCATTATCATCAAGTTGTAGCATTCTCCCTAAACCAAGCAATGTTGACTCAGCACTTTCTGGGCGATCTATTCCCTTAAAACCCAAAGTGGCAATCTCTAACACATCGCCAGTGCGGTTATATAGGGTTCCCTGAATCGCTTGAACGCTCTTCTGTCCCGGAGAGATCGTAATAACATGGCGACCGCCAGAGAAACCGGCGCAATATTTCCCCAGCCAACGCGCTTCATCGACATTGGCATATTTCCTTTTCATCAGTCGGGGGGACGAAAATCCCATACGTTCATCGCTGTAAGGTAAGTGCCCAAAATAGTCGCCATCAGAAAACTTCCATTCCTCTACCGCATCACAGCACGTCAGGTAAATCTGGTACGAAACGGTTGCATCAAACTCCTGAAATTGTTTTCTGAGATCGCCAAGTGTCGAATTCACGATTGGCATATCAAGCAACATCATCGCTTTTTTCATGAGCCGCCCTATTCACTCTTTTTTCTATCAATCGTTATCTATTCTGATACCGATATTGCCACAGATAGTGGAAAAAATGATTTCATCACCTCGGCGACTGTCAACGCGCAGCACCACAAACAGGGAAACACCCGTTGAAATTCTGGAAAGACTGCTGTCGAATACGGATGAAAGTGTCACCAGACTCGCCAAACGCAATGTGGATGAAAGATAAACTTCTCATCCTCACAGGGAAAACGGTAGGAGAAACCCATGAACGTGATATTTCCAGCAACCTATTATGATTCGTCCTCTGAAGAGGGCGTTTCGACGATTGGGTTCGCAGACAGTGCAGATGATCCACAGCATTTTCTCATTTTGCAACGAGCGGAAGAACCTGATGAGCAAGACGAAGAACTGGGTCAAGACACCTATTATGTTGAGATAGGCAACCCAAACGTAGCGGGATATGGCGGTATTGATGCTGTTTTGGTTACGACAAACAACATCATTTTTACGTGCTCAAGTACAACGAACTGGTGCCAAAAGATAAAAACCATTGAGATAGGAATCGAGCCACAATTGGGAACCCCTGGCGAAATTGAAGCCTCGCTTCGGGAAATATTTATTGATACATCAACACGCGTCTCTCGGTCATAGCCGAAGTCTACTGCTCGTGAAACGTGCTTACGGAAAAAAGACACGCAAGCCTCTTTTTGGGCTAACATCGGGACATTATTTTACTTCACCGACTCAAATAGTGGTAACCACTCACCTATGTTAATTCGTGTCTATGTAGCAGATAACGATGGACCAACTTTTGAAGTGCTACCCGTCAGAGAAATCGAGAAAGACACTTACGAATTGCTGTCTTCTCCCGGCCTTGCGTTAAATTTAGCACGCGGGGATATCTTCCGAATTAACGATAAACATGCCCATCCAGAAGTGCTGCGCAGGGGCGGTAATTTTTGCATTCATATCTATGCCGATTATCTTCCCCCTGAAGATATCGCCAGTTTAGAAAAGGAGGTGGGTAGCCAGCTCAATGGAACATTAGACGGCGTATATCAGGGCAACTTATCATTGGCAGTGCCTGCCAGAAATGGGATGGATAGGATTGCCGATGTTTTCGACGCCTTTCGCGAAAAAACAGGCATTCAATGGTACTTCGCGAACATTTATAAGAATATCGATGACGATGAAGACGAAACGCTTTTAAATTGGTGGCTGGATAGCTAGGTGCCCACGGCTAGCCCCTCAGGTGAAATAACGTATTTTCGAACATTCCGGCATGCACGAAAAACGACAGCGGACCTAATCATGCAAAAAGCAGATCGAACCCTACCCAATGCACGACAGAAGCAGACCTGCGATAAGTACCAATTACCGCAGCATCCTCCAGAAGAAATGGTTGCGATTGCGCTAGATACCTTACAAAGCTCGCCCATTTACGGAACCCGGATCGCATTGCCAGAAAATGGCACGATAAGCTGGTTTATCCACTGTGGCGAGTATTCATCCGAGAGTGGTTTTTATCAGGCCCTTCACACCAGCCACTTAGAAGACACGTTGCCTGAAGTCGTACCGTATCTCTTTTTACCCGAAGGGACGAAGTTCATCATCGATCGAGCAGGATATGAAGACGTTTGGACCGATGAAACAGAATAGATGACACTTTCTGTTTTTACCTATGCCTCTGCCTGAATCCATCATTTCTCCATCGAAGGCGTTTTATGGTTAGGGAAATGAAAACGCCCTGAGAGAGCCTCAAGGCGTTGGATAGACCTCAATGTTTACGGCTAATTTATGTCACCGCTAACTTATTTTTCTGATAATTAATAGCGCAACACTAAAATAATAAGCATCGCACTCTTTCACATTATCTAAAATAAAATCACAGCCTATCGTGAAGCATTCAAAGGAATCTCTGGATCCGGCTCATGAGTCATTCGATTACGCAAGTCGCGACGAATAATTTCAATAGACCAGAACCAAATTAGGTGACCCACGATTTCTGAGACATGTTCATACCAAGGGAGAACAAACAGAGATGGCGTAAGCCCCATCAATGGGAATGAAATCATGTGGACAAATAATTGAGCCAGCGCACCAGCCAGCAAACCTTGCCATAATTTTATTTTAGGAAATACTTCTGCAACAACGCAGTAACCTACGGCAAAAACAATAGAGAAAATAATATGCGTCACACCAACCCAATTGAATACGTGGCCGGCAAAGGTATAAACAGCCGCATTAGGGTCAACAACGCCAAGCCAATCGCGTAAAAAAATGTAGGGAGGGTTAAGAAAATTACGAGAGCAATCAATTTGCTCGGCAGCTCTAATCAGTGATTCAGGGGCGCAAGCACCGGTAAACATATCAGTAGGGCTACGTGGAGGAAGCGGATTTTCCGCGCCCCACTTAACAAAAGATGAAACAATACCTGCAATCAAACCAATAAAAGCAGCTAATCCATAGCGTCTCCGAGATGGAGATGTTTGTTCAAAAAAGTTCATTTTTTTACCAATCTAACCATTAAAGGTTATATTCTTACATAGGTATTACGCACTTATAAAGATGTTAATTGGTCTATCGGATAATCTCTCTAGGTTATTTTGTTATTAGGAACGCGGTTTTAATTTTTATAAAAATGAAAATAAGAAATCATGCGTTGTTTTTTTGTGAAACTTTTATTCAATAATTGAAAACCAGATTCTCTAACGTATCCGAAATTTATATTCCTCACGAGACAAGCGAATAATAATTCACCAATAATATTATCAATAAGAAATAGCCTGGTTATTTTTTTGTGAAAGCATAACAGTTTAATAACGAATTCTTTCACACTGCATCACACATAAATCCGATCGGGATTTTCACTCATGTCAGCGAAAAATGATATTCAATTGCTACCGTTCGACGGAATGAGGCCTCATCCACGCTGATTTCTTATTCAGGTCTGAACCAATCCGGGCGCTGATGTTCCTCACGCCAGAATAGCGCCGCCATTCCCCATGATGCACCATCCTGATGGCGTAACTGCCAGACCACACCACCATAAATCGGAAACGTCTGCCCGTTTTCCCTGACCCGGATTCCCGTGTAGCCATAGGCAATCCCCCGCTGAGACACGCTCTCAAGAAACTGCTGCCGCGCTGGCTGCAAAGAGGCCTCAGCGCTCAGCCGAGAAGGTAGTGCCAGCATCTCTGCTTTGCTATACCCGAAGCAGTCGAGCGCAAAGCGATTGGCATAAATAAAGTGAGGATCGTCCCCTGTTCCTTGCGCCAACACGCTATACGGCGCCTGTTCATGTAGCCATCGATAACGGTCGACCAAACCAGCAGGAGAAGGCAATAAAGCACCGTTCAAGGCCAGATAACACGAGTCAATCTTCTCAAGCAGCGTAAGTGACATAACCCCTCCTTAAAGATTCCGTAGACGTGGATTACTCCCCAACCGTTGATGCGCATCAACCGGTACTTCAATCAGTAGAGAAGGACGCCCAATCTCGCCAGCTCTAATCAGAATATCATCTAAATTAGCAAGGTCGGGTTGCAGCCACTTTGCATCCCAGCCACAGGCCTTAGCGATCGCACAATAATCGAGAGAACGCACACCAGCATGATAATACTCTGGCGCGACCTCAGGCAGGATTTTAGGCAACCCCTGCGCCACAATGGCCAGGCTCGTATTGTTTAGCAAGAAAATGACAATACCCAGTTCCCGCACTTCTCCCAGCGCCCCAGAAAACAGGCGAAAACAGCCATCACCGGTAAATAAAAAAACGGTGTGTTCGGGGCGAGCCAGTTTTGCGCCAATAGCAGCGCCAAATGCGCCGCCCATCGCCGAACCACGATATAACGAGTAAAAACGAATGTGGGGATGAGGACGCTGCGTCACGTACTGACGATCTTTATACGCAAGACACACATCGTCAAACCCTATTGAATCCGCAGGCCACCAGCTATCCAGACGCTGATATAGCGTCGCCATGTTCACATAGCCCTGGCGCGGGGAAGAGAAAGTCTGATCATTCAAATTACGCGGCGCGGTTTCGGCCACTGTGTTAGCAAACGGACACGCTTGCGCAGCGTCAATCATCCTGAGCAGTAATTGATCGAGCGCCCCATGGATAGGGTGATAGCGTCCCGAAGCCCGGTGCTGAAAGCCGCCTTCAATCTGGCCGTAAGCCTGCGTAATATTGCTTAGGTAGAACGTTTCGCCGGCAGTAAAAGGCTGTAAATTTACCGAATATTCATCAGGGCTCGCCCCAAGAACCAGCAGAACATCATCGTCATTCAGCGATGCATAAAGCGCCGTTGAACAGTCGTTTCCACCAAAGCCGATATAGCCGTAACCATATGGATTATCTCGGCTGACGGCGTTCGCGCCATTGATCGTCCACACCGTTGCGGCATGCAGTTGCACAGCGAGCTGGGTCGTCAACGCACGCGCGTTGGGATAGCGCGCCATCTCCTCCCCGACCAGCACTACCAAGCGCTTTCCCCTAACCGCCTGACGGAATCGATCGACAAAGCCGCCGAGATCGTCACAGGCAGAGACTGAAAGTGACGCTGGAGCAAGAGGATTCTCGCTGTTGGCCTCCACAAGCGCATGGTGCACCAACACCAGTACCACTGGCTTCGCGTTTCCCAACTGCGCCCTTGCCAACTTCAATTGTTCATTCAGCGTCAGTGGATTATCGAGAACAAAAACCGAGTCCGGGAGCTCAGCCCGCAACTGCTGTACCATGTTGCTACCGTGTTCCCACGTATCCTGCAACGGTAAGAGTCCTTCCGTATGCTTCCCCGATAGTGCGACCAGATAAACAGCCGGAATATCATGCAGCTTGGCGTCACTAAGGCCACACCCTAACAGCTTCGTTGCAGCTCCCGTGGTCGCTACTGCCGCCGCATGCTTTCCACTAGCGAGATAATAACCCAGCGGAACAAAGCCCGCGCTGTACTCACACAGTGTTAAAAATCCCGCTTTAGCCTGAGCCGACCATTCAACCGGCTGAATGTTTTTCACAAAATGAATCACTCCGCCGCCTGTTACGCCCGTGTAGAGCGTCACGCCAGCCTCGGAGAGAAAATCAAACAAGCGCGAATATCCATTTGATTTAACGTCATTAAATTCTGGAGTTTCCATGCCACCCTCCATATGGAGTCGTAGGACATGACATAAGCGTAGTTGGCGCGACATCAGGAATACATCGCGAGCGAATAAAAATCCGCCTGAATCATAAGGTTGCTGAGACAACTGAGCCGTGGCTGCCCTCTCCCGCATATATATTTTTATGGAATTGAAAATCCATTTTTATTCTTTTACATGCATAAGACCGCCCTCTAGAGTAGCGAAAAGACCGCCGTGTATGGCCTCATGTCATTCGTAAAGGACACAGGGAATGGAAAAAAATCATCCGCAAGTTACGACTCTCGCCGCAGGGTTACTCTCGTTACTTTTCGCACTCAATCCCGGTGCTTATGCTGCACAAAACGGTGAAAAACCGGTGTCTGGCGGTGTCCTGAATGTCGGGCTGGGCAGCGATACGCCGATTATCGACCCGCACATTACGGCCTACGGTGTAACAGCACTGATTGCACGTAACGTGGTGGATTCACTGGTAGGACAGGCGGAAGATAACCGCTTTACGCCCTGGCTGGCGGAAAGCTGGAAAATTAACGACAACAACACCGAATACACCTTCCATCTGCGTAAAGACGTGACGTTCAGCGACGGCACCAAGCTGGACGCCGAAGCGGTGAAATACAACATCGAGCGTATTCTCGATCCGAAAACCACCTCCAGCTACGCGAAATCGCTGTTAGGCCCTATCGACAAGATCTCAACGCCGGATGACTATACGATAGTGATCCACTACAGCTCACCGTTTGCGGCGCTGCTACAGGGGCTGAGCCTGCCTTATCTGGGCATTCAATCACCGACGTACCTGAAGAACACGCCAAATACCAGTAACACCGTGGTGGGTTCCGGGCCGTTTATTCTCGATTCCTTTGTAAAAGGCAGCGGCAGTAAGCTGACGAAACGCCCTGATTACAACTGGGGACCGGGTTATGCCAAACACACGGGTCCAGCCTATCTGGACGGTCTGGTGTTCAAATATCTGCCGGAAGCATCGGTTCGCCTTGGCGCACTGAGCAGCGGTCAGATTCAGGCAATTGACGCCGTGCCACCCGCCAATTTCCCAACGGTGAAGCGCAATCCGAAGCTGGAAGTGATCACCTATGAGAACCCGGGCGTTAACCGCGTGCTCTATCTCAATACCACCAAAGGCCCTTTCCAGGATGTCGCGGTGCGTAAGGCATTCCAGAGTGCTGTAGATACCAACGCGGCGGTGAAAGTCGCTTTCTTTGGTACGCTGAAAGCCGCTGATAACGTTCTCGGCCCCGCCACGCTGTACTACGATCCGAGCGTCGCCTCCCGCTGGGGCTTCGATGTGAAAAAAGCCAACGAACTGCTGGATAACGCAGGCTGGAAACAGAAAGACGGCGAAGGCTTCCGAACCAAAGATGGCAAGCGCCTGAGCGTCAGCTTCGTTTACGCCTCAACCAACGTTGAAGCCGCAGATGTCGCACTGTTCCAGGCCGTGCAATATCAGGTGAAGCAGGCGGGCTTTGAAGTCAAACTGACGCCGGTTGATGCGGGTGAATTCACCACGCGTACCAATGCCAATGAGTATGATATCGCCTCCAACTTCTTCGTGCGTGCAGAACCGGATATTCTGCGTACCGTTTTCGATTCGGCCTATGCGCCACCGAACGGCAACAACTTTACGCGCATCAGCGTGCTGAATGACAAGCTGAGAAAAGCCATCGGCGCGGGCGAAGCAGAGCGTAAACAGCTCTATAGCGAAATACAGCGTGAGGTCATCGATCAGGCGTATGTGGTTCCGCTGTACATTCCTGCCTACCAACTCGGCCTGTCCAAGCAGGTACAGGGCATAGGCTGGGCCACCAACGCAAAACCGAACTTCTATGATGTCTGGATTAAACGTTAATCTGTCCGCGTTAGGCAAACGTCTCTTCACCATTCTGGCTGTGCTCTGGGGCGCAGCCACATTGACGTTTATTGCCGTCAAACTGATCCCCGGCGATCCGGTCGCCATTCTTAGCGGCGGCGATAACGTGGTGGATGAAGCCTATCGCGCCGTACTCATCAAACAATTCGGGCTCGACCAGCCGCTGTGGGTGCAATATCTGCGCTACTGCGGACAGGCGCTACAGGGTGATTTTGGCGTCAGCTATCTCTATCGTCTGCCGGTCGGCAGCGTGATTAGCGATGCGATGCATGAAACCCTGCCGCTGGCGCTCGGCGGCCTGGTTCTGGCGTTGCTCCTTGCCATCACCAGCGCGCTGCTGACCGCAGGCCGCTATGGTGCACTGCGTACCACCATTTCCTGGCTGGAGCTGACGCTGCTTAGCACGCCGGTCTACTGGATTGGTATCGTACTGCTGAGCCTGTTCAGCTTTCGTCTGCAATGGTTTCCGGTCACCGGCAACGATGGCGTGATGTCGCTGGTGCTACCGGTTATCACGTTGAGTCTACCGATTGCCGCGATTCTGAGTCAGGTACTGCGTGACGGTCTGGAAGAGGCACTCTCCCAACCGTTCTCGCTCACCGTGCGCACACGCGGCGTCAGTGAAATCCGGTTACGTTTCCGCCACGGTTTGCGCCATGCGGCGCTGGCGGCCTCAACGCTGACCGGCACCTTACTGGCAAGCGTCCTTGGTGGTTCCGTGCTGACTGAAACCGTCTTTGGCCGCGCGGGTATCGGGCAGGTCACGCTGAGCGCGATTGAAAACCGCGACATGCCGCTGGTGCTGGGTGTCGTCATGCTGTCCGCATTCCTGTTCGTCGTCATCAACCTGCTGGTGGACGCGCTGTATCTCATCATCGATCCCCGCTTACGCAAGAAGGCGAGCGCCCATGAGTAGTGAACCGATGCCCTTTACGCAGACGCCCTCAAGAAAAACCTATCGCAGCCCGTGGCTAAGCACGGCGACGCTATTGCCTGCCGCTATCGTTTTCCTGCTGGCGCTGGCGGTATTTTTCCCCTCGCTGTTTACCAGTCGTACCGCCGATGAAATGGATATGGGCGCGGTATTTCAGCCGCCGAACGCCACCTATTGGTTCGGCACCGATCAACTGGGACGCGACATTTTTTCCCGCATCGTGCACGGCACCTCGCTGTCGCTGGGCATCGGCGTCGGCGCGATGCTGATCGCCTGCTTCGGCGGCGTGCTGTTTGGCACGCTATCAGTGCTCGCGCCGCTGCGCATCCGTCAGGTTCTGGTGCGCCTGCTGGATATCATGCTGGCGTTTCCCGATCTACTGCTGGCGCTGCTGGTGATCGCCGTTCTGGGACGCGGACCGGAAAACACCATGCTGGCCGTTGGGCTGGCGGGGATTGCCGGCTATGCGCGTTTAATTCGCTCTCAGGTGCTGCAAGTCAGGCTATCCGGCTATGTCGAACACGCGATTGCATTGGGTGAACACCCGCTGTATATCGTTTTCCGCCATATCATTCCCAATACGCTGCGCCCGCTGCTGATTGTCGCCACCATTGGCGTCGGCCACGCGGTGCTGTCCGCCTCGGCGCTGAGTTTTCTGGGCTTGGGCGTCGTGCCACCGACCGCCGAATGGGGCGCGCTACTGGCTGACGGACGCAACTTCCTTGATATCGCACCGTGGGTCAGCCTGCTGCCCGCCAGCGTCGTCGCACTGTCGGTGATTTCCATCACGCTGCTGGGGCGTCGTTTACAGGCCATTTTGGCAAAAGGAGAGGCACGATGAGCCTGAATACACTTCCTCACCCCTCTCATTCATCCTCAGAAGCGTCCGCGAAGACGCCGCTGCTGCGCGTAGACGGCCTGAGCGTTACCTTCCCCAGCCCTTTCGGCCCCATTCGTTCGGTTAAAAACCTCTCTTTTCAGGTGAATGCCGGAGAAATTCTGGCGCTGGTCGGCGAATCGGGTTCAGGGAAATCCGTCACCGCTCGCACGCTGGTGGGTCTGGCCGGTGAAAACGTTGACGTACAGGCAAACGCGATTGAGCTCACGCGCCATGACGGCAGTCTATGTGATTTACGCTATCTGACCGATCGCGACTGGCGGGCGATTCGCGGCCGTGAAATCGGCTTTGTTTTGCAGGATGCGCTGGTGTCTCTCGACCCACTGCGCAAGATCGGGCAGGAAGTCGCCGAACCGATTCTGACCCATCACCTGTTGCCTCGCCAGCAGGTTCCCGCACGCGTCGCTGAACTCCTGACGAAGGCAGGCATTCCCGATCCAGAGAATCGCGCGGCGCAGTATCCGCATGAGCTGTCCGGCGGGCTGCGCCAGCGTGCGCTTATCGCTTCCGCGTTGGCGGCGGGTCCACAGCTGTTGATTGCCGATGAGCCGACCACCGCGCTGGATGCCACGGTGCAAAAGCAGGTGCTGAAGGTGTTCACGGCATTGGCGCAGGCAGGGCACGGCGTTTTACTGATCACCCACGATCTTGCCGTCGTCGCTGAGGTGGCGGATCGCGTCATCGTCATGCAACAAGGATCGTTGGTAGAAGGCGGTGAGGCGCGGCAGATTCTGTCAGCGCCGACACATCCCTACACCCGCAAGCTGCTGGCGGCGATACCCACCGCGTCTACCCGTGGAAAATGGTTGGCCGGTGCCGACCCGTTGCAGAGCGGCATTGCGCCGTCACCTGCGTCTCTGGCAGCGGATCACACCAACACCGACGACGCTATCGTCCTGACGGCGGAACAGATTGCGGTGTCGTTCAAGCGCCCAGACGGTAGCCGGATGCAGGCCGTCAATCAGGTTTCTCTCCAGATCAAACGCGGCGAAACGCTGGGCATCGTCGGCGAATCCGGCTCCGGCAAAACCACGCTGGGGAAAGTCATTCTGGCGCTGCAAAAGCCAGATAGCGGCGAAGTTCGACTCACGGACAATGCCTGGAGTACGTTAACAGAACGCGAGCGCCGACCGCTACGCGCGCGCATTCAGACGATCACGCAGGATCCGCTCAGTTCGTTCGATCCGCAATTTACCGTCGCCCAGATTCTGAACCAGCCGCTGCGTTTGCGCCGCGATTTGAGCGACGATGAGAAACAGCGGCGCATTCTGACGCTGCTGGAGTATGTCGGCTTGACGCCCGATCTGCTGAGCCGCCGTCCAAGAGCGCTGTCCGGCGGGCAACGTCAGCGCGTCTCCATCGCACAGGCGCTGGCTTCAGAACCCGAGATTCTGATCTGCGACGAACCGGTATCGGCGCTGGACGTCACGACACAGGCGCAGGTGCTGGATTTGCTGGTGGCGTTGCAGCGCCAGTTGGGGCTGACCATGCTGTTCATCTCCCACGATCTGGGTGTGGTACAACATATGAGCCACCGCATCGCGGTCATGAAAGATGGGGATATCGTAGAAACGGGGCCGGTCGAGCAGATCTTCAATCAGCCACAGCACCCTTACACGCGCCTGCTGCTTTCAACGGTGGCGGAGTAGCGCTGTTGAAGAAAGATTGGGTGGTTAAAAACGCGGCGACATTGTACAATGATAAGTACATATCAGGAGGTAAAAATGCGTACAATTAGCTACAGTGAAGCCCGACAAAATCTATCGGCGACCATGATGAAAACGGTCGAAGACCGTGCTCCCATACTTATCACCCGACAGAATGGTGAAGCCTGCGTGCTGATGTCTTTGGAAGAGTATAACTCTCTAGAGGAGACCGCGTATTTACTGCGTTCACCAGCAAATGCAAAAAGACTGATGAACTCAATCGAGAGCCTTAAGGCTGGCAATGGCGAAGAAAGAGATATCATTGAGTGAAACTAATCTGGTCAGAAGAAGCATGGGAAGACTACCTGTACTGGCAGGACATCGATAAGCGGATGGTCAAAAAGATCAATGAATTAATAAAAGAAACGCGCAGAACACCTTTTGAGGGAAAAGGAAAACCAGAGCCACTTAAACATAATCTTGCTGGTTTCTGGTCGCGCCGTATCACCGAAGAACATCGTTTGGTTTATGCCATCACCGATGACGCCATGATGCTCGCCGCCTGCCGCTACCACTATTAACCCGTCATTGATTCATCGCACCCAATAGCTAAAAAGCGCCGTCACTCCACATTCAGGAAGCGCTGACGGTAGGCGCTGGGTGAGACGCCGAACGCCTGATGGAACACCACAGAGAAGTAGTTGCTGTCTTCAAAACCGCACAGCGCGGCAACGTCGCCAATAGGTTGCAGGTCATAACGCAGCAGTTCCATCGCCTTGCATAGCCGCAGTTGACGCAGGTAATGCGGCACGCTCATGCCGGTTTGTTCTTTAAAGCGCGAACGTAAACTGCGGGCGCTGAAGTGGTGCTGTTCGCAGAAGGCTTCAAAACGGAACGGTGTTGCAATGCTGGCACGCAGCGCATTCATCAACATATCTAGCTGGTGCGCATCGGCCAGTTGTGGATTATCCGGCGTGTGGCGGTAGCGCGCCGCCAGCAGCGCAATCTGCAACAGCAGCGCTTCACTCAGTTGCAACGACAGCGCATCCGACTTCATGCACTCCTGCCTCAGCGCATCCACTTTCTCGCGAAGGGTATCCATGCCTTCCGAGCCTAAACACCAGTGACGCTGGCTTTGTGGACGTTCTCCGCCCGGCAGTAACATTTGCCAGTCAGCAGATAACGTCAGACGATTGCGGATATAGAGGATGTTGTCTAGCTCAAGCCCGTTGACGGACTCATAGCTGTGGCGATCGTTCGCGGAGACATAGAACATATCGCCACGGGTAATGCGGTAAGGCACATCGTTCCAGAGGTGCAGGCCATTGCCACGCCAGACAATCACCAGTTCGTCAAAATCATGATGATGCAACGGAAACGCCGGCTGCGGGTGCCGTTCGGCAACCATCACGGCATTCTTGTCGGTGAGGAAATAGTCTTCAGTCTGTAATTTCAAACCCCGTACTGCTGTCGCCATTCCCTCACCCGTCGTTGCCGTTACCTACTCTTCACGAGAAAACGCCTGATGGCGTAGTGATTTAGGCGCCTGCGAGAATGCCTTGCGGAATTGCGTCGAGAAGTGATTGCTGTCGCTAAATCCACAGGCGTGCGCAATGGTGGTGATAGAGTCATCACTCTGCTGCAACCGCCGACGAGCCTCCAGTAATCTTAACCGATTCAGATAGCGTTGTGGCGTCATACCAGTGTGTTGTTTGAGCTGGCGATGCAGCGTGCGCAGCGGTAGCGAGAACTGATCGGCCAGACTGCCCCAGTTCACCTCTTCGCTGTAGTTGTTTTGCAGCCAGCCCAACAGCGCCTGCACTCCCTGACGCTCGGAGCCATTGGCCTGCGTCTGGAAGCACTGCTGACGCAACTGCACCAGAATGTGCAGAAACAGGCTCTCACTGGCGGCAATCGCTTCCGGCGCATCGCTCTGCGCTAATTCAGCCAGGCTGTTCAAGGACTGCTTCAACTGCTGCATCCCCACCGCATTCACCTGCCACTGCCCCTGCCACTCGCCGTTCGGGCCATATGGCAAGAATGCGGCGATGTCGGAAAGGAAGCGAAACCCGCGCGGCGAGCGGTACAGCATGTTGGTCAGGCACAGCCCTTCCACGTCTTCAAACAGATGCCTGTCGTTATCGCGAACAAAGAACACCGAACCGCTGCACAGCGCATAGGGCTGATCGTTAAACACATGGACGCCAGCGCCCTGTTCCACCAGCACAATTTCCCAGAAATCATGGTAGTGCTCAGGAAACGCCGTTTGCGGCGTGCGCGGTTCTACCGCAACCGTTACGGCACGCGAAGTAAAAAAATCATCACCACGAAGTAACGTCATTTCAGTTCTCCATTCAGCCTCTGGCAAAAATGCGGCCTTTGAAAAAGGGTAGCCAGAAGCCACAGAACCGACCTTCAATTACCGTCACCCACGTGCCGTCTGGCTGCTCTTTTTTTAAGATCGCACCGCCCAATTGATTGAAGTGTGGTAAGGATCACACCGCTTTTCCCCTGATTTTTTCGTGGTTATTTCCTGAATAATTTCCCAGATTGTGAGCCCTTTCACGGTCAGCTTTGTCATTTTGCCAGCCGCCTGTTGTTGATGGCACTCATAGGAAGGTGGCTGCGGTTGCCGCTCTTTACACTGCAACACATCCAACAATAAGGAGTGCGGCTATGGCGGTGAAGAATATCGTGGCGGTGGATTTAGGTGCATCCAGTGGTCGGGTCATGCTGGCAACCTTACACACCGCAACGCAGCATCTGACGCTGAAAGAAATTCACCGTTTCAGCAATACGCTGGTGTTTCAGGACAACCATCACCAGTGGGATCTCGCCGCGCTGGAACGCGATATCCTCATGGGGTTACACCAAATCGATGCCATGGGTATCGCTCCGGATAGCATTGGGATCGACAGTTGGGGCGTGGACTATGTGCTACTCGATAAGGACGGGCAGCGCATTGGTTTGCCGTATTCCTATCGCGACCACCGCACCGACGGCGTGATGGCTACCGTCACTGCCGAACTGGGGCGTGAGGCGATCTATCAGCGTACCGGTATTCAATTTCTGCCGTTTAATACGCTGTACCAGCTTAAAGCGCTGTGCGATGCGCCGTCTGAAAACCTGAATCAGATAGCACACCTGCTGATGATCCCTGACTATTTTCACTATCGCCTCACGGGGAATCTGATCTGCGAATACACCAACGCCAGTACGACCCAACTACTTAATCTGGAAAAGAAAACCTGGGACGGCACGCTGCTGGATTATCTGGGTGTCCCACGCCGCTGGCTGAGCGAACCCGTGCAGCCGGGGCACGCAGTGGGAAACTGGACAGCACCGAGCGGACGGCAAATTCCCGTCACCGCCGTCGCCACGCACGATACCGCCAGCGCGGTGGTCGGCGCGCCATTGCAGAGCCGTGACAGCGCTTATCTCAGCTCCGGCACCTGGTCGCTGATGGGCATTGAGAGCGACACGCCGTTTAACAGTCCGCAGGCGCTGGCCGCCAATATCACCAACGAAGGTGGCGTGGACGGTACCTATCGGGTGCTGAAAAACATCATGGGCCTGTGGCTGCTACAGCGGGTTTGCCAGGAACGTGACATCAAGGAGTTAGGCGCGCTGATTCAGTCTGCCGCCGCCCTGCCCGCCTTCGCCAGCCTGATTAACCCGAATGACGAGCGCTTTATCAATCCACCGTCTATGCATCAGGCGATCCGCGACTATTGCCGTGAGCACGGCCAGCCCGTGCCCCAAAGCGATGCCGAGCTGGCACGCTGCATCTTTGACAGCCTCGCGCTGCTCTACCGACAGGTGGTGCTGGAACTGGGCGAACTGCGCCACGCACCGATCCGCCAGTTGCACATTGTCGGCGGCGGCAGCCAGAACGCCTTCCTGAACCAGCTGTGCGCCGATGTGTGCCAGATTCCGGTTCTGGCTGGGCCGGTCGAAGCCTCGACGCTTGGCAATATCGGCTGCCAGCTGATGGCGCTGGGCGCCGTCGCCGACCTTGCCGCATTCCGGCACATGCTGACTCATAACTTCCCTCTGCATCGCTATATCCCGCGTGCGGAGAGTGATTTTGCCGGGCACTGGCGTCGTTTTCAGGCGCTCAGCCAGCCAGAAACCGCCCCAAAGGGCAAAAAGGAGACCACGCAATGAGCACACCAATTGAAACCGCCTGGCAGTTGGCGAAAGCGCGTTACGCCAGCCTGAATATTGACGTAGAAGCTGCGCTGGAACAGCTCGATCAGATTCCGGTATCAATGCACTGCTGGCAGGGTGATGATGTGGCCGGATTCGAGAACACTGGCGGGCCGCTGACTGGCGGCATTCAGGCCACCGGCAACTACCCCGGCAAAGCGAGTACGCCGGATGAACTGCGTGCCGATCTGGAACAGGCCTTTGCGCTGATCCCCGGCCCCAAGCGGCTGAACCTGCACGCCATCTATCTGGAATCCGCGCAGCCCGTCGCCCGTAACGAGATAGCCCCCGAGCATTTCCGCACCTGGGTTGAATGGGCCAAGCGCCACCAGCTCGGGCTGGATTTTAACCCGACCTGCTTTTCTCATCCGCTGAGCGCAGACGGTTTTACCCTGTCGCACCCGGACGAAAAAGTACGCCGCTTCTGGATTGAACACTGTCAGGCCAGCCGCCGGATTTCTGCCTACTTCGGTCGCGAACTCGGTACGCCATCCGTGATGAACATCTGGGTGCCGGACGGCATGAAAGATTTAACCATCGATCGTCTGGCGTTCCGCCAACGGCTACTCAGCGCACTGGATGAGATCATCGCTGAACCGCTCGATCAGGCACACCATATTGACGCGGTGGAAAGTAAGCTGTTCGGAATCGGCGCGGAAAGCTTTACCGTCGGCTCCAATGAATTCTACCTCGGCTACGCAGCCAGTCGCGGCACTGCGCTCTGTCTGGATGCCGGACACTTCCACCCGACCGAAGTGATTTCCGACAAGATCTCCAGTGCCATTCTGTACGTCCCGCGCCTGCTGCTGCACGTCAGCCGCCCGGTACGCTGGGACAGCGATCATGTGGTGCTGCTGGATGACGAAACGCAGGCCATCGCACACGAAATCGTACGCCATAAGCTGCTTAATCGCGTGCATATCGGGCTCGACTTCTTTGATGCCTCTATCAACCGCATCGCCGCCTGGGTTATCGGCACACGCAATATGAAGAAAGCCCTGCTGCGTGCGCTGCTGGAACCCACGGAAACGCTGCGCAAACTGGAACAAAACGGCGATTACACCGCGCGTCTGGCCCTACTGGAAGAGCAAAAATCGCTGCCGTGGCAGGCAGTGTGGGAACACTACTGCCAGCGTCATGACGTACTTCCGGGCAGCGAATGGCTGCAACAGGTGCGTCAGTATGAAGAAACCATCCTCACTCAACGTCAAGGGTAAGACTATGCAAGCAATTCTCTCTTCCTGGTTTGTACAGGGAATGATTAAAGCCACCAGCGACATGTGGCTCAAAGGCTGGGACGAACGTAACGGCGGTAACGTCAGCCTGCGCCTGACGGCTGAGGATGTGACGCCTTATGAAAGCGATTTCTACCCGCAGCCGCGCCATGAAGCGCTATCACAGCCGATGCCGGCGCTGGCAGACTGCTGGTTTATCGTCACTGGCTCCGGCAAATTTTTCCGCAACGTTCAACTGGATCCCGCCGATTCGCTGGTGGTATTGCAGGTTGATAGTGACGGCAAAGGCTACCGCATTTTTTGGGGGCTCACCAACGGCGGCCTGCCGACGTCTGAACTGGCTTCGCATTTCCAGTCGCACATTGTGCGTATGGGCGTGACCCACGGGCGCGACCGCGTCATCATGCACTGCCACGCGACCAACCTGATCGCCCTGAGCTATGTGCTGGAGCTGGATACGGCTAAATTCACCCGTGAACTGTGGGAAGGCAGCACAGAGTGTCTGGTGGTCTTCCCGGACGGCGTGGGCATTGTGCCGTGGATGGTGCCGGGCACCGACGCCATTGGCGATGCCACCTCCGAGCAAATGAAGCGTCATTCACTGGTTCTGTGGCCCTTCCACGGCATCTTCGGCACCGGCCCGACGCTGGACGAGGCCTTCGGCCTGATCGATACCGCAGAAAAATCCGCCGAAGTGATGGTGAAAGTGATATCGATGGGCGGTAAGAAGCAGACAATCTCAACCGAAGAGCTTATCGCACTGGGTAAACGTTTCGGCGTCACCCCCATGGAAGCCGCGCTGCGCGTGTAGCGAGTTTTAAGCATAAATTATTTTCAGCATAAAATGACCTTCAACCTCAAACCGCCACGGCCTCACGTCGTGGCGTTCTGCTAACGATTACAGGGGACTCATCCATGTTGCGTAAGGCTTTTGTGATGTCGGTTTTTCCTGACTGCCACGATGAATACCAACATCGCCACAACCCTATCTGGCCGGAACTGGCCGAAGTGCTGAAAAACCACGGCGCGCACCACTACAGTATTTTTCTGGATAAACAGCGCAATCTGCTGTTCGGCTATGTCGAGGTCGAATCCGAAGCACGCTGGGAAGCGATTGCACAAACGGAAGTCTGCCAGCGCTGGTGGAAGCACATGAGCGACGTCATGCCCTCCAATCCCGATAACAGCCCGGTTAGCGATGCGCTGGAACCGGTGTTCTATCTGGACTAAGGCATACTTTGCGCTAAGCATCATCGTGCAGCGGTAATGACATTACCGCTGTGTCATTATTGTTGAAGCGATCAAAAAGAAATAATTTGTCATTTAACTAATGAATCCTGTTACTTATTATCATTATTTTTAAGTCACATACCCTAAATAATTCGAGTTTCAGGAAGGCGGCAAGCGAAGGAATCCCGATGAGCTTACTTGAGTAAGTGATTCGGGTGACTGAACGCAGCCAACGCACATGCAACTTGAAGTATGACGGGTATAAATAATTATCGATTATTGATGGCTATCACATTTTATTTTCCCTATTTGTGAATTATCCAACCTTCACATTAAAAATAAAAAAATTTATTAAAACAATGTTTAACAACCATTCGCTCAATTTAAAATAAAATAGTTAAAAACAAAAAACAATCAGAATTTACTATCGATAAAATTAAGTTTTTTATTATTAAATCCCGTTTACATCCTCTACTCTCTTTATCGAATTACGCATTATAAAGATCTTATTTTATTTGCCGTTATCACTATTACCTTCTCTCTAATAATCAATAAGAATAGCGATGAAATTTTCTCAACTCACAGTATTTTCTAAGTTATTACTCGGGTTTTCCGTCCTGGTAGCCATGATGCTACTATTAGGTGTGGTCTCACTACTTCAGCTTAGCGTTAATAACAGCCGTATTGTTGAATTAAGCAGCAACAGCCTGCCTGGCGTGCGATATAGTTTGGAAATGCGCGGCACATTGTCTGAAACGCGATTACAGCAAATACAGTATATCGACTCCAAAACGCCCGAAGAGCGCGAAGGCCACCGCAAAGAATTACTGCAAAACGCCGATGCTTTCCTTGCTGCGTTTAAGAATTACCAAACCGTTGCCAACAGCGAGGATAAAAAAGCGCTGATCAAAATCATCGGCGATAATTTCTCCGGCTTTAACTCGGTCAATGCCACGCTGATTGATACCGTGAACCGGGGCGATCTGGCAGAGGCGAGCAAAATCAGCGGCGCAAGCTCCTCTAAGTATCGTAGCCAGCTAATGAAAGATCTGGCCAAGCTGGTGGATATGGAGGTGGCGACGGCAAAAGATATCGTCGCCAGCGCCGATTCGACTTATCGGACATCACAGTACTATGTTTGGGGATTGCTGCTGCTCGCTCTGCTGACGACCGCCGTTATCGCCACCATTATCTCACGCAATATTTCACGCCAGCTCGGCGGCGACCCACATTACGCACAGGAAATCATGACCGAGATTGCCTCCGGTAATCTCACAACGGAAATCAAACTGCGCCAAGGGGACAACAGCAGCCTGCTGGCTTCTATCAACTACATGAACCAACAGTTGATGGGCATCGTGCATACCATCATGAGCGGCAGTGAATCCATCTCGCTGGCATCCAGCGAGATTGCTCAGGGCAATAGCGACCTGTCGCAGCGTACCGAAGAGCAGGCTGCCTCGCTGATTCAGGCATCGGCCAATATGCAGCAGTTGACACACACCGTGCGCCAGAATGCGGATAACGCCAAGGAAGCCAGCCAGCTGGCGCAGCAAACCTCGGAAACCGCTTCTCAGGGTGGGCTTATCGTGGACGACATGCTCAAGCGCATGCATGAGATCTCCGACAGTTCACAGAAGATCGTCGATATTATCGCCGTGATCGAAGGGATCGCTTTCCAGACCAATATCCTTGCCCTGAACGCCGCAGTAGAAGCAGCCAGAGCGGGCAGCGAAGGGAAAGGCTTTGCCGTTGTGGCGGGCGAAGTACGGACACTGGCACAGAAGAGCGCCAACGCCGCCAAAGAGATCAAAACGCTGATCGAAGGCACCGTCGAGAAGATTACCGACGGCTCTGCGCGAGCAGACAAAGCCAGCCAGGCGATGTCGGAGATTGTACTGTCAGTGAAAAAGGTCACCGATATCGTGGCGGAGATTTCTCAGGCTTCCAACGAGCAGCATATCGGCATCAAAGAGATTAGCGTGGCAGTAGAACAAATGGATCGGGTTACCCAGCAGAACGCCGCGCTGGTTGAAGAATCCGCCACGGCGGCGCACGCCATGACGGAGCAGGGCGAACAACTGCGCGATGCGGTTCGTTTCTTCAAAGTCAATCAGGACAACTTACTGAGAATTCACTAATCCCCATCCGCCCCGTTGGCTACCCGGCGGGGCGACAAGTCCATTCGATCTGACTCATGAACAAACGTTGACGTACGGTTTAGGCAAACGGGGTTATTGTTGCACCACTAAACTATGTACAGTGTTTCTGCGTACTCAATTTTTACGTACTCAATTTCTACGTACTTTGTTTCTAGGTAATGTGTTTCATCAGCCGACGACGCTGTTTATTTTATATCTCGCCATACGGCGATAAGGAGACAACATGGACGAGCACCCTCGATGGCCCGGTAAACCGCATCCGTTAGAATAAGGACCGTCTTCTTCCTCGACCCCTCTGTTCTCTCTGCCTGCGCCGTTTACCTCCCTTAATACCTTTATTCTTCTCCGCTTTACGTCCCTTTATCCGGGATGCGCGCCCGTGCGTGGCGGACAGGCAACATTAAGAGAGCAGCATCATGACCGATATGATCACGCAAACGGGGTATCGCCGCGCCCGTAAAACCCCCACGGCCACTTTTGCGATTGCCCGCGAGGCGCAAAACAGCCTCGACCAAACGCTGGCTAACCTGAATACCCACCTGCACGGCTTAAGCCATGATGACGTCATTGAGCGTCAGCAAACCTATGGCGAAAACCGCGTCGCCCACGAGAAAGCGCCGCACGCGCTGGTGCAGTTAGCCGCCGCGTTTAATAACCCATTTATTTACGTGCTGACAGCGCTGGCCGCTATCAGCTTTTTCACCGATTACTGGCTACCGCTGCGCCATAACGAAGAGACGTCGCTCACCGGCGTGATCATCATTCTGGTGATGGTGAGTCTGAGCGGCCTGCTGCGCTTCTGGCAGGAATTTCGGACCAATAAAGCCGCAGAAGCGCTGAAATCCATGGTGCGGACAACGGCCACCGTACTGCGCCGCCCTCATGCCAGCGCCACCGCCGTCATGCAGGAGATCCCGCTTCAGCAGTTGGTGCCCGGCGATATTCTGACCCTTTCCGCCGGCGATATGGTGCCAGCGGATGTTCGGCTGGTGGAATCACGCGATCTGTTCGTCAGTCAGGCGGTACTGACCGGTGAATCACTGCCGATCGAAAAATACGACGTGTTCAGCGATATCAGCGCCAAAGGCTGCCAGCCCACGGGCTGCGTCGGCGAAAGCGATCTGCTGGCGTTATCCAACATCTGCCTGATGGGAACCAACATTTCCAGCGGTACAGCAACGGCCATCGTCGTGGCGACCGGCAGCCATACTTACTTTGGCTCTCTGGCAAAATCCATCGTCGGCACCCGTTCCCAAACCGCCTTCGATCGCGGCGTGAACAGCGTAAGCTGGCTGCTGATCCGCTTTATGATCGTGATGGTACCCGTCGTGCTGCTGATTAACGGCTTCACAAAAGGCGATTGGATGGAGGCCAGCCTGTTTGCTCTGGCGGTCGCGGTCGGCCTGACGCCGGAAATGCTGCCGATGATTGTCTCGTCCAATCTGGCAAAAGGCGCGATTGCCATGGCGCGGCGTAAAGTCGTGGTCAAACGCCTGAACGCGATTCAGAACTTTGGTGCGATGGATGTGCTGTGCACCGATAAAACCGGCACGTTAACGCAGGATCGCATCATCCTTGAGCATCACCTGAATACGCAGGGTCAGATCGATGAGAGCGTGCTGCAACTCGCCTGGCTCAACAGCGCACACCAGAGCGGCATGAAAAACCTGATGGATCAGGCCATCATGCAGTTTGGTCGCCGTAATTCCGCTATTGCCGCGCTGGGCCGCTATCGCAAAATCGATGAACTGCCGTTTGATTTTATTCGCCGCCGCCTGTCCATCATCGTTGCCGATGAGTATGACCAGCAACGCCTGATTTGCAAAGGCGCGGTAGAAGAAATGCTGTCTGTCGCCACGCACGTGAGTGAAAACGGACAGCGCTATGAACTGGACGATGAACGCCGTAATACGCTGAAAACGCTGGCAGAAAGCTACAATCAGCAAGGGTTTCGCGTGCTGATGATCGGCACCCGTGAGCTGAGTCCGGTGGGCAGCACGCTGCCGCTCAGCGCCGAGGATGAACGCGGCCTGACCATCTGCGGCCTGCTGACGTTCCTCGATCCGCCAAAAGAAAGCGCTTCTGCCGCCATTCGCGCCCTGCATGAAAACGGCGTGACGGTTAAAGTCCTGACGGGCGATAACGCGATTATTACCAGCAAAATCTGCCGCGATGTCGGGCTAGAACCGGGTGAGGTACTGGAGGGGAACGCTATCGATGCGCTCAGCGATGAGCAGCTCGGCGTACTGGTAGAACAGCGCACTATTTTTGCCCGGCTGACGCCGCTACAAAAATCTCGCGTGCTGAAAGCGCTGCAAGGCAATAGTCATACGGTCGGTTTTTTAGGCGACGGTATCAACGATGCACCCGCCCTGCGCGATGCCGATATCGGGATTTCTGTCGATACTGGCACGGATATCGCCAAAGAGTCGGCTGATATCATTCTGCTGGAAAAGAATCTGATGGTGCTGGAGGAAGGGGTCATCAAAGGGCGCGAAACGTTCGGGAATATCATCAAATACCTGAACATGACCGCCAGTTCCAACTTCGGCAACGTGTTTTCGGTGCTGGTCGCCAGCGCCTTTATTCCGTTCCTGCCGATGCTGGCGATCCATCTGCTGATTCAGAACCTGATGTATGACATCTCCCAGCTGTCGCTGCCGTGGGACAAAATGGATAAGGAATTCCTGCGTAAACCGCGTAAATGGGATGCCAAAAATATTGGTCGCTTCATGCTGTGTATCGGGCCGACGTCATCGATTTTTGACATTACCACCTACGCGCTGATGTGGTTCGTATTTGCCGCCAACAGCGTAGAACATCAGGCGTTGTTCCAGTCAGGCTGGTTCGTTGAGGGGTTGCTGTCACAAACGCTGGTGGTGCACATGCTGCGCACCCAGAAGATCCCGTTCATTCAGAGTACAGCAGCGCTGCCAGTGATGCTGATGACCGGGCTGGTGATGGCGATGGGCATCTATCTGCCGTTCTCTCCGCTGGGGCCGCTGGTCGGGTTGCAGCCGCTACCGTGGGAATATTTCCCCTGGCTGGCCGCCACGCTGATTGGCTACTGCACCGTCGCTCAGTTGGTCAAACGCGCCTATATCCGCCGCTTTGGCCAATGGTTCTGATCCCTTCTTTACCTCTTCACGGCGGGTGCGCTGTCGCCCGCCGTATCAGGAGTCTCTATGAAACCTTCTCGCTACGCCTTTCAGATCGTTATCTTTTTTCTGGCCCTGATTTCACTGGTTAACATCACAATGCTGCTTACCGTCATCTAGTCTGTAAAAATACCTATACAGTGGCAAAAATAAATACCACCTTATGCGTATTATAAGTTAACGATCTTGTTGCAAAAAAAAGAGAAATGAGAATATAACTAATTAAATAATAAGTAATATATTTTCATTGTCATGGTGGTAAGAAAAATAGGCATGGTTTTTTTAAGGGAATGATGGGGTGAGCGCTAAACCATTGCCTTATTAGGCCGAAACTAAAATAAACCCCTGTCTACTTTTGCACACTGCACATGTCAGGAACGGACTACTTGCAGGCTATGGAGCACACCTATGAAATCCCTTCATCACATCTCAATCCGTAGTAAGTTCATTCTTGCCCTTCTCCCTCCCATCCTTGCTCTGTTGTGGTTCAGTTTTTCCGGCGTAATGGAGCGCCGCAGCACCGAAAATGAAATGATGCGGATGGCGAAACTCATTACGCTGGCGCGCGACGCGGGCGAGTTCGCCCACCAGCTACAGCGTGAGCGCGGTTTGAGCGCGGGCTATTTTGGCAGTCAGGGGAAAAATTTTGGTCCAGAGCTTGCTACTCAGCGGCAGGCCACCGATCGGGCACAGCAGGAGCTAGAGCAAACTACCGCTAACCTGAGTCAGGATGAATTAGGGGCGGCAGTCAGCGAAGAACTCAGCAAAATTTCGCAGAAAGTGCAACAGATCGGCGAACATCGCCGCAATGTCGATAGCATATCGATATCTGTCACTCAGGCGCTCGGCTACTATTCCGATTCCGTCAGCTATCTGCTGAATATTGTCGGGGATATGACTCATCTGGTCAGCGACGGCGGTATTGCCCAACGGCTAGCGGCCTATTACAACCTGCTGAATGTTAAAGAGCAGGCTGGACTCGAACGCGCCGTGCTCTCCAACACATTCTCTGCCAATAGCTTTGCTACCGGTATGTTCGAGCGTTTGAATCAGATGGTTGGCCGGGGAGACGCTTACATCACGGCCTATAACATGTTCGCCAATGCCGACCTGCGCAAGGCTTTTGAACAGGCGCTCAGCAATCCGTCCGCACAAAACGCACTTCAGATGCGCAATAAGGCCATCGCTTCTCCTGGCGGTAACTTTGGCATTGATGCCAGCCAGTGGTTTAACCAGCAAACGGCGAAAATCGATGAGTTGAAAAAGGTTGAACAACTCGCCACCAACGATCTGGCAGCACAGGTGAATGCCTTAGCCGCCGAGGCCCGTCAGTCCTGGATTAGCTATCTGGCCGGCGCGCTGATTTCTCTGCTCATGGCGCTTGGTCTTGCTTCCATGGTTATGCGCAGCATCAACGAGCAACTGCAGCAAACCCTGACCACCATTCGTGAAATGGGTGGGGATCTTACACGCCGTCTACGCGTGCCGGGCACCGACGAGCTTTCGCAGCTGAATCAGGCGTATAACGCCTCGCTGGAAAACATCGCCGATATGGTGGTGAGTATTAAGCACAGCTCGCAGACCATCGGGCGCGCCAGCAGCGAGATCGCTAACGGCAACCAGGATCTGGCGCAGCGTACCGAAGAACAGTCCGCATCGCTGGTGCAAACCGCCAGCAGCATGGAAGAGATTACCGTCACAGTAAAACAAACCGCTGACTTTGCCGGACAAGCACGCCAACTGACGACGGAGGTGGACGATCAGGCGCACCGCGTCGGAACCATTACCGAATCTGCCAGCGGCGCGATGGAAAGAATTCAGGATGCCAGCCAGCGCGTGAACGCGGTAGTTACCGCTATTGACGCCATTGCCTTTCAGACCAACCTGCTGGCGCTGAACGCAGCGGTCGAGGCCGCGCGGGCGGGCCAGCATGGTCGTGGGTTCTCGGTCGTTGCGGCGGAAGTACGTCAACTGTCACAACGCAGTGCAGACGAAGCAGGCAAAATCCGCGCGCTCATCGCCGACAGTATTGCCAGCGTCAGCGAAGGCACGAAGCTGGTGAACCAATCGAACAAGGGGATTAACGATATCGTCGCCGGCACGCGTAAAGTGCGCGATCTAGTGAATGAAATCGCCGTCGCCGCCGATGAACAGTCACTGGGTATCGCACAGATTAACGAAGCGCTCAGCCAACTGGAGATGGTCACGCAGCAGAATGCGACGCTGGTTTCTCAGGCCTCCGTTGCCAGCCAACTGCTGGATGAGCAGGCGATTGAAATGGAATCGCTGGTCAGCCGCTTCAAGGTTGACGACAGCGCACCACAGCAGACGTTACAACAACCTTTGCAGCAAGCACTGCTATCAAGGTAGGTCATAAACCAACAACAGACGTCTTCTGCCCTTTTAGCCGGGCAATATAGCCCGGCTCCACCACATTATTTAGACGATATATCCCGTATATCCCTCATCATTTCCCCCTCTATATCTCTTCTCTTTATTTCCACACTTTATATTGGGTTAATAGAGATAAAATCTATTTTATATTTCCAAACATAATTGTAATTGGTACCCCAGTCGCTTTAATTAACTAATTAAAGTGGATGTCAATAACGCATTACTTTATATAAAAAGGCACGGTGATAAGAATATAAATTGCCATATCAATGCAACATTAAATACCTAATTTAAAATCAGGCGACGTAAAATAGCTTTTTCTTATAACAAGAAATTAAATTGCAAGACATTGTTTTTAAATGAATTGAATAAATTATCATTTATATAATAAACAAATAAAACATAAGAAAAATCTCAATAAGCATCACAGTTTAGAAAACACCAGAACTAAATTTAATTATGCCGAACTTAATTAAGTGGAGGCTAAGAATTAATGGTTCCCTCTTCCTACTCAACTGAGCGGGAAATATCCCTGTGTTTTCTAAAAAAGAGAGTTTAATTTGACGACATTAAAACCCCTATTAGCCAAAAATCGCAGTTGGGCTACGCTGCGTCGCCAACGCCATCCCCACTATTTCAGAAAGCACACGCAGGGCCAGACGCCCCATTCACTCTGGATCGGCTGTTCAGACAGTCGAGTGCCTGCCGAAGTGCTAACGGGCTCTGCGCCCGGCGAGCTTTTTGTTCACCGCAACATTGCGAATATGGTGGTCGCTGATGACGATAACTTCATGAGCGTGCTGCAATATGCCCTCGAATACCTGCATGTTTCCCGTATCGTGCTCTGCGGCCACTATGGCTGTGGCGGTGTTCAGGCGGCGGTGAACCTACCCGACATGGGGCTCGCTCAGGAGGATTCCGCCCTTTCCCGCCGCATCACAGATCTGCGTCAGGCGCTTTCACCGCATATTGTCGCCTCGCAAGATAGCGGTGCCGATGAAAACACACGCCAAAACCAGCTGGTGGAAGCCAACGTGCTGGCACAGTTCGCCCACCTGATCGCCTGTGAACCGGTGCAGAAAGCCTGGCGCAATGGTGTCGAACTTGATGTTTTCGGCTGCGTCTACGACCTGCATAGCGGTCACCTGAAAGAACTCATCCACCGTCACGCCCAGGAACAGGAGGCATCCCCATGAACCTGAGTACACTCCGACATGATATCCCCGCAGGGCTCGTCGTCTTCCTTGTTGCCCTGCCGCTGAGCCTCGGTATCGCGCAGGCCAGTGGTCTTCCTCCTTTTGTCGGTCTGTTGACCGGCGTCGTCGGCGGCATCGTCGTCACCCTATTCAGCCCGTCTCGCTATGCCGTCAGCGGCCCAGCCGCCGGTTTGGTCACTATCGTCTCCGGCTCTATCGCCAGCCTGGGATCGTTTTCAGCCTTGCTATTGGCGATCATGCTCGCAGGAGTGCTGCAATGCATTCTGGGCCTGCTGCGCGCCGGGCGTTTCATTACGCTCATCCCCGGCACCGTGATTAAAGGCATGCTGTCTGCCATCGGCATCCTGCTGATTATTCAGCAAATCCCGCTCGCCTTCGGCTCGGACGGCGAGGACGATTTAACATCGCTCTTCGACGCTTCCGAACCCGGATTCTCCGCCAGCGCGCAGACTGTCTGTCTGATCGGGCTGGCGATTCTCTGGCTCTGGACCACCAAGCCGGTGCAGAAAATCAGCGCATTGAGCTGGCTTCCCGGCCCGCTGGTCGCCGTTCTCTTTGGTGGACTGTTTACCGTCTACGGCGATCGTCTGTCCCCCGAAATGATCAATAACCTGCCACGTATTGTCCTGCCGGAATTTGGCAATCTGGAACAGCTGATGGGAGAGATGACCCGCCCTGACTGGCAGGCGTGGAAGAACCCGGCGGTGTATGTCGTCGCGGTGACGCTGGCGTTGGTGGCGAGTCTGGAAACGTTATTAAGTCAGGAAGCGCTGAAGAAAATACGCCCGCAGCATCCGGCGCCCTCACCGGATAAAGAGATGCGCGCACAGGGTATCGGGAATATGGTGAGTGGTTTTCTGGGGGGACTGCCGATTACAGCCGTCATCGTACGCAGCTCCGTTAACGTTAGCGCAGGCGCGCGTACCAAGTTCTCCATCCTGCTGCACGGCGCGCTGCTGCTGCTTTGCGGCCTGTTCATGACCGATTTGCTCAACGTCATCCCACTTGCCAGTCTGGCAGCCGTGTTGCTGTATACCGGCTATAAGCTGGCTTCTCCGCAACAGTTCCTGCTGCTGTGGCGTCAGGGGTTACAGCAGTTCGTGCCTTTCGCCGCGACCGTCATCGGGATCATCGTGTTTGGGATGCTGGCAGGCATCGGGCTTGGCATCATGACCCAGTTGGCGTTCAGCATTTATAAAAGCCACCGCAACGCGATGCAGCTCACACGCTACGGCGATCACTTTGTCCTGAGCTTTCAGCAGAATCTGACGTTTGTACACAACCCCCGTCTGCAAGGCTTGCTCAACAAGATCCCCGCCAACAGCGTTGTAATTGTCGAGCACGACAACGCCGACTACATCGACCCCGATGTCCGCACGATGCTGGAAGATTTCCGCGAGAACGCACAAGAACGCGGCATCAAACTCAGCCAGTGGCCGGTTTAATACACGTCCCACCGTAATAACGGCAACGCCCTCGGTAGAGGGTGTTTGCCTATTTAGCTCTCGCTAAACACCGCTGGCGGCGCTCATCGACCCGTTGAGCAAACCACGCCGTGGTGAGTTTACGGGTGATCTTCGGGCTTTCCAGCGTGATTCCCGGGAGGATGGCTCGCGGTGCCTTCGTGCCCGATTTATCCGCCAGCGCAAAGACGCGCTCATACAAGCTGGTGTCTTCAAAATCTAGGCTATTGCCCTTCTCCAGCGCACGACGGATTGCGCTATCACTCATATCCAACCGTTTCCCCAACGCGCGCACCGCCAGTTCCGTAGCGCTGGCTTTATCCGAACCATAGTTGATTAAATCACCATCCAACGCCAGTTTGATCCCTGTCAGACGGCTAACAGCACGCTGGAACGCCGCATTTCGGCTCGCATACCAACCCGCGTTGAAATCGGCGAATCGGTATATCGACTGCGGATAATGCGCCGGATAGCCCAACAGGTGTTTGATGCCAAAGTACATCCCGCCACGACGGCTAAACACCTCCTGACGAATCGTGCCATCAACGGTATACGGGTAGCCTTTTGTATAGGTTTCGGCAAACTTAATACTCACCTGCATTGGCCCGCCGGTATGTACCGGGTTTAACCGACCGAACAGCGTCTGCCCCATCGGCACCATGTCGATGAAATCATCAAAGATCGCGCTGAGCTCTTTTTCCGTGCGTACCTTATCAAGCCGTTCGCTGTAGCTTTTTCCGTTAGGGGATTTGATGAGCAGTGCAGTACGCACCAGAAACGCTGGCACATGGACCTGCTCCGCACGGCGGTCGATCTCCTGCCAGGCAATTTTCGATAAATTCGGCACCTGTGGGTCGGCGTTAAACGTCGACTCCTGTTCGGTGACCGCCAGTACCGAACACAGGTTTTCATTACTGGGTTCAAGACCTTGCGCAGTAAATGCCGTGGCGATATCGGTCGCCCAACCCTGACGATCTTTCACGTTGTCAGGCAACAGCTTAAGTAGCTGGGCACGAACATCCGCGGGTCGCGATTCTGGCATCGTCGTAGTCTTGCTGGCACAGCCGGCCAGCACCAGCAGAGCCAATGCACACAGGGGACGAAATAAGGGAATAGAAGTACGGAACATAGTCTCTCGGCATCATGATAGGGAAACTGTCAGAACGTTAGCGCAGCCCGCACCAATTATCCAGCCGGAGTCAAGCACATGCATTTTACCGGCTGACCTGGCATAGTTAGCGCTATCACTAACCGAATGCGCTAACGAACGGACGACACACGCATGGCTGCCACCAACCACTGGACGCGAGATCAGTTACTGATCGCCTTCACCCTGTACAGTCAGCTACCGTTTGGCAGACTGCATTCGCGTAATCCCGATATTATCCGCTACGCCAAGCTGATTAACCGCACGCCTTCCGCACTGGCGATGAAGCTAGTCAATCTCGCCAGTCTTGATCCGTTTATTATCGATTCAGGTCGTACTGGCTTGCGCGGCGCATCCAACGCTGACCGCGCGCTGTGGCAGGAGATGGACAGCAATCCCGAGTTATTTGAACAGCAGTGCCAACAGGTAATGGTATCGCTCGAAGCAGGAGCGACGCCGCCGATGCCAACCCCATCACCGTTCCAAGCTAACGAGAGCGAAATCCTTGACTATCACGGCAGTGAACGCCTCGCTCAGGTGAAAACACGTATTGGGCAGCAGCTATTCCGCAAACGCGTGCTCAGCAACTATGGAGAGCGCTGCTGCGTGACCGGATTGGAAGAACCCGCGCTGCTGGTCGCCAGCCACATTCGCCCGTGGAAAACGGCAGCAGAACACCGCCTCAACCCCAGCAACGGTCTCTGCCTGTCCAACCTGCATGACAAAGCCTTTGATATGGGACTCATTAGCTTCAACGACTCGCTGGAAATGTTACTTTCTCCGCGTATCAAAAAGCTGAAAAGCACCATCAGCGACGTCAACTTCGCCCAGTACGAAGGCAAACAAATCCACTTGCCAGACGCCTACCCGCCCGACCTGTCACAGATGGCCTACCATCGTGAGCATATTTTTTTGGGACGGGGGTAACTTCAACACCGTTAGCCCATCATTCCCCCAAATACGGTTGTGAGGGCGCTTAGGCGTTCTCGCACCTGCTCATCAGGCTCTTGACGCAAGCATTCAACAATACGCTGTGCAATCGCGTCATCCCACGTAGGCCAAACTTCCAGCACATTAATCGCCATATGACGATTACGGATAACTGGACTTTGTAAACCGACCTCGACTAATGACCACCCCATCCCCGGAAATCGTTTCAAGTCCTGAAGCACGAAGTCCAACGCATGATGCTGCCGATATTCAGGCCCCATACCCATACAGTTGTCAGGTCCTGAAGCAATGCTTTGTAAATCCAACTGTTGTTCCGCCAACGCAATAACATTGGCAATATATTCAGGATTATCCGTCTGCATCAGTTGATACCAGTTATCGTCCTGAGGATTATCACGCTGCCTGGCATAAATAAACGTCCAGGGATCGCTATGACGTAAACGGCTGGCCGACAGCGCAAGGTTGAAGTGGTATTTATCCTCCCCTTCAAGGCAATCGGCAATAATGCTCTCCCATTCTGGCCGGTCCATTAACAGCGTTGCTCGATCAATAAGTTCGCTGCACAATGCTGGCTCCCAGTCCCCCTCTTCACTTTGCTGCTCTGAGGCAAAACGGCGAATATCGCTGATCGCCAGATAGTGGCGAATATCATGCTGAAAGCTCGCCTGCATTTGCTCAAGGTATCGCTGACACGCTTCTGCACCATCAGGATAGTCCTGCATATCCTGAGCAGGCCCGCCATTGATTAACGCCTGTAGAATTTCCCCAGCCCCTAACAACAATGGCGCATCGTTTTCTTGTTTAAGCGCGTCAACCAGTAATCCCTTTGTCGCACAGTGCCACGCCGTATACTCATACATCACCGCATTGACATAACCTTCACGTAATAACCAGTCACGCGTCGCTTTGGTTACGGTTTCTGGTAAACGCTCAATCAGTTGAATACGTCCCCAGCCATCCACACGTTTCGCTAACGTCAGGCTCTCACGCTCATATTCATCACTGTCCAGAATCGAGCCTAACGCCACAATCGCATAGAGTGTAAATTCATCATGAACCCCCAGAACCTTCAATATTTGCACGCTGTTCTGCGTTGGGAAAAAGGCCAGCAGAGCCATCGCAAATTTTACGGCATTCCGATCGGGGCTTTTTATCGCGATCCATTCCACCAGTCGGCATAATGCTTCTGCTGGAACACGCTGATTTTCCGCTATCATTTTCAATAATGTATCAATGTAATCCAGCGGTGAGTCACCCTGTAGCAGGTGATAAAGCCGAGCCATATTCTCATGCTCAGGCCGAGCCAGCACCGCTTCAAGCGCCTTAACAATCGTTTCTGCGGATGACGCATCATCTGATGAACCAAAATGGTGGCCCATCGCGCCATCAAGTGCTCCCGCCGACCAACGGATCTCGCCCTTTTTCACAGGTAACTCATCCGGTAATGTCTGTGCACTATCGGGCAAAATGTCACCAGAATCCGCATAAGGAGCAAGCCAGTCATAAATTGATGGCCGCGTGCGTTCCCACACCACCGGAAAAACAGGGGCATTTCCCTTACCCAATAAACGCGCTAACCATGTTTTCATTTTTATCCTTAATATCTTTTATCTAGCAGCAGGAACACGGCCAATTACGCCATCACCGTCCGATACAACAGTGCATCCAGCATCGTATCGTCAATAGACTGACTGTCTGGTAAAACAGTAGGGTTATCAGCATCGTTCAGCATTTTCGTGATGAACGCGTGGATCACCTCCCGACGCGGGCCATATTAAGCTTCGCCCGAACGCTGTTTGATCTCCAGCAACTGATGGATTTCAGCTAGCAGATATGGGTCGTCTACCGTTCCTGCAATCAACTGCGAAAAACGCATGGGCGGCATACCCTTGCCTGCCTCTATCCAGCGTACCGCCAGCAGCGGACGCAGGACGTAAAAATACTTTTTGAGGCGCACCGTTTCATCTTGCAGATAGCCGCGAAAGTTTTTGCGCGCCATCGACAGATAGTGCCAGCGTGCCTTGGACGGGGAGAACCACGTCGGCACCGCTGCCCGTAGAGCGGACGTCGTTTCCCGATCCTCCTGATAGACAACGGGCGAATCCAGCCACTCGATCAGCGTCGGGTTAGCCCGCTTGAGCAGGCCAAGCGCTTTACGCCATTCCCAACCGCAAACATCCAGTTCATCGTCGATGGGCAGCTCTATTACATCGCGCTGTGGCTCAACGCGCAGGTACCACTCTGGCCGATGCACGTAGAGAAAACGTACATCATAATCGCTATCTGGGGACGAAAATCCCCAGCCACGGCTACCCGATTCACAGGCATAAAGCACCTTCACCTGATAGCGTTCTTCTACATCCTGTAAGACTAATTTAACCCGCGTGCGCATGGCTGCATCAACGCGATAATCGTGTTCCATCATGATTTTATCCTTTCACACACACCACCTGACGCAGCGTATGCACAATTTCCACCAGCGATGACTGCGCCGCCATCACCTTATCGATATCTTTGTACGCCATCGGGATTTCATCGATAACGTCGCTGTCCTTTCTGCACTCGACGTGTGCGGTCGCGCGAATCTGGTCTTCCACGGTGAAGCGTTTTTTCGCGGCGGTACGGCTCATGGTTCTCCCCGCGCCGTGGCTACAGGAACAGAAACTCTCTTCGTTCCCCAATCCGCGCACGATGAAGCTCTTCGCGCCCATCGACCCCGGAATAATCCCCATCTGGCCTTTCTGTGCCGACACCGCTCCTTTACGGGTGATCAACACCGATTCACCAAAGTGCGTTTCGCGCTGCACGTAGTTATGGTGGCAGTTCACGCCTTCCTGCTGGGTGGTAAACGGCTTCGTCACAATACGGGACAGCGCCGCCAGCGTATGCGACATCATCACTTCACGATTATGACGAGCAAAATCCTGCGCCCATTCCACCGCTTCTATGTAATCGTCAAAGTGCAGGCTGCCTTCTTCGAAATACGCCAGGTTACGGTCTGGCAGGTTCGCGATGTGCTGTTGCATATCTTCCTGTGCCAGCTTGATGAACAGCGACCCAATCGCATTCCCTACACCACGCGACCCGCTATGCAACATCGCCCACACGCGATCCACTTCATCCAGACAGATTTCAATAAAGTGGTTACCCGTTCCCAGGGTTCCCAAATGCTGATAGTTGTTGGTTTTCAGCAACTGCGGATATTTATCCGTCAAACGTTTAAAACGCGGTTCCAGCAGCGACCAGTGCGCATCCACCGTCTGTGGTGGAGTATGCCAGGAACCGACATCACGTTTGGAACGCGTTACGCTACGTCCGTGCGGCACCGCCTGTTCAATCGCGCTACGCAACCCCATCAGGTTATCCGGCAGGTCGCTGGCAACCAGTGACGTACGCACCGCAATCATCCCGCAACCGATATCCACGCCGACCGCCGCCGGGATAATCGCGCCACGCGTGGGGATCACGCTACCAATCGTCGATCCTTTTCCCAGATGCACATCCGGCATCACCGCCAGATGTTTAAAAATGAACGGCATTTTGGCCGTGTTAAGCAGTTGGTCACGGGCCTCCGGCTCCACAGGTACACCCTGCGTCCACATTTTTACCGGTGCGCTATTCACTGGCGACATCATGTCGTAATCCTGCGTTTTCATCTCTTCCATTTTCATTCTCTTTGTTTGTCGTTGTTCACTATAGATATTGCCAAAGGCGTGCCAGATTTATTAAAAACACAAAACAAAAATATAATGTATTGATAATAAAAGAATAAAAAAATCACATAGAAAGTGGCAACGAAGAAAAATAAACAGTAAATTTATCCTATAGGATAATAATTTATAACAAGGTATAGCATGAAGCGTCGCGTCGTCATTGGTGTGCTGGGCACCACGCTGGACAAACGAGGGAAACGGGAAAATCGCTGGACAAAATGGCGGCCAACTATTGGCTTATGCCAGCAGCCAGATTTTCCGGTCGACCGTCTGGAACTGCTGCACCAGTCACGCAATGAAGGAATGGCACAGCAGGTGGCGGAGGATATCGCCGTGGTGTCACCCGCCACGCGGGTCACGCTTCAGACCGTTGAGTTGCGCGACCCGTGGAATCTGGAAGAGGTCTACAGCGCCTTTCTGGACTTTGCGAGCCGCTACCCGTTCGATACCGAGAACGAAGAGTATTTCGTTCACATCACCACTGGTACTCACGTCGTACAGATTTGCTGGTTCTTGCTGACCGAAGCCCGCTACCTGCCCGCCAAGCTGCTGCAAACCGCACCGGGGGAGAAAGCGGATCGTCCGGCACCGCAGGGCATCTACTCCGTTATCGATCTGGATCTCAGCCGCTACGCGACCCTCACCAGCCGCTTCCAGCATGAGCAGGAGCGCTCCGTCTCGTTCCTGAAATCGGGTATCGAAACGCGCAACAGCACGTTCAACGCGCTGATCGACCAGATTGAACGCGTCGCACTGCGCTCCACTGCACCGATGCTCTTAACCGGCCCGACCGGTGCGGGGAAATCCTTTCTGGCACAGCGTATCTACCAGCTACGCCAGTCACGTCATCTGGTCAGTGGCCGCTTTGTCGCGGTTAACTGTGCCACGCTGCGCGGCGACAACGCCATGTCGACGCTATTCGGCCACGTAAAAGGCGCGTTTACCGGCGCGTTGCAGGCGAGAACCGGACTGCTACGTGAAGCGGACGGCGGGATGCTGTTTCTGGATGAAATCGCCGAACTCGGGCTCGATGAGCAGGCCATGCTGCTCAAGGCCATTGAAGAAAAACGCTTTTTACCGTTTGGTTCGGATAAAGAGGTCAGCAGCGATTTCCAACTGATCGCTGGCACGCACCGCAACCTGCACGAGTGGATCGCACAGGGCAAGTTCCGTGAAGATCTCTACGCCCGTATCAACATGTGGACCTTCCCCTTGCCGGGGCTGGCGGAGCGTCGGGAAGATATCGAACCGAATATTGACTATGAACTCCAGCGCTTCACTCGCGATCACCAAACACAGATCCGCTTCGATAAAGACGCGCGACAGCGCTACCTCGCCTTTGCCTGCTCACCGCAGGCCGCGTGGCGCGGTAACTTCCGCGAACTCGGTTCCTCCATCGCCCGAATGGCGACGCTGGCGGAACAAGGGCGTATCACGGTTGCACTGGTCGAGGAAGAAGTTGCTCGCCTGCGAGCAAGCTGGCAAAGTGATGCCCCGACAACCGCGCTATCCGAGCTATCCGAGCTACCGTCCGAATTCGCTAACATCGACCTCTTCGAACAGCGTCAGCTTGAAACCGTGCTTGATGTCTGCCGCACCACCAATTCGCTCTCCGAAGCCGGCCGCCTCCTGTTCGCCGTCTCACGCCAGCAAAAACAAAAGCCCAACGATGCCGATCGGCTGCGTAAATATCTGGCACGTTTTGGGCTGAGTTGGGAGGGGTTGAAGCGGGAAAGCAAATAACAAAGAAGAAACCTCCTCACGCGCAATACATGAGGAGGCCCAGAGACCAAGAGTGTAGAAAATCAAATGATATGGTGTTTTACTCGACAAGTCTCCCATGTCCGAAAGCCAATCTCGCCTGATTCAAACTCATCCGGTTCGCTCCCCCACTTCTGTCAGGATTAATCGCCTGAAAAGGATCGTCCTCCCATCGGCAACGGGAACAAATTTCATGCTCCCCCACACCTTCTACCGAATCAGAACCACAGCACGAGCATCCCGGATCATCAGGCATAGATTTCCCTCTTCATTATTCTGAAAATGGCTCCACCACAACGTGCTGCTTCAAACAGTCCGACTTACACCATGCCATCCTTTCACCCGGCAACGCCATAACACGATAGGGCACAACCCATAATCGCAGATCCCCAGAAAATTCAAAATGTTGTGCGACAGGGAGGGTGAAACCATCATGTTCTGGATAGATCAGGTATAAATCTCCTTTGCCTTCCAAATACTTCTGGCCGTAAGCAAACATTTGATAAAAATCGTCTTGGGATAGTCCATACAACGACTGCCCCTTGGTGACATTGCTCACTAACTTCCATTTAGTATCTAATACCATTTTGTTTTTGGCGGGATGCCGAGATTGAATCAGAAGGTCAGGACGAAGTTTAAAACAGTCTTTACCCGCGTGGTGAACCAATGTCTGGCCGGAGAACTGTATTTTGGCCTGTAAATGCTGGGGTAGCTCTTCAGAGATCGTCTGTGCAACAAAAGATTCAAACACCGCCTCCATCGGGAATAAAAGAGACAGCGCCTTGGTATCACCTTGCAGCGCAAGCGGACTCATTCCTTGCAGAATCAGTTGCGCCCATGCTAGCGGCTCATCGTAATGAGACAACCCGCGCTCAGGCCGTAGCCTAGCAATATCTCCTTCGATATCCTGGCTCGGCGTAATACCTTCAAACGCGAAACGCAGTTCCTGACACCCGCGCTGATTCTCTGCAGATAAACGCACGCCGCTAAGCCGCACTAACGCCGCATGTAACAAGCGATTTGCTGGACAATCCGGTAAATACTCTTCGTAATCCACCCAGAATTTGTGCCGATTGACCAAATTATGGCGCAGCTGTTGGGGAAACATCAGTTTTCCCTTAATAAACGAGAGATTATCTTGCTCACGAACATACTCCGCCCGCAGCCCCTGCTTTAGTAACCGGCTGATGCTATGTAGAAACTGGGTGACGAAGATTTCCAGCAGCGGCATATTCTTTGCCTGAACGGACGCCTGCTGAGTTTCAATATGGCGGAAACCCGACAAATAGCTCAGCATGACCAGCAAGGTTTCACGCGCACGCTCCGGCGTTAACCTTCTCCCCACCTTAGGCAGAATCTCCAACTGCACGCCATAAGGGGTGTACAACACACCCGCATAGTTCTGTACCTGGAGAATCCGATGGCCGGAACGCGATGTCAGACGGAGGAATGAGCAACCCTGTTCATCCAACGCCAAGGATTCCAGATAGCCGAATACCTCAGGCGAAATGGCAGTTATCGCTGGGGGGAGCGATTTACCTACCCCCAGCAAGCCATATTCAAAAACTGACACGACCTCATCCATTACGTTCATCCGTATCGGAAATATCGGCGACTTTTGGCTCATAAATCGCACGGTAAGCCAACGGCTCGCTCCAGACGCTCTGTTCAAAATCTTTCAATTCATACGCAGTCGATTTCTGATTGTGTCGACGTAAACCGTGATCGTCGCCAAACAGTTCGTCCAGATCGTCAACTTTTTCAATAATAAACTGCAAGCGATCAGCTTTTTTCTGATTGTCCGCCAGCACCAGCCGAATCTTGTTCCAGTCATCGAAAAAGTATTCCTGTAACAGTGGGATGACCTTCTTCTTAAACACCGCCTGAAGTACCTTGAATGCGCTTTCTTCTCCTTTCTCTTCCAGTGCCGTTTTCACTGGGATAAAAAATGCATGGCCTAACATGTGCTCACGGTCGTAAAGTGCCTCAATACGGCTATTGAGCTTTTCTAACAGAGATTCGAGCTCTATACCTTGAACCTTGGCGCCGCTGAGATATGACAAGTCTGGCATCATTTCGATAAACTCGAAACGCCGCCGCAATGCGGTATCCATGAGCGCCAGAGAACGGTCAGCAGTATTCATGGCACCAATAATATCGACATTCGCGGGTACGCTGAATAGGTCTCCACTTTCACTGTAGGCAAGCTGCAAACTCAGTGCATTCTTCATTCCTGCTCGCTTATCCGTTTCGATAAGCGCGATCAGTTCACCGAAGATTTTTGAGATATTTCCGCGATTGATCTCATCAATAAATATCGCATAGTGATGCTCAGGATCAGCTTTGGCTCTGTCACAGAGTTGCAAGAATATTCCCTGCTCGGTCGAGTAGGAAACATTACCATTGCCATCAGACCGAGCACGTATCCCCTGGATAAATTCCTCATAGCCATAGGATTGATGGAATGTGACCGTAGAATAACGCTGGATCTTCTCTCCCTGTTCAGGCCCGCGTTTTAACGCATCGTAGAGGGTCACCAAATCCTCAATCTGCTCCAACTGAGACTCGACCAAAAACCATTCACTGTTCGCTGTTTTATCAAAGATAGCGGGTTCACGACGATTCTTATAATCAACCGTGGTTGATTCCGGTACGGTATACGCTTGTAGTGTCGCCCAGGCGGTTTGTGACAGATTACTGCTGCGTCCATTTAATAACGCTTTGCGCTGAAACCAGGCATGTTCGGTCAGTTGGCGCACTTTTGCCTGTTTGTTCAAATCCACTAATACCAGCGCCGTAACTTGCATCCAATTTAGTGGCGCAAGACGAAAATCCAGCCAAACGTCATAATCTTCTGACGTTGCCTGCGCGGTATATTCGGCCATTTTTTTTTGCAGGGTATACGTTTTACCCGTACCCGGCGGGCCGAAGAAAATTTGGTTGGAGGGAGAACGTAGAAGCAGGGAAACATCACGGGACGATGATTTATCACTCTCCGTTACAATCTCAATATCTGGAGGTTCTTGCGCATTTTGATTATCTCGATTGCGCAATAATTCATAGAGGGCCCATATCGTCATATTGAGGTCATAGTGATCGATATTTTTAACGCGCACTGCCAACGCCTGTTTTAATTCCTGATTGTTTCCCAACCAAGAGCCAGAAAGAGACAGACCGAGTGAAAAGTGTTGATTAATGAACTGTGCGGCATAGTTAAAAGAACCATAGTCAACAGTCGTCGTATAGTTCTCTGGAGCAAAGGCAGCAAATACACGGTTTCTCAACGCCCAATACATACGACGAAACAGCCCATCCTGTTTTGCTTGTAACATCTTTTCAGTAATCGACTGATAGGTTGATTCATCAGGCTTGCTGCGGATCAATTCCGTTAATTCACGTAATAACGGTATTGACTGTTGAAATTCCGCTAACGACGGAACGCCTTGGCGAATATTGGCAATGCCGTTATCGCGCTCATACCAAAGACGTTTCAATAGGTCGTCCGCCTCAGGATCAAGAAAAGAACGAACCTCTTGCACAGTGGAGGTTAATTCTTGATATCCACGCTTCCACTCAGAATATTCTTTATTAATATATTCAAGAAGCTGAGACATGAATGAATCTAGAGACAATTGGCCTTTTTCAACTTGAGCAATAATATCCATCGGTAATCATTCCTTTGCTGTGCTACTCAGTACCCTTGATACGTCAACATGGCTGACAGGGTTGAGCCGGTAAGTTTTGAATATGTTATTAGGTAGTGCTCATTACTTGTTCAACTTGCAGCAGTGGTAAGCTCTACTACTTGTAATCACTATAAAAATACATCTAACTCAAGGAATAAAAAGTAGCATTGTAACGAAAACTTATCCAAGCCCCCGTTAACATTACATGTTATAAGCTTTCGTCTTACGCTGAGTGATATCAGATTGTCTATGCGCATCCTCATGCAGGATCCTGACTATTTCTGCGAACACCATTCCAAAATGCGCTGTAATTCCACTGTAAATCCATCCACCCTATTTCACGTTTTTCGTCGTTGGAATACAGTCTCTGTGCTGCGGCAACATCCGCAGCCGGGCTTGGAACCCCGACTATCTAGAACTGAAAACGCTTTGTTTTTTCAGGGGCTACGTGCACACTCTAATCCGTGGCTCAGGCAGGGCAACCGCAAGGTTGGCCGGTCGCTAGATCCGGTGTTCCAACCCTGTCTGGGTCACACCTTTAGTTTGGAACCTGAAGGCGTGACGAAATAATTATCTAGCTATGGAAGAGTTAATCATGACGGACACTCACGCCACACCCGCTGACAGCACCATTACTATTTTCCGCGACCTGATCGCCAACCTGCCTTTCGCGCAGCTAGATGACGTTCAGCTCTGCGACCTCGGCGCGATTGCCGCCGAATCTGTTGAGGGCCTGTGCCTCGGTCTGCACTACCTCGGTGATACGCTGCAAAATGACGTTGAACTGCCACAGGAAAGCCTCAGCCAGCTCGGCGCTTGCCTCAACGCCACCGCACACCTGATACCGGCACTGCTGGAAATGTGCGAACAGGCTGAACGTCACGTTCGTACAGCAACACTAGTGGGTGATTCGCGTCTCACTACGCAGTAAAAACAATACGTTATAACTGGCAAGATTGGCCTTAGCCAAACTTTTATGCTGCTACTGAGGCAATTTCGTGCGCGATAATGACGTCATTTTCATGCGACTTCGTAGCACGCGCCCGACACGGGACGGCTCACACGCCGCTCGCCCCGTGACCCCAGGCTTTCGGCGGAAATTATGCCGCTGACGCGGTACCTTCGTCGGTATCTGACTTAGCGGACCGCTTGCGACACGTTCCCTACGTGGCGCAAGCTTTCGCCGCATCCTGCGGCTCATCCGAAGCCAGCTATCTCCTCAGCATAATTTTTTACGCCGGATAACAGCAAAACCCGCAATCATCCTGTATTTATGTATAAAAACATCACGAACAAGAGGGAGAAATACAACCGACGCACTAGCCATCACATCATGTCATTCATTTCATCTTCAGATCCGCTAAAGCTAGAAATAAGAAAAAATTAATCAGTGATACAACCTGTATTTTTTCTGAAGTTAGCCGACTATTCTGACATCAGTTAGCGAGGTCGTAGTCAGCGAGATGAGATAGACTAACGCTTCATATTTCGACGACATCCACCTTGCAGCGTAGGCAAACTCACATGGTTAAACGCACAGTGTCCGCCAATAAATCGATCGATATGTACGCCGTCTATGTCTTTGTGACGATGGCGGAAGCAGGAAGCATGACGGCAGCCGCCGCGCGGCTAGGCCTGACACCCTCTGCCATTTCGCAGACGATTCGGTTATTGGAAGAAGATTTCGGCGTCAAACTGGTTAACCGGGCTCGCCGCCCCTTTGTCCTGACGCCCTACGGCATTGCGTTGAAAAACCGCGGAGAAATCCTGACGGAAGAGATCGCAAACCTAAAGGCACAGGTGCTGGAAGCGGGGAAAGGGATTAAACCCGACTTGCGTATCGGCTTGGTGGATTCATTCGCGATTACCTGCGGTTCAGTGTTTACCAAGAGTTTGATGAAAAGTTCGTCGCAGTTGTTGATTCGTACCGGACTCAGTCCGCAGCAGGGTGAAGCGCTAATGCGCCGCGAGCTGGATATGATCGTTACCAGCGACCCGTTGATCGACAGCGATAGCGTGGTGCGTCACCAGCTGTTTTCCGAAGGCTATTTCATTATCACGCCGCCGGATTACCGCAAACGCATCAAAACGGTTGAGGACATCCGCGAGCTTTCCGCCGCGCTGCCGCTAGTGCGCTTTAACCGGAACTCGCAGATTGGGATGCAGATTGAGCGCTACCTACGCCGCATTGATGTCCGCGTACCGAACATGCTCGAATTTGATAATGCGGATACCTTAACGTCGATGGTGGCGGCAGGCATCGGGTGGGCGGTAACGACCCCGCTGAGTTTCCTGCAATCCGTTGCGCACTCCCGCGAAGTGCTAACGCATATGCCGGAACAACTGAATATCAAGCGCTCGCTGTATATTGTCGGGCACCGTGATGAATACAGCGCGTTCTTTGAAGAAGCGTGTGATGTCACACATGACATTATCAAAACCGTATTTATTCCGAAATTGAAAACGCTGAACCGTGGAATAGAAAAGCTGGTTGAGATCAACCCGGATAATACGGAATAACCATTAGGGATATACCCTAAATAATTCGAGTTGCAGGAAGGCGGCAAGAGAGAGAATCCCGATGAGCTTACTCAGGTAAGTGATTCGGGTGAATGAACGTAGCCAACGCACATGCAGCTTGAAGTATGACGGGTATAACTATTTACGATTGGGAGACAAAACATAAATGGAGGAATATATCCACCACTAGCCATTTAACGATGCTAATTCAATGTTCGTCTCCCCGAGAACGCTTTTTAGTCATGATTTTATACAAATCGTGATGGGTTCGTGTTACCTGAAAACCAAAAAGCAGGAAAGACAAACCCTAAAAAATCATAGTCTTAATATTGAAAGCGATGCTATGTACATCGAACAAGAAAAAAGGAAGAAGATCCATGTCAACGAATATCCGTATTGAAGAAGACCTGTTAGGTACCCGTGAAGTCCCTGCTGATGCCTATTATGGTATCCATACGCTGCGTGCGATTGAGAACTTTTATATTAGCAATAGCACCATCAGCGACATTCCAGAATTTGTCCGCGCCATGGTGATGGTAAAAAAAGCAGCCGCGCTGGCGAATAAAGAACTGCAAACCATCCCACGTAAAATTGCCGACACTATTCTGCAAGCCTGTGATGAAGTGCTGAATAACGGTAAATGCCTGGACCAATTCCCTGTCGATGTCTATCAGGGCGGTGCAGGTACGTCAGTTAATATGAACACCAACGAAGTGCTGGCAAATATCGGTCTGGAATTGATGGGTCACCAGAAAGGTGAATACCAATACCTGAACCCGAACGACCACTTGAACAAATGCCAGTCCACCAACGATGCTTACCCGACTGGCTTCCGCATCGCGGTGTACACCTCTATCCTGAAACTGGTTGAAGCGATTACCCAACTGAGCGATGGCTTTGAGCACAAAGCGAAAGAGTTCGAAAATATCCTGAAAATGGGCCGTACCCAGTTGCAGGACGCCGTACCGATGACCCTCGGTCAGGAATTCCACGCGTTCAACGTGCTGCTGAAAGAAGAAAACCGTAACCTGCTGCGCACCGCCGAGCTGCTGCTGGAAGTGAACCTGGGCGCAACCGCCATCGGTACGCGACTGAACACGCCAGATGAGTACCAGAAGCTGGCCGTTCAACATCTGGCAAAAGTCAGCGGCCTGCCTTGCGTACCGGCTGAAGACCTGATCGAAGCGACGTCCGACTGCGGCGCTTACGTGATGATGCACAGCGCCCTGAAACGCGTCGCGGTTAAAATGTCGAAGATCTGTAACGACCTGCGTCTGCTGTCTTCCGGCCCGCGCACTGGCCTGAACGAAATCAACCTGCCAGAATTACAGGCGGGCTCGTCCATCATGCCAGCCAAAGTTAACCCGGTCGTACCAGAAGTGGTCAATCAGGTGTGCTTCAAAGTCATCGGCAACGATACCTGCGTCACCATGGCGGCAGAAGCCGGTCAGTTGCAGTTGAACGTGATGGAACCCGTTATCGGACAAGCGATGTTCGAATCCATCCAGATTCTGTCAAGCGCCTGCTACAACCTGCTGGAAAAATGCGTCAACGGCATCACCGCTAACAAAGACGTGTGTGAAGCTTACGTCTTCAACTCTATCGGTATCGTGACCTACCTGAACCCGTTCATCGGCCACCACAACGGCGATATCGTCGGGAAAATCTGTGCCGAAACCGGTAAGAGCGTACGCGAAGTGGTGCTGGAACGCGGCCTGCTGACCGAAGAACAGCTGGACGACATTTTCTCCATCCAGAACCTGATGCACCCGGCCTACAAAGCCAAACGCTACACCGACGAAAACGAAGCCGTTTAATTTTCGTTTTCCGTCACGCTGGCCCGGAGGACACTCCGGGCCTTTTCTGGCTAATTATTTACCAAGAAATAATCATTGTTATCCGCATAATAAACGTGGTTCCACCAGTTTTATTTCCGCTCCAATAAATTCTCCAATTTAACCCCTTCTATTATTTGAATAATTGGGAATTTAGACCAACACTAAATCATCCCCGAAAAATAATACGGAATACATCACCCGTAATACGCGGTTTGTTTACCTGACATTAGACACGTTTTTTACAGCCATTCTCACGATGTGCAAACAGACAAGCCTTGTGCTTTTTTCCACAGGCTTATTTTTATCAATTTGTCGGTATTTGGGTAAAAGGATGATTTCACCTAACATGCCTCGAATAACACACAAAAAAATCCGGCTTCTGACTTATTTCCCCGCCGCGCTGCTGCTGTTGCAGTGCTGGTCGCCCACAGCGTTTGGGCAACCCCTGTCGTTTAGTCAGGCCTGGGTTCGCCTGCTGCAAAGCGATGACAGCATTGCCGCAGAACACGCCGGGGTCGATCGCGCGCAGTCCCTAAAAGAATCGGCTAAAGGCCTCTATTGGCCACAGATCAACGTGGGCGCAAGCTATACGCGCCTTGATAAACCTGTCGAGCTGGACGCACGCGACTTAAACCCGCTGTCCAATCACCGGGACATCTTCGCCGCGCTCAATCAGCTGATTAATATCAGCGGCAATCCCTTCGTCACCCGCTTCACAGAACAAAATGTGGTCACCAGCTCCGTTCAGGTCGTCTGGCCGTTATTCACCGGAGGCCGGATTGATGCAGCGCAGTCGATCCGTGCCGCACAGGTCAATGAGGCGGAGCAGATGCTGATCGTCCGCACGCTGGCGCAGTTTGAGGCGCTGGCACAGACTTACTACGGCGTGGTGATGGCACATCAGGTGATGAAAACGCGTCAGGATATCGAGAAAGGCATGGCGCAACACTATGACCATGCCCGCAAGCTGGAAGCGCAGGGGCAGATCGCCCGAGTCGAGGTGCTGTCCGCGCAATCCGCTTATGACATGGCGCGTATCGAAACACAAAAGGCACGGCGAAATATGGAGACCACCGAAATGGTCTTCGCAAAGCTCATCAAGACAGAAGGTGCAACCCCCTCTTCTTCGCTGTTCGTCAATAAAACGCTCCCGGAACTGTCTGCGTTGGTGAAACAAACGCTCAACACGCATCCCGGCTTAAAGGTGCTCTCTGCCAAGCGCGATCAGGCCAAGGATCTTATCCGTATTGAACGCGCCAAATACGCTCCTGACGTGTTCCTGTTTGGCAATTACCAGCTCTATGAGCAGGACACGCTGGCCGCCAGAACCACACCGGACTGGATGGTGGGCGTCGGCGTTTCCGTCCCGCTCATCAGCCGAGAAGGCCGTTCCGATAATATCGCCGCCGCGAAAAGCGCAGAAATGCAGGTTAACCATCTGGAAGCCGATATGCGGCAAAATCTTGAAATAGTGGTCGAAAGCACGTGGCGAGAAGCCCGACAGGCGCTGGAAGAGTTCAACTCCCTGTCTTCGACAGAAAAACTGGCCGAAGAGAACGTCCGGTTACGCAACAAGGCGTTTACGCAGGGCATGTCTACCTCACTGGACGTCGTGGATGCACTAAACCAGCTGGCCGGTGCCAAAACACAGCGTGCCTCCGCAGCCTATCGTTACGTGGTTTCCATCGCCAGATTAATGGCCATTTCCGGCCAGATAAACCGCTTCTCTGACTACCAGACCCAATACGCCATACAGGTGACGCCATGACCCAACCCCGCCAGCCCTCTTCACGTTCAACACGCAAATGGCTTCTTCAGGCCATCCTGCTGATTGTGGTTGTCTGGATAGCGTATCGCTTCTGGCTCGCCTATCAGCCCGAACCGATTCGCTTACAGGGGCAAATCGAAGCGCAGCAGTATTCGGTGTCGTCAAAAGTGGCTGGCCGTATTGCAGAAGTGCCAGTACAAAAAGGCCAGCAGCTTGACGTCGGCGATCTCGTCTTCACGCTCCTGACGCCGGAACTGGACGCGAAGCTAGAGCAGGCAAAAGCGGGTGAAGCCGCAGCGGGCGCGGTGGCGCTGGAGGCCAAAAAAGGTGCCCGTGAGCAGCAGATCGCCGCCGCCAAAGATCAGTGGCAAAAAGCCAAAGCCGGTTCCGAGCTAAGCCATAAGACCTATCTGCGCGTGCAAAATCTCTATCAGGAAGGCGTGCTGCCGCTGCAAAAACGGGATGAAGCCAAAGCCTCATGGGATGCCGCACGCTATACCGAAGGGATGGCGTGGCAGGAATATCAAATGGCGCTGGAAGGCACACGGAAAGAAACCCAGGTAGCCGCAGAGGAAAAAGCCCGTATGGCCGCCGGTTCCGTGGCCGAGGTGGAAGCCTATCTGGCAGAGGCGCGCGTCGTTAGCCCGCACACCGGCGAAGTCAGCAATGTGCTGCTGCGCAGCGGCGAAATTGCGCCACAGGGCTTTCCCGTGGTCACGCTGCTGGACATGAGCGATATCTGGATCCAACTGGCGGTACGTGAGGATCTCCTTGAGCGCTTTGCGATGGGCACCGAGTTTGAGGCGCGTATCCCGGCGCTGAACAACCAAACATTCCGGTTTAAGGTGTCTTACGTTTCCGTCATGGGGGATTTCGCCACGTGGCGCGCAACGGATACCCGACAAGGATTCGACATGCGAACGTTCGAAGTCGAGGCGCGTCCGATTCAACCGATTAACGGGCTGCGCGTCGGCATGAGCGCGCTGGTAGAAATGTGATGATGCGCGAATGGAGAGCGCTGTGGCATGACCGCTGGGGGATGGCTTTAGCGCTCTGGTTGCCGCTCGTCACGATGCTGATGACCTGGTGGACGCTATCCGGCGCCATTGTCCGCGAACTCCCCATCGGTTTGGTTGATCTGGACAACAGCACGATGTCGCGCCAGTTTGCCAGAGAGCTGCATGCATCCCCCTCTTTTAACCTGAACCACCAGTTCCCGACAGTGGCGGAAGGCTCGGCCTCATTGCGCGGCGGCGAGATCTATGCGCTGGTGGTCATCCCACGTCACTTTGAGCGTGATATCCGGCAGGGAACATCACCGACCATCACCGCCTGGAATAACGGGCAATTCGTTTTGGTTGCGAAAGTCATCAACAGCTCGCTGGCGCTGGTGGCGGGAACATTCAACGGGCAGATCGCCGTGGTGCAGGCGCTGGCTCAGGGGGCAGCCATTCCTGAAGCCAAAGGGCTGGCGGTACCAATTGGCGGACAGATTACCGCGCTGTTTAACCAAAACTCCAACTACGCCCAGTTTTTGCTGAACGCGATTATCCCCTCGATCTGGTCGATTCTGCTCGCACTATACGGCCTGAATACGCTGGCTCGGGAGGATCGGCACGGAGCACACTGGATGCCGGAGAACCACGCGGCCATCGGTGCCAAATTCCTGACGCACTGGCTGATAGGCTGGGCGTGGGGCGGCCTATGGAGCTACGGGCTGTATAGCCTGCTCGATTACCCGCTTAACGGCTCAGCGCTGTTGCTCTTTGTCTCAATCGGCGTGACCGCCGGCGCCTGCGTGGCACTGGGTATGGCCTTCTATGCGCTGATTCGTGACCCGGCACGTGCCGTTTCCATTGTCGGGGCGCTAATGGCTCCCGGACTGGCGTTTATGGGCATCACCTTTCCGGCAGCAGCGATGGAGACGTTCGCCACATTCTGGCGGCAGTTGTTGCCCGTCGCTCACTATGGCGATATCGCGATTGCCATCACCAGCTACGGTGCAGGAGTCGTTCAGATCGCGCCCGCATTGACAGCGCTCGCCCTATTCTGGCTGCTGTTACCGCTCACCCTCTGGCGCTATCGACCCCGTGATAAGGAGGTAGCATGCTGACCCTCGCCACCCTCATCCGGTTTGAGCTACGCAGCTTACTACGCGATCCGACAATCTTGCTCACGCTGTTCGGCGGGATTCTGCTCTATTCCTTTCTCTATCCGCGGCCTTACCTCGCCCAGACGCCACGCGAACTGCCGGTGGTGCTGGTTGATGAAGATGGCACTCAGCTCTCACGCCGTCTGGCATTTATGGCCGATTCCACGCCGGAGGTACGCCTGGTGGCACAGCGCAACACGCTGGATGAAGCCAAAGCGCTGCTGCTGCACGGCGAAGCAAAAGGGATTCTCTACATTCCGCGCCATTTCTACCGCGATATCATGCAGGGAAAAAGCGTCACGGTAAGCTATTCAGCAGATGCCAGCTACTTCCTGATCTACGGCGCGATCGCACAGTCTCTGGCGACAGTCGGCGGTACCGTAGGCGCACAGGTTAAAGTCGCACGGCTGCTGGCTCAGGGGGAAGGCATACCCGCGGCAAGCTCACAGTGGCAGGCAACCTCTCTAAATGCCGTTCCGGTATTCAATCCCACCATGGGCTATGTCGATTACGTGGTTCCCGGCGTTTTCATGTTGATACTGCACCAGATTTTGCTGATGGGATGCGGCCTGCTCGGTGCCGGACAAAATCAGCGCACACGATCTGGCGAGGTGCGCTACTGGCAATACGCCACACCGTGGCGTTTGCTGCTGGCGCGCACACTCGTTGTGGGCGGGACCTATTTGCTCTCACTGCTCTACATGCTCGGCTTTTGTCTCGACGCCTATGGCATCGCGCGTGAAGCCAGCATGAGCCAGCTGCTGCTGTTTGTGCTGCCCTTTCTGCTCTCGACGCTATGGCTCGGTGTGGTGCTGGGGGCAGCCTTTACGCGCAAAGATCTCCCCAGTCAGGCGGTGCTGCTGTCTTCCATTCCGATTGTCTTTCTTTCTGGCTTCATCTGGCCCGTGGAAATGATCCCTGCGCCTCTGAACTGGTTTGCGCAGTGGGTACCTGCCGTCTTTACGATTCAGGGAATATTGCGCCTCAATCAGATGGGTGCCGATTTTTCTCAGATCGGCGCATTCTGGTGGCATCTCTGGATGCTGGCCGCGCTGTACGGCCTGCTGGCGTGGGGCATTCTAGGGTATCGGCAACGACAATACCGTCGGGAGAATCAGGCCGCGCGTCGATGGCTGGCACGTGTTTGATAAACAGAAAAAGTAACCGATAACGGGAAGCATCACGTCCCGGAGGCTCACCGGGACGTTGATGTAAAAGTGTCGCTTAGTGTTTTTTCGCGTCAGCGTGCAGATTTTTCAGTACGAAAGGAACCGAGTCACGCAGTGAAACATTAACGGTTTCACTGTGGTTCATCCCCTTATATTCATGCACGTCAACTGACGTTCCGGCTTTAGCGACATCACGCGCGAATGCACGCTGCATGATGGCGGGCACGTCAATATCCTGCGTCCCGGTACCAATAAATACCGGATGGGCGATTTTCAGGGTGTTATAGCGCAAACTGGCCGTCTGACTTTCCAGTAAGCCCTGTGTTGCAGGCTTCAGGCTATTACCCGCATTCAGGCCATCATCCATCACTTTTTTCGTTAACTCATCGATACACATTTCACGCGCGGCGGACACATCAGCAGCGGCTTTCGGCGTGAAATAATCATCCACATTCAGCCCTTTTTCCGTATCGGCTGCCGACAGATAGATGTACATCGCATAGGGAATTTTTGGATCGCCGCCCTCTTTCGCCCCACCGCCCCCGGCGAAAAGTGCCGCCGCAGAGGTCTTGTCATCAAAATAAGGCGTGCCGGTCAACACGGTTGAGACAATATGCAGATCCGGCGCATAGTCAGGCTGGTAGCCCACGCTCGCAAAAGCCGCGTGTGCCCCTTGCGACTGCCCCACAATGGTCAGTTGATTGCGTAACGGGAATGCGCCAAGCGCGGCTTTCACACCGTCCAGAACGCTCCACGCTTCCCCCCGCGCATTGAGATAGTGATGCAACCCGGAAGATCCGAGCCCCGCATAGTCCGGGGCCACGATGGCAAACCCCAGCGACAGCCACGTATTCAGATACTGCGCATCACGCGCTGAACGCGGGTTAAGAGAAGGCGCACAGCTTGTCTGCACACCGACCGTCCCGTGAGCCCATACCACGACGGGCCAACCCCCTTTTGGCGTTTCGCCTTTCGGGATGAACACGGCACCGGTGTCTTCCCGTGGACTTTTCCCATCCACGCCGCTCAACGAACGGTATCGAATCAGATACTGTTCAGCTGCTTCCTGTAAGCCATTTTTCGCATCCAACGTCGTTTTTTCTATCAAAGAACCGGGTGTGTCCGCCTCTGCTGAAGAACGCAGAGGCAACATGCCGAACGATATAACAAAAAATAACGTCAATACGCTTCGCTGTATCTGGGGTGAATGGAACATGACGTCTCTCCAGGAGGTTGATTTCACATCACCCTAAAAGATAGCTCACTTACCCATTGCCAATTAATTCAATCAATAACTAATTGCGAGCAATAGCAGGCCATTCGTAGGCTAAGATGCGGCCTCGAGCCACACCTGCCGTGTGTTCTCAGAAGCCGCCTGTGAGAAGCCTGTTATTCGTCGAAGAACCAGTAGCCCTGATTAACCAGCCCGGTTAACTCAGCCACGAATGCCGGATTCTCCAGCGCCTCGCCCAGTTCTTTTTTACCGAGAACGGTATAGCGGCATAACGCATCCGCTGCTTTCGGATCGACCGTGTCCAGTCGTTCGCTGTTGATAAAGTAGCTACCGCCCACTTCCAGCACCCGCAGCCCGCTCAGACGCGTCAACACATCACCGTCCATCAGCGCCCCCACAATCTCGTCCTGCTCGTAAGGCGGCTCTGCCGGAGCGATATCCAGCTCGTGACGCGGCGTCGTCACAAAGCGACCGAACCACTGTTTAAGCGCTTCTGGCTGATTAATCACATCGATCATCATCTCGCGCAGGCGGTTAAACTCATAGTCTTCAACCCGCCCCGGATGCTCGCGACAGGTCAAATCCGGGTCGCTGTAATGCTCACCGCCGAGATCGTTCTCCAGCACGTAGTCAGCAAAGCTGCTGATTAAGTCTCTGCCGTTCGGCCCGCGGAACCCCACGGAGTAGTTGAGCGCGGTTTCGTGAGTAAAGCCATCGTGCGGGAAACCTGGCGGAATATAGAGAATGTCGCCCGGCTCAAGATCTTCATCAATGATCGGCGGGAAAGGATCGACATGCAGCAGCGCAGGGTGCGGGCAGAACTGGCGCATCGGCAGCTTGTCACCCACTCGCCAGCGGCGGCTACCCATCCCCTGAATGATGAAAACATCATACTGATCGATATGCGGGCCAACACCGCCACCCGGAACGGAAAAGGAGATCATCAGATCGTCCAAACGCCAATCCGGCAACACGCGAAACGGACGCACGAGTTCGGCAGACGGCGCATGCCAGTGATTCACCGCCTGAGCCAGCAACGACCAACCGGTTTCACCCAGATTATCAAAATGCTCAAACGGCCCGTTGCTGGCCTGCCACTGACCATTTTTATGGCTGACCAGACGGCTATCGACCTCCGCCTCCATCGCCAGACCTGCCAGCTCATCCGGCGTAATCGGATCGACGAAATCAGGGAAAGCGCTCTTCAGTACAACAGGTTGTTTTTGCCAGTATTTTTCTAAGAATTCTGGCCAGTTAAGGTTAAGTTGGTAAGCCATGCGTCCACACCAGTGAGAAGAGAAACGAGCCTGATTATAAAGAAGGCCACGCCTTATCTACTTTGTCATTGGTCAATGGGCGGATAACTATCATGCAGCCTGCATATTCTTCTTTATTAGATAGTGTCTTAACATGCCTTCCTCAGGAAAATCAGGTAAAGACATTTGCAGTTGATAACCTTGCTTTTCATAGAAAGGAAGCGCCTGAAAACTAAAGGTATCCACAAGCGCATGACGACACCCAAGACGCATCGCCTCCTGCTCCGCTCCCTTCATCAACGCGCTACCGAACTTCAAACCTCTGGATTCTTCGCTCACCCACAAATAATCAATACACAGCCATAACCCTTTACGCATTGCGATCAGCCCGCCAAGCATAGTCCCGGCACTATTTCGGTGAAAAATACCGATTTGCCCAAAAGAGGCAGGATTAATAAACCGATGGTTGTAGCTTCTCAGGCCCGCAAAAAGCTCTTCCCGATCGCTATCGGTAATATCGTGCGTCACGATTAATTCCACTCGCCCTCCTAGGTTCCCGTTTATTAAAAATCATGAGGTTGCATGAATAACGCGCCGCTGGAAATATGGTTTCAGAGATCCCCGAGCTTCTGCACGCAACCCAACGCAGGCACTGCGTTTCAGCATAAGCACAATCCTCCTTTCGGTACACGACTCTCTGCATGGCGATTAGGCTTCTCCGTGTGCAACAGAAGCGTGTGTGCTTACAAAAGAAAGACTAGGTAGTTTGAGAGTGTTTTGGGGAAAGGATGTCAGGAAAAGGATACAATCTTCTGAATTTCAGGCATAAAAAAAGCCACCCTGAGGTGACTTGACTTTCATACTATGGTCAAGACCGGACCGAATTTTACAACGTAAGCAACTGATAAATATAATTTTAAAAACCAGATCTATTAGATTGTATACTCACATATATACTCATCTTCATTTATTTTAAAAGCGATATAAATCAATTAATTAAACTTCATCTTCGCCATCTTCAGCAGGCTCTAACGCATCAAGCGAAACCTTCACCATAGCGATTGAGCCAATGCGGATAAAGGCGTCCTCGCCATCCATATCGGTGATCACATAACGTTCCGCTGTCTCTGGGTCACACTCCAATATCTCAAAGAATGCGCCTAACTGACCTATATCCTCAATATCTTCAGATTCAGGTTCATCTGGCTCAACACTCAGTCCGATAATCGGGCCACCATTTTCCAGGGTAATGTGGACATTATAATAGAAATCGTCATCCCTATTCTCATCTCCATTACTGTAAATGGGGGCAACAGGTTCAAATAGGAATTGGTGAAATACTACTTCACGAGTATTTAACGCATAGCGATACTGGTCTGAGTCGAACACAAAAAAGCGTTCTACTCCCGGATACGTTTTCTCCTGGAAATAAGCATAGAATCGACGTTTATCAGCCGCAGATATCGCTAACCAGAGCGGATCTTGGTGCCCCCTAAGATAGAGTTTTACAGACCAAGCACAGCTATCGATCTCAATGCCTTTGGCTGCAAAATGATTCAAATCTTCATCAGTTTGACTACGATAGGTACGGAATTCCTTCAGCACTTCATCACCGTCGGGAAACACTGCGCTTAACGGCTTATTCAAAACAGCGCATATCGCCTGCGCCAAGCCTAGTTTGGCGGCAACTTTACCAGCCTCTATACGCTGAATCTGCTGCTGGCTAGTTCCCACTCTTTCTGCCAGCTCACGTTGAGTGATGGATAGCTGGGTGCGAAGTTGCTTGATCTTATTCTGTGGCATAGTGCAATACTCCATATAGAATTCACACCATTAAAACACAGTATTGAGTAAAAAACACAAAATAGTGTTTTGTGTTTTCGTCTTGTTGCTTCAAGTGCAGCAGCAAAGGCAGGGTTACAGATGGAGAGAAGTGCTAACGTACTCAACTTATTCATTGAGCTTGCTGTTCCTACGATAAGCAATTTTTAAAGTTTGGTGGGGTTTCTATCGAAGGACAACAAAATTCAGCGATCTTCTCGTGTATGCCAAAGATCGACGATATAAATAGTATCGTGCTGAATTTCATAGTGAACTTCATAATCATCAAACAAGATCTTTCTCACCTCGCGTGGTTCATATCTTGCCTGAGATACGCCGATTCTCGGGTGGTCAGCAAGCCCCGTGGTGCCGATGATCAAGCGATCTAACACCTCGTCAGCATGTTGCCGACTGTACTGACTGGCAAACCCGTAAATACGTTCCAGGTCATCCTGTGCCTTTCGCGTCCAACGTATTTTCATTGATTATGACTTTTTCAGTTTGTTGGCGAAGTCGATCACATCTGCATGGCTTACCACCCTTCCCGCATCGACATCAGCAAGGCCTTTCAAAATCTGCTGATGCCGCCGCTCTCTCTCTTCAATCATTGCGGTCAACGCTTCTTTAATCACCCAACTTTTGGATCTATCCAGTTCAATAGCCAGGCTTTCAACCGCAGCCGCAAGTTCGGCGGGTATCTGAGCACTGATCGTCTGTTTCGCTGGTTGTCCCATGAGCATCACCTTTTAATGAAAGTTAATAACACTTATTAAAATAGCATGATTCTGTTAGCGTCACTACCTGTGGCAAGTACCACATCAGCATCCCTGCTATGTCATACGCTCACTGGGTGATGTGCCACCTGTTATCTATGCAAGGCAAAAACTGGTCGGAGACCTTCATTGGCGGTGGTACTAAAAACCGGAGGGACTACAGAATCACATAACCACACGGCAATCTGGATGCACTTTAATCAGAAAGCACCCCACGGCCTGAGGTCACGGAATGCAGGTGAAACGAAATGTCAGCGCCGGAATTTTAGCGCTGCATTCTTCCTAGGATTTTGGCTCATCCTTAGTTTTCGGATTGACTTGCCACTGTAATAGCTCAGTGATATCCCGTTCGCCCTCTGCTTCTTTTATACGGCGCTGTTGCTCGGCAAACTGTTCATATTCGGCCTGAGCCATATCATCCGCCATTTCCTTACTGATCGTACCTGCACCTTTTAATACATCACGATCGTTGAATTGCAGGAATTGATCTAATTTTTCCTGCCAGTCACGTAGAAATATCTGCTGCCGACGTCTGGCCTGATCTTCAGCAAAATCCAGCCACATGTTGACCACGCGGTTCAGTTCATCAACTTCGCTTTTATTGAGATAATTTTTAGCGACGGTGACATCCCCTTTACGCACTTCATCACCCTTAAAGCTGGTCAGCCCCATATGAGGAAGACTGGCATCGGCACGTTGGTGAATGAGCTCAGCAGCCTTTTTCCCGGTACAGGCGAAATGCAGTTTATTCTAGATAGTCTAGATAGTCTGGATAGTCTGGATAGTCTGGATAGTCTGGATAGTCTGGATAGTCTGGAAAAAAAGCGTGGTTTCTTTTAGTGAGGGTTGATAATCCGCTGCGAGAGCAAAAATTTCCCGTACCCGTAAATAGACGCGCCTTTCACTGGCACGAATATCGCGGATGCGTTCCAGCATCTCGCCAAAGTAATCGGGCACCACCGACGGGCCGACCGGCGGATTTTTCAGCCGCTCATCGTCCATCACAAAGCCTTTAATCAGGTATTCCTGCAAGGTTTGCGTGGCCCACTGGCGGAACTGGGTGCCCCGGGTTGAACGGACGCGGTAACCGACGGCCAGTACCAATGACAGATTAAAGTACTGAACCTGATAGCTTTTCCCATCGCTGGCAGTTGTTCGGTAAAACCGAACAACTGAATTTTCATCCAATTCATCTTCTTCAAAGATGTTTTTGATATGCTCGCTGATGGTGGCTTTGGCTTTACCGTACAATTCGCAGATCATCGCCTGCGATAACCATAACGTATCGTTTTCAAAACGGCATTCAATACGTATTTTGCCATCCTGACTGGTAAACATGATGAATTCACCGACTGGGGCTTGAGGTAAATGTTTATCTGTCATGGTGCCTCTGTTTTTATGCGCCATCGGCTGAATGGTGATGCCCTGTCAGTGAAAAAATCAAGCCCCTTTCAACATATCAAACACCACCCGGGCAAACCCTTTTGCCAGTTCAGGATTAGACAGATATTGCATCATCATCTCCTGCTGCGCGTCATTGCTGTCCAACACCGCGTCATCAATCGCTTTAGGGAAATCCCCCAGCATGGCCTGTTCGCGCGTGTTATTCGCAATCTGCGTCATCACCGCCTGATTTTCCGATAACTTGTCACGCACGCTAAAAGCATAATTAATCATGTCTTTATCGGTCAGATTATCCGTAATAAACAGCTCGTTAAGGCGCGCCAGAATATGTGACAGAAATTCTTCTTTCTTATCCTTCGGCTTGGCAGTACCAATGTCATTGCCCGGCTTTATTTTGTATTCTTCGGCATCTTCCTGAAGTTTCAGATGTTGCTCATGAATTTTTGATAAGCGGTAATGGCTCATTTCCACATTACTTAAATCAATCTCATCTTCTTCAACATTCTGTTCATGCAGCATTGGCCGTAGATGGCGGGCAAACAGGCTGAGCTTCTCTAGTTCTTTATCATCGTACTCAACGATTTGTGACATAAACTCGTAGAAACGGACAAAGCTGCCGAGATCTTTCTTGAAGATATCCAGCTTGTCTTTCTCTTGCTTACAGCTTTTAAAGCTATTTTCAGCATTGGTAATCAGCACTACATCGTTAGTTTTCTTCGTACGTTCAAAAATTTCTTTCGCCAACACATAGGCATCAATGGCCGAGGTATAGCGTTTTTTCCAGCGCTCAACAGCGGGTTTACAAATATTACTAATTGCCGCGTTGGATTTATTTTTGGTAAAGAACGCTTCGCAGAATTGTTCAACCTCATTCCACAGGAAAATACCGCTGGCGCGGAGCTTCTCAAATAGCTCGAAGACTAACTGCGGGTCGCTAACATCTGTCAGCTCGGCAGTCTGATAGTAAGGCTGGAAAGCCCCCAGAATATCATCCGGGTCATTGTAGAAATCGAGCACGAAGGTGCCGGACTGCGCTTTACTCGGGTAGATACGGTTTAGGCGTGAGAGTGTTTGCACGCACTCCACCCCGCCAAGCGGCTTATCCACATACATGGCACACAACTTTGGCTGGTCAAACCCCGTCTGGAATTTATTCGCAACCAGCATGACCTGATAATCATCACTATCAAAGGCTTTGCGCATATCCCGGCCTTTCAGCCCCGGATTCATATTGATTTCGGTGAATTTCTTGTTTAACAACGCAAGACTATTTTGATCGCTTTCAACAAATTCCACTTCACCTGAAAACGCCACCATGGCGTTAATTTTCTGGTAGTGGTTCGCAGCAATATACTTATCAAACGCCAGCTTGTAGCGCACCGCCGCTTTACGCGAACTGGTCACGACCATGGCCTTCGCCTGTCCGCCGAGTAAATGCATGACATGTTTTCGGTAGTGCTCGACAATCACTTTTACTTTTTGCGAGACGTTATGTTCATGCAGCGTAACCCACTGGTTCAGCTTAATTTTAGCTTTTTTACTGTCCACTTCCCGGTCAGGATCGTCCAGCTTTTGCAACAGCTTATACGCCACTTTGTAGTTGGTGTAATTCTTCAGCACATCAAGAATAAAGCCTTCTTCAATCGCCTGGCGCATCGAATAAACGTGGAATGCTTCCGGCTTATTAGTCTTGGATGCGGGTTCAAGCGGATGAGGTCGACGGCCAAATAGCTCCAGCGTTTTGGCTTTTGGCGTGGCGGTAAACGCATAAAAATTAAGATTATTACTGCCTTTTCGCGCGGCAACGGTGGCATCCAAAATATCTTCCGACGACAACACCACATCGTCATCCGATTCTTCTGTCATCAGCACTTCTTTTAACTGACGCGCCGTGGAACCACTTTGGGAAGAGTGCGCTTCATCCGCAATTACCGCATATTTTCGTTGCTTAAGGCTGACGCTGTTTTCGATGGCCTTGAGCACAAACGGGAAGGTCTGGATGGTAACGATAATAATCGGCTGTGAGTTTTCCAGCGCACTGGCAAGTTTTTCTGATTTAGAGCCGTCGCCTTCTTTATTATTAATGCGCCCGACCACGCCGTCCTGATGCTCAAACTGGTAGATAGTATCCTGAAGCTGGTCGTCTAATACCGTTCGGTCGGTAACAACAATCACCGAGTGGAACTGCTTTTCCCCCTTATCATCATAAAGTGTAGAAAGCTGGTGTGCGGTCCAGGCAATCGAATTGGACTTACCGGAACCGGCGCTGTGCTGAATAAGGTATTTATTACCGGTGCCTTCTTTCGTGGCAGCGTGAATCAGTTTATTCACCACATCCCACTGGTGATAACGAGGGAAAATTAAACTCTCTTTTTTAACCTTCAGCCCGTTCCAGTCTTCTTTCTCTTCAATTTGCAAATGCACAAAACGCGCGAGAATGTTTAGCAAATTGTCCGGCAGCAGCACCTCATTCCACAGGTAGCTGGTGGCGTACTCGTTTTCATTTTCAGGAATGACATTCCCTGCACCGCCGTCCGCCGTACCTTTATTAAAGGGCAGGAAGAAGGTGTCATCACCGGCTAATTTCGTCGCCATAAACACGTCATACTGGCTGACGGCAAAGTGCACCAGCGCCCCGCGTTTAAAGGTCAGCAGCGGTTCAGGTTTATTGGTTAACGGGTCTTTCGGCAAACGCGTTTTCTTATATTGCTTAATCGCGTTTTGTACCGCCTGTTTGAATTCGGATTTCAGCTCAAGCGTCGCCACCGGCAGGCCGTTAACAAACAGCACCAGATCGATACGCCATTTTTTAGCTTTTAAGCCCGTTTCTTCAAACGCCGTTTTAGTAGCATACGGGCTATAAACCAGTTCCGGCACAATACGGCAGATATTCTGCTGATAACGCGCCAGCGTTTCCGGGTTTAAATTGTGCTCGGGTTTAAACTGGCATAGCGTAAAACGCGCATTGCGGATTTTTAGCGCATTACGCAATACACCCAACGTACCGTAGGTGCGCGAGAGTTTATCGGTGGCGTTACTATCGGCTTTTTTAAGCTGTACCACCAGCGCATCGAGGAAATGGCGCTCGGTATCGGTAGGGAAAACCTTAACCAGCTTTTCCCACTCCTGCGGTTGAGTCGTTTTAACGAAGGTCAGCACATCTTGCGAATACAGCGCACGTTCACGGTCATAGCCATCACCTTTGCCGACAATCCAGCCATGTTCAACCATCTGTGCAATCATTTCACTCTGGAAGATCGCTTCTTTGGTGGAGTCCATGCTCATGCGTTCACCTCCTGTGATTCCTCAATGTCCTGCGTGTCAGGTGCAACCCAACCGCGCACGTCGATTTTGCCCGTGACGGCGGCGGAGATAAGGGCGGTGCGGCGTTCTTGCATAAGGGAAATCATATCTTGTGCAGATACAATCAAGTTATCATGTTTGGATAAATTACATTCTAAATATTCTTTTATTTCTTTTTGTTCACAGAGCGGTGGTTCATATAAAGGCAAATTCTGAATATCAGACATATTAAAATGAGAAACTGTGCTTCCCTGAGATAGTTGCTTAACAAAATCGTCAGATAGGCCTGAATAAATTGAATGTAAAACAAACTCAGGAACAACTCTGTTTTTTTCTAGTTTAAATAAAACCATCCTCTGTCCTAAACAAAGAGGAATATCTCCAGAATAAACACATGCCTCCCCTGCTGGAGCCTCTCTAGTAAATAATATATCTCCAGACTCTGGCTTCCCTCTTTTAATCCATTCATTGTAAGTATTCTGGTCTGTATATAAACCGCCTTCTAAATATAATTTACCATTTTTAACATTTGTTGTACGGCAAACCAAATACTCACCATCATCAAAATACGGTGCCGTTTTATGTTCAGCATCAATTATTTTTCTTGTGATATGTTTTAGTTTTATTTTATCCCAATGATCTGGCACTTCTCCCAACCATTCAACGCCAGAATCTTTCATTGGCACATCAGGATTTAACCCTTTGGTAACGGCATGGCTAATCACTGCCTGACGTTTTTCTTTTATCATTTCAATCAGTTGCTGCTGTTTCTCGATCAGGTTATCGATTTTTGCAGTTTCGTGCTCCAGAAAGTGAACGATATGATCTCGCTCTTCTTTTGGCGGAAGTGGTATTTCGAAACTATTCAAATTAGAGGTAGTGAGCTGATTTATCGTTGCTGTTAAGAAAGAGCCTGACTGATATTCGAATAACGCAGAATTGAAGACCTTGGATAGATAATTATTATAGTGACTACGGAATATTGACATAAAAGCACCGAAGGACATCCCTTCAGCTTCTTTGGTTATTCTTGCATTTTTCCCAATTAGTGCTCGACTACCATTTCGTGCACATATAAGAATATCATTTTCTTTGACCTTAAGTTGGAATGGGATTTTTTTCGTTACATACACATTATCTGAAAAATCTAGATTCCCATTTTGAACATTAGAAGAACGTAAAACTAGAGTTCCCTCAGCCTCATTAACAACATCATCAGGCGAATAGGTTAACCCTATAATTGCCTGCCCTAAATATTTTAATTTTTTCGCATCCCAGTGGGCGGGAATCTCCGCTAACCAACCAAGCCGCGTCTCTTTATACTCCGGATACGCCTTATATTTAGCCATCAGGAATGCACCTCCTGTAGTAGCTTCATAATCTCGGCGCTGACCGCATCCAGATCGGCATCAATCTCTTCCAGCGGACGCGGCGGTTGATACACATAGAAATGGCGGCTAAACGGAATCTCATAGCCGACAATGCCAATGTCACCATCTTTGGCATCGCGCTTATCGGCATTAATCCAAGCATCGGCCACATGCGGCAGCACTTCCGCTTTAAAATAGCTCTCGATCAGGTCACTGGTAGAGAGCGCTGGATTCAACGGCACATTCTCGTTATCACGCAGATCGCCATCCTGCTCGAATTCCACCACTTTGCCTTGATACTCAAACGCACCGTACAGCGGCTGAGCGGCTTCTTTCAGCACTTTTTTCACCACCGGTTCTGCATCTGGGTTTTTCGTGGTGATCGCGTCAATAAGCTGCTTGTTCTCTTTGGTATCGAGCTTAACGCCTGCGGTTTTGATCGCCCCTTTCAGGGTAAGTTGGAACTGGTTAAAGTCGTTGCTGACTTGCGTTTTGCCACCCGCTTGAGTTCCCAGCACGGTTTGAATCTGCTGAGCTTTTTCCATTAATTCGCGCTGCGCCAGCCACAGTTTGCTGTCGAGCAAGTCTTTAATTTGCTTCTCTTTCAGCTCGGCAAATTCCGCTTTGATAATGGCACGCGCTTCAACTTCAATGTCTGCAAAATTGCCATAGTTATCGCTTTGCCACTGTGCGGAAAACACTTCAAACAGGCGCTCCATCGGCGCGTTAAACGGCTTCGGTGCAAAGCGCAGAGCAGCGATCGCGTCATCTGTAATCTGTGCGGATAAACGCAGCGGGCGCTCAATGGTCAGGCGACGGTAGCCAAAATCGGTACTATTGAAGATTTTGCTGGCAAAGGTTTTTGGCGCTTCGGTTTTAGCCGTAGCAGACTGGCGACCACGGTTGGATTTTTGCTCCGGTGCTTTTTCAAGACCTAAGGCTTCAAGAGAAATCGCATCAACCACCTCAAAACCACCAAACGTGCGGGTGATAAGCTTAATATCATCCTCGCCCATCAGGTTACGCTTGGAACCCAGAGACTTACGCATCTTGCCGCATAGGTTGGTGCCATCAATCAGTTGGACCTTGCCTTTGCGTTCCGCGGCTTTCTTATTCGACAGAATCCAGACGTAAGTCGCAATCCCCGTGTTGTAGAACATATCCATCGGCAGCGCGACAATCCCTTCCAACAAATCAGCTTCCAGAATATAGCGGCGGATTTCGCTCTCACCGCTACCCGCACCACCGGTAAACAGCGGAGAACCGTTGAGGATAATGCCGATACGCCCACCATCACTGACTGAACCATCAGGATTATGGGTATCACGCATTTTGCTGATCAGATGTAGAAGGAACAATAGAGAACCATCGGACACACGCGGTAAACCGGGGCCAAAACGGCCATTAAAGCCTTTCAGTTGATGCTCGTCGTTAATCTCACCTTCAATCTTTTTCCAGTCCACACCGAACGGCGGGTTCGACAGCATATAGTCAAACTGGTCTTGCGGTAACTGATCGTTGGAAAGGGTGTTGCCCAGTTTGATACGGCTAACATCCTGTCCTTTAATCAGCATATCGGCTTTACAGATGGCGTAAGACTCTGGGTTAAGTTCCTGACCAAAAGCTCGCATTACCGCATTCGGGTTAAGCTCATGCACGTATTCCATGCCGGAAGAGAGGAAGCCGCCCGTTCCCGCAGTCGGGTCGTAAATGGTACGAATGATGCCGTCTTTAGACAACGCTTCATCATCCTCCATAAACACCAGTGAGGTCGTTAAACGCACGATATCGCGTGGAGTAAAGTGTTCCCCGGCAGTCTCATTTGAACTTTCCGCAAAACGACGAATCAGCTCTTCAAACACCAGCCCCATTTCATGGTTGGAAATAGCCTTCGGGCTTAGATCTGTGGTGGCAAATTTTTTGACGATTTTGAACAGCAGGTTGGCATCATCCAGCAGGCCAACGAACTCACTGAATTTGAAGTGTTCAAAGATTTCACGCGCATCCTTTGAGAAACACTGAACGTAATTCTCCAGATTCGCCTTAATGTCGTTCTGACCCATCTTGCCGAGATCCATCGGCGAGGTATTAAAGAACGACAGACCATTGGTAGCACGTAACAGAAACTTATCTCGTCCTTCTTCTGGCAGCGGTCTAGCCTTCAGCTTTTCGACTTCTGCTAACACCGCCTCTTTACTCGCGACTAACACACACTCAAGCCGACGTAGGAGAGTAAAAGGCAGAATCACGCGCCCATATTGGGATTGTTTGAAATCACCACGAAGCAAATCAGCAACGGACCAGATAAAGGCAGCCGTCTGAGAGAAGTTAGTGTTAGACATGAGGATTACCAAAGAGTGTAACGAATAGAGGTGATTATACATAAGCCAGCTAGCATCGCACGGCATTGATTCCCGTCGTTTTGAAACGGGATTTTGGTAATCGATTTTTTGGTAAACATTCTCAGGCGGGATAGATACGACAGGTGTATGACACATAATAAAGCAGCGATATTACCCGCGATTCATCGCTCGGTAATGGGGAGAAAAAATCGCTTAGCTACTGAATTTCAGGCATAAAAAAAGCCACCCTAAGGTGACTTGATTTTCATACTGTTGGTGCCGAAGGCCGGACTCGAACCGGCACACCTTGCGGCGGTTGATTTTGAATCAACTGCGTCTACCGATTTCGCCACTTCGGCACAGAAGTAGTATGCGGAAAACGGGTGCATTATACCGTTTGACGGCCCACGCGCAACGTTAATCCACTCCGCATTCGGTTAAGTGCTGAAAAAATCATCTTTAGCAACATGTTATGACTTTTTTACCTTCACGATTATGTGGCAGTGGGCGTTGCCGATGGCAATTTGTCACGCACAATAAAAAACGCCGAGGGGGAAATCCACTCGGCGCTTTCTCTGGTTTAACTGGCGCTATCGGCGTTTCAGCAGCAGCGCCACGCTGATGAACAGAAACACCGAGCTCGGCAAGATAGCGCCCAGAATCGGCGGAATGCCATAGACCAGGCTGAGCGGGCGGAAAATCTCATTCAGCAGGTAGAAGAGGAAGCCGAAGCTGATACCGATCACGATGCGTGACCCCGCCGAGACGCTGCGCAGCGGGCCAAAGATGAAAGAAACCGCCATGAGCATCATTACCGCGACTGAGACCGGTGCAAAGATTTTGCTCCACATGTTCAGTTGGTAACGGCTCGACTCTTGCCCGCTTTGCTTCAGGTATTTGGCGTAATTGTGTAGCCCACGGATCGACAGCGCATCCGGCTCCAGCGCCACCACGCCGAGCTTATCTGGCGTCAGGTTGGTTTTCCATTCGCCGCTGAACGTCTGGCTGCCGCCAATCTGTTTGCCGTCGCTCAAATCAGATTCATCAACCTGCGAGAGCTTCCAGACATTCCTGTCATCTTCAAACTCGGCGGAGGCCGCATAGCGCACAGATAGCAGTTTGTTCTTATCGTCGAAGTGGTAGATGTTGACGCCAGACAGCTCTTTATCGCCCGTCACTCGTTCGATATAGATAAAGTCATTGCCGTCTTTTGCCCACAGTCCGCCCTGCGTAGAGATCATCGACCCACCAGAGATCATCTGAGAACGGTAGTTGCGTGCCATCTGTTCTCCTTGCGGAGACACCCATTCGCCAATCGCCATCGTCAGCAGCACCAGCGGAATCGCAGTTTTCATTACTGCCGTCGCAATCTGCAAGCGGGTAAAGCCGGAAGCCTGCATCACCACCAGTTCGCTGCGGGTCGCAAGCTGGCCCAGCCCGAGCAACGCACCGAGCAGCGCCGCCATCGGGAAGAAGATCTCAATATCTTTGGGTACGCTGAGTAGCGTGTACAGCCCAGCGCCCAGCGCCGAATACTCGCCCTGCCCGACTTTACGCAGTTGGTCGACAAACTTGATGATGCCGGAGAGCGACACCAGCATGAACAGCGTCGTCATGATGGTGGTAAAAATCGTTTTGCCGATATAGCGGTCTAATACACCAAACATCAGGCCGCTCCTTGTGTTCTAAGAGTACGAGGCTTAAAGCGGGCGCGCACTTTGCGCATCGGCACGGTATCCCAGAGGTTAAGCATCACTGCGATACCGAAATACACCAGGTTGGTCAGCCAGACCCATACCATCGGATCGATTTTTCCTTTACTGGCGTTAGAACGCAGCGAGCTTTGTAGCAGGAAGAAAATCAGGTACAGCAGCATCGCAGGCAGCATACTCAGTACCCTGCCCTGACGTGGGTTCACCACACTCAGCGGCACCACCATCAGCGCCATGAGCAGCACCGAAAGAATCAGCGTCAGGCGCCAGTGGAACTCTGCGCGCGCATCGTGTGCGTCCGAATGCCACAGGGTTTGCATATCCATTTGCTGCACGTCGCTATTATTTAGCGTCACGCTCTGGTGGCCAATCACGGCCTGATAGTTGGTGAAATCTGTGATACGAAAATCACGCAGCAGCGCCGTGCCTTCGTAACGCGAACCGTTATCCAGCGTCACGACCTGCGCACCGTCTTCGTTTTGTTTGATATGACCGCGATCGGCGACGACGACAGAAGGCCGCGCGTTACCGCTGGGGCGCAGTTGTGCCAGAAAGACGTGCTCAAACTCAGAGCCTTTCACATTGCCAACAAACAGCACCGCGTTACCGCCCTGCGCAGACTGGAACTGCCCTTCGACCAGCGTCGCCATGCCGGGGTTCGCCTTCGCTTCCGCCAGCACTTCTTCCTGATGCCGAGACGACCACGGGCTGAGCCACATGACGTTAATGGTGGCGATGATGGCGGTGAATACCGCCAGGGCCAGCGCGGCTTTCAGCAACACGCGCTTGCCCAGCCCACAGGCGTGCATAACGGTGATCTCGCTTTCCGCATAGAGGCGGCCAAACGTCATCAATACGCCAAGAAACAGGCTCAATGGCAGGATGAGCTGCACCATCTCTGGCACGCCCAATCCCAACAGGGAGATAACCAAATTTGTCGGGATTTCACCATCAACCGCGGCGCCCAGTATCCGCACTAATTTCTGACAAAAGAAAATCAGTAACAGAATGAAAAGGATGGCCAGTTGGCTCTTAAAGGTTTCCCGTACCAGATATCGAATGATGATCACGCTTAATTACGCCTGTGAAAACTTGTCTTTTTGCAGGAAAATCGATAGTTTCTTCGCTAACGCGCCATTTATACTCATTTTTGGCAGCCCTCTTAGCTAAAACAGTATTACAACACATTGCGTTTGAGCAGTTGTATCAGAACCTGCTTATTAGTCACTAAAACAGGTTCGCTACGTCGTTAAGATTAACACAGGTTATGTTAACGCAACGGCGGGAAAGTATTACGGAGTGTCACATTCTAGCCGTTGCCCCCGCCTTTGTCTTTAAGATTCAGGAGAGTACATGGAGTTCAGCGTAAAAAGCGGTAGCCCGGAAAAACAACGCAGTGCCTGCATTGTCGTCGGCGTGTTTGAACCGCGTCGTCTGTCCCCTATTGCCGAACAACTCGATAAAATCAGCGACGGCTATATCAGCGCGTTGCTTCGCCGTGGTGAATTAGAAGGCAAAGTGGGGCAATCACTGCTCTTGCACCATGTACCTAACATTCTTTCCGAACGCATCCTGCTGATTGGTTGCGGAAAAGAGCGTGAGCTTGATGAGCGCCAGTACAAGCAGGTGATTCAGAAAACGATCAACGCCCTGAACGAAACCGGTTCGATGGAAGCGGTCTGCTTCCTGACCGAACTGCACGTGAAAGGCCGTAACACCTACTGGAAAGTGCGTCAGGCGGTCGAAACCGCCAAAGAAACGCTGTATACCTTCGATCAGCTTAAGAGCAACAAGGTCGAGCTGCGCCGTCCGCTGCGCAAAATGGTCTTCAACGTGCCAACGCGCCGTGAACTGACCAGCGGCGAGCGCGCCATTCAGCACGGGCTGGCGATTGCTGCGGGCATCAAAGCCGCGAAAGATCTCGGCAACATGCCGCCAAATATCTGTAATGCCGCCTATCTGGCTTCGCAGGCTCGTCAGTTGGCCGATACCTACAGCCAGAACATCATCACACGCGTGATTGGCGAACAGCAGATGAAAGAGCTGGGTATGAATGCCTATCTGGCCGTGGGTCAGGGATCGCAGAATGAATCGCTGATGTCCGTGATCGAATATAAAGGCGATCCAAACCCGGAAACCCGCCCGATTGTGCTGGTAGGTAAAGGACTGACGTTCGATTCCGGCGGCATCTCCATCAAGCCTGCCGACAGCATGGACGAAATGAAATACGACATGTGCGGCGCGGCCACGGTCTACGGCGTGATGCGCATGGCGGCCGAACTGGCGCTGCCGTTGAACATCATCGGCGTGCTGGCAGGTTGTGAAAACATGGTCGATGGTCGCGCCTACCGTCCAGGTGATGTGCTGACCACGATGTCCGGTCAAACGGTAGAAGTGCTGAACACCGACGCAGAAGGGCGTCTGGTCCTGTGTGATACCCTGACCTACGTTGAGCGCTATGAGCCGGATGTCGTCATTGACGTCGCGACGCTGACCGGTGCGTGCGTGATTGCGCTGGGACACCACATCACCGGGCTGATGGCGAACCACAATCCGCTGGCGCATGAGCTGTTGAGCGCGTCCGAACAGTCTGGCGACCGCGCGTGGCGTCTGCCGCTGACCGACGAATTCCAGGAACAGTTGGAATCCAATTTTGCCGATATGGCGAATATTGGCGGTCGTCCGGGCGGTGCGATTACCGCAGGCTGCTTCTTGTCGCGCTTTACGCGTAAGTACAGCTGGGCGCATCTGGATATCGCGGGCACCGCCTGGCGTTCCGGCAAAGCCAAAGGGGCTACGGGTCGCCCGGTCGCGCTGTTATCACAGTTCCTGCTTAACCGCGCCGGACAGAACGACGTAGAATAAGGCTTTCGCGTCAACGGCGATGACCAACGCCAGCGATTGTCTTATCCTTATCAAGTCATTGCCTTATGGGCCGGACATTCCGGCCCTTCTCAATAGTGTAAACAATGAAAAACGCAACGTTCTATCTTCTCGAACACGACAGCAAAAGCGGTGAGCTCAGCGCCCATGAGGCACTGGCATGCGATCTGGCGGCAGAACGTTGGCGAGCAGGAAAGCGCGTGCTGATTGCCTGTGAGGATGAGCAACAGGCCATCAGGCTCGATGAGGCGCTGTGGCAGCGCGATCCTAATGCGTTCGTGCCGCATAATCTCGCAGGCGAAGGGCCGCGTCACGGTGCGCCGGTCGAACTGGCCTGGCCGCAGCGGCGTGGCAATGCGCCACGGGATCTGCTGATCAGCCTATTGCCGCAGTTCGCAGATTTTGCCACCGCTTTCCATGAAGTGATAGACTTTGTCCCTTACGAAGAATCCTTGAAACAGTTGGCGCGCGACCGCTATAAAACCTATCGCAGCGTCGGCTTCCAATTGACCACGGCTACGCCGCCAACTCACTGAATTTTGAGCATAATGGAAACGAAATATAACCCGCAAGATATCGAGCAGCCGCTCTACGAACACTGGGAAAAACAAGGCTACTTCAAGCCGCACGGCGACACGAGTAAAGAAAGCTTCAGCATCATGATCCCGCCGCCCAACGTCACCGGCAGCTTGCATATGGGTCACGCTTTCCAGCAAACCATTATGGATACGTTGATTCGCTATCAGCGTATGCAGGGTAAAAATACCCTGTGGCAGGCAGGTACCGACCACGCCGGTATCGCCACGCAGATGGTCGTTGAGCGCAAAATCGCCGCAGAAGAAGGCAAGACTCGCCACGATTACGGCCGTGAAGCATTCATCGACAAAATCTGGCAGTGGAAAGGCGAATCCGGCGGCAACATTACCCGCCAAATGCGCCGTCTGGGCAATTCCGTTGACTGGGAGCGCGAGCGCTTCACCATGGATGAAGGCCTGTCCAACGCGGTGAAAGAAGTGTTCGTCCGTCTGTATAAAGAAGACCTGATTTACCGTGGCAAGCGTCTGGTGAACTGGGATCCAAAACTGCGCACTGCGATTTCCGATCTGGAAGTAGAAAACCGCGAAGTGAAAGGGTCGATGTGGCACCTGCGCTATCCGCTGGCCGATGGCGTGAAAACCGCCGAAGGGAAAGACTATCTGGTTGTCGCGACCACCCGCCCGGAAACCATGTTAGGTGATACAGGTATCGCCGTTAACCCAGAAGATCCGCGCTATAAAGATCTGATCGGCAAAGAAGTGATCCTGCCGCTGATTGGCCGTCGTATTCCGATTGTTGGCGACGAACATGCCGATATGGAAAAAGGCACTGGCTGCGTGAAGATCACACCAGCACACGACTTCAACGACTACGAAGTCGGTAAACGTCATCAGTTGCCGATGGTAAATATCCTGACGTTCGACGGTGATATCCGTCAGAACGCTGAAGTGTTTGATACCAATGGCGAAGCCAGCACCGTTTACAGCAGCGACATTCCAGAAGCCTTCCAGGGTCTGGAACGTTTTGCCGCACGTAAAGCACTCGTCGCCGCATTCGATGAACTCGGCCTGCTGGAAGAGATCAAGGCGCACGATCTGACCGTGCCTTACGGCGACCGTGGCGGCGTGGTGATTGAACCGATGCTGACCGACCAGTGGTACGTACGCGCTGCCGTACTGGCTAAACCCGCGGTAGAAGCGGTGGAAGATGGCCGCATTCAGTTCGTACCAAAACAGTACGAAAACATGTACTTCAGTTGGATGCGCGACATTCAGGACTGGTGTATTTCCCGTCAGCTGTGGTGGGGTCACCGCATCCCAGCCTGGTACGATGCTAACGGCAACGTTTATGTCGGTCGTACCGAAGCGGAAGTTCGCAGTGAAAACAACCTCGCTGATGATGTCGTTCTGAATCAGGACGAAGACGTACTGGATACCTGGTTCTCATCCGGTCTGTGGACGTTCTCTACGCTCGGTTGGCCAGAGCAAACGCCGGATCTGAAAGCGTTCCACCCAAGCAGCGTGATGGTGAGCGGCTTCGACATCATCTTCTTCTGGATTGCCCGCATGATCATGCTGACCATGCACTTCATCAAAGACGAAGACGGCAAACCGCAGGTGCCATTCCACACCGTCTACATGACCGGCCTGATCCGTGATGAGGAAGGCCAGAAAATGTCCAAATCCAAAGGGAACGTCATCGACCCGCTGGATATGGTGGACGGTATTTCACTGGAAGCGCTGCTGGAAAAACGTACCGGCAACATGATGCAGCCGCAGCTGGCGGAAAAAATCCGCAAACGTACCGAGAAGCAGTTCCCGAACGGCATCGAGCCTCACGGTACAGACGCCCTGCGCTTTACGCTGGCGGCGCTGGCCTCTACTGGCCGCGACATCAACTGGGATATGAAGCGTCTGGAAGGTTACCGCAACTTCTGTAACAAGCTGTGGAACGCCAGCCGTTTTGTGCTGATGAACACCGAAGATCAGGACTGTGGTTTTGGCGCAGGCGAGAAAGTGCTGTCGCTGGCTGACCGCTGGATTCTGGCAGAATTCAACCGTACGGTGAAAGCCTATCGCGAAGCGCTGGACGGCTATCGCTTTGATATTGCGGCCGGTATTCTGTACGAATTCACCTGGAACCAGTTCTGCGACTGGTATCTGGAGCTGACGAAGCCTGTGATGAATGGCGGCTCAGAAGCGGAACTGCGCGGTACGCGCCATACGCTGGTTACCGTACTGGAAGCGTTGCTGCGTCTGGCGCATCCGATTATTCCGTTCATTACCGAAACCATCTGGCTACGCGTTAAAGCGCTGAAAGGCATTAGCGCCGACACAATCATGTTACAGCCGTTCCCTGAGTTCGACGCTGCGCAGGAAGATACGCTGGCACTGAACGATCTGGAGTGGATTAAGCAGGCGATTATCGCCGTGCGTAACATTCGTGCGGAAATGAACATCGCGCCGGGCAAACCGCTGGAAGTGTTACTGCGTGACGCCACGGCTGAAGCACAGCGTCGCGTGGAAGAGAACCGCAGCTTCATCCAAACGCTGGCGCGTCTGGAAAGCATTACGCTGCTGCCTGCGGGCGATAAAGGTCCGGTTTCCGTCACTAAACTCATTGATGGCGCCGAGCTGTTAATCCCGATGGCGGGTCTGATCGACAAAGCGGCAGAGCTGGATCGTCTGGCGAAAGAAGTGGCGAAAATCGAAGCCGAGATTGGCCGCATCGAAAGCAAGCTGTCCAACGAAGGCTTTGTGGCGCGCGCACCGGAAGCAGTTGTCGCCAAAGAGCGTGAAAAACTGGACGGCTACGCCGTAGCAAAAGCCAAATTGCTGGAACAGCAAGCGGTCATCGCTGCGCTGTAAGCGCTAACCGATTTCCAGCGGTCGGTAGTCGGGTAAGTACAAAGGCCTCGTTGCAAAACGGGGCTTTTTCATTAATGGCATGTTCCAACACGTATTCTGTTACGCATCACTCGGTTTATACGCAACACCATCTAGCATGCACAGACAACGCTCATTGACGAAGTCAGTAAATACTGTCGTTCTGGCTGGAAATTTCTGTTCGGTAAAATACTCGCGAAATATGTCTCTTGCTTTACTAAAGTCGGCGCGATGCCTTAGGTAAAGATTGAGTTGAACGAGATCCGCCAAATCTGTATTAACGGACTGTAGCGTTTTGCGTAATGCATTCAGAGAAGCCCTGACCTGAAACTCGACGTCATCTTTTTCATGTCCTCCTGAGTGGTGAGCAAGAAAGATAAAACCGCCCGCCACGACACAGGATGGGCACGTGTCGTCTTTACATTGTGTTTTTATTCGAGTAATCACAGCACCATCTCCACTTTTTTTGTGTGGATTAAATGTACTGGTTGTTTATACAGATGTAAATGGCAAAAATGAGTACATCGATGTGATGTACTCATGATTGTTTATCGTCAGGAAAAACAGACGCTATAGGTATTTAATGATTAGCGGGCATCGGCCAGAGCAATGTTCTGACGCAAGCTGGGCAGCACGTTATCCATACCCATGTTTTCTCTTGCGATCTGGAAACGGGAAACGGACTGTTGCAGGTTAACAACCTGCTCCTGAAGCGCATTCGCCGAGGTTGCCACTTCTGATACCAACGATGCGTTCTGCTGAGTCACACCATCCATCTGATTGATGGCGATATTGATCTGCGAAATGCCGCGGCTCTGCTCGCTGGAAGCCAGCGTGATCTCATCCATGATATCGACCACTTTTTTCACATCCATCAGCACTTCGTCCATGGTGTTGCCGGCAACTTCAACCAGACCCGCACCCTTTTCAATACGGCTGAGAGAATCATCGATCATGGTGCCGATCTCTTTCGCTGCCGTCGCACTACGTGCCGCCAGCATCCGCACTTCAGACGCAACCACCGCAAAGCCTTTACCGTATTGACCCGCACGCGCCGATTCCACTGCGGCGTTCAGAGCCAGCAGGTTAGTCTGGAAGGCGATGCCGTCGATCACACCAACAATGTCGGAGATCTTGGCAGAGCTCTGCTTGATGGAACGCATGGTATCCACCACTTCGGAAACGACATTACCGCCGCGAGACGCAGAATTAGAGGCTTTCAGCGCCAGATCGTTGGCTTTACGCGTATTGTCTTCGTTGTTTTTCACCGTCGACATGATCTGCTCCATACTTGAAGCCGTTTCATCCAACGAGGCCGCCTGCTGCTCGGTACGGCTGGAGAGATCGATGTTGCCGGAGGCAATTTCCTCAACCCCTACACTGATCGCATCGGTTCCGTTACGCACCACACGTACCATGTTTTCCAGCCCATCACGCATGCGTTGAACCGCAGCAAACAGGTGTGCAATTTCATTTTTTCCGCTGCTATCAATCTGTGCACGCAGGTCACCTTCAGCAATGCGGTCAAAGACGGAAATAGCCTGATTCAGCGGCTTCACGATCATATTGGTCATGACAGACCAGGCCAGCACCGCCAGCAGCAATGCACACGCGATCGCCGCATACAGGATGCCTTCCATCAGATTCACACGCCCATTTGAATCCGCATAGGCTTCATCAATACTCTTTAGCTTAAAGGCCACCAGCGCTTTAGAAGATTTATCAAACGCGGCATACAGCACTGTCGATTTCCCAGCACGCTGACGATATTCATCCAGATTTCCTGCATTAAGCGCTGCAAATGCCGGATCGATAAAATCCTGCATCAGCGTATTGCGCTTCTCGGCCATATCCGCAGAAATCACTTTTTCTTCTTCGGACTGAGGGTATTTCAGATATTCCTGCCATTTTTCGCTGGCGCCATCGACTTTGGTTCTGGCGCGTCCCAGCGCAACTTTAGCCGCCTCGACATCCCCTTTCCCCATTAATGATTCGTACAGACGCAAATCCAACCGACCACGCAACAGCAGTTCAGAGCTGTCATTCAGCGCGACCAGCCCTGGCAGCACTTCCATATCGACACGGGCAAATGATTTGTTTCCTGACTGAACCGCAACCAACCCTAGAATGCCGACAAAAAGCAGTAACGCCGCTAACGAAAACACCATCATGCTGAGTGCAGTACGGATCTTTATCTTACGAAACATAAATTGTCCCTGTGGTCTGAAATAAGAGAGGGTGAGCGCCAGCTCTACAGCGGAGCCGTTCAGTTATTTACGTAATGGTCGTTATTTTTCCAGGCGTGTTAAATCCACGAACCGAAATAAATTCGTTATAAAACCGTAATAAAATAAAGAAACGTATAAATAAACAGATAAAGAAAACGATGACCGAAAGAAAATAGACTTTCTGTCGGTCATTAAGATTTATTTTTTATTATTTTTCTGAGACGGATTTTTTTCTAAGAAACGTTGCAGCTCATCTTTATAAAACTTCGCCGACATCATTGTGCCATGCCCGCTGGTTTCTTTGCTGGCAGGAATAAGGAACAGCGTCGCATGCTTAATTTTCTTAAGCTCATTCTCCAGGATGCCTGTTTCAACAGGATTACGCTCATCATCCGCAGAGTTAATCACCAGAACTGGTGCCTTAATCTTATTCAGTTCCGGTGCCGCGTTATAATTTGCGGACGAACCCCAGATATAAATAAAGTCATTCGCATCGCTGTTCGAAGGGGCCGCAAGGCGATCTTCGACCAGTTTGTCCGCCTGTGCACGCGTTGGCGCTTTGCTCTGGTATGCCAGCGTGCCGCCAGTAGTGGCGATACTGAACATAATGCTGGCCGTTTTCAGCGTTGGCGGTTGCTGCGTGTACTCACCATTATTCCAGGTTGGATCGTTCTTGATGGATTCAATCAGGATGCGACGCATCATCCAGTTACGGCCAGACAGTTCATTTGGCAGCGACGCCATTGGCACCAGTGCATCCATCATGTCCGGGTATTTTTCACCCCAGAGCCAGGTTTGCATGCCGCCCATGGAATATCCCATCACCAGCCGCAGGTGGTTAACACCCAGGCCTTCTTTTACTAAGCGATATTGTGCCTGCACCATATCGTTATAGTCGTACTGCGGGAATTTCATCCGCAGGCCGTCTGACGGTTTGGAAGATTTTCCAGAACCAATGCTCTCCGGCATGATAATAAAGTATTTGCTGCTATCCAGCGCCTGACCCGGCCCGAACAGTTCTCCGCCAAAGCCATTTGCAAGCAGCGCTTTAATCGGCTGGTTCGTTCCATGTAGCAATAAGACGGCAGGCTTGGTTTTATCACCGATCGTGTAATAGTGAATACGCAGATCTTTTAATTTTTCGCCACTGTTGAAGGTAAATTCCGGCGCAATCCAGTCGCCTTCTTTGGGCTCTGGGAAATTGGCCTGTGCATGCGTTAATGGTGACAGCATTAACAGAAATGCGCCCACCACCCCTGATAGTATTCGATTAACCATAAATAACTCTTCGGTAATCATGAAGTCGTGAAGCCGCGATTCTAATGTCTATTAGGAAAAATCCCAATAAACATAAGCGGACTAATAATAAAAAGAGATTATTCTCTGAATTTTTTATTTATTACGAAAGATTCTACATGAAGTTTTTAATAGGATGATATTTAACGCATTCCTGCCTAAGCGCTTTACCACGTTTTCCATACCTTCAACCTGAAAAAAATGCGCATAAAAATAGCGTATCGCGTATTTTTCGCTCGAATTTCTAGCAAGGAAAGAATCGTGCGCGGTGACACCGCACACGATCAACATAAGACAGGGGTTAAATCGGGGTTGATAATCGGAAACAGAGAATTAGTGCTTATTCATCTCTCTTTCAATCGCTTTCAGCCGCTCATCCATATCTGGGTGCGTGCTCAGCCAGTCAGGCAAATCCAGAGATTCCACTTCATCATGGCTGCGGTCGTTAGTGACCAGAGCCTGATACATCGCCTGCATCGACTGTAGCGAACGTCCCTGCTGCTGCATTTCTGCTATTGCCCATGCATCAGCTTCTCGTTCCATATCGCGGGAGAACTGCATCTCGTTGATGAAAGCAGCAGACTGCAACAAGGTATCCCCTATGCCACTAACATCTCCCGTCATCCACATGAACGTCAGCGATACCAGCGATGATCGCACGACCATACGCATTGGGTGGCGGTAAGCGTGATGCCCCATTTCATGCAGCATCACCGCGGCCAGCTCGTTGTCATTTTTCGCCAGCGTCACCAGATCGTCGCTGATAATCAGCGTACCATCCGCCAGCATAAAGGCATTCGGCCCGATAGGCGCAGACATGATCTCCAGGCGCAGCGGCGTTTTATCTTCCCGCATATCAGGCGGCATAACCTGCTGAAACAGCGTTTGCATCGCCTGCTGGCGCTCAACAGGCAGTTTGGAGGGCTTAAAATCACTGTGCCGCAACAGCATCAGCGTATTTTGTCCCAGTTGCTGTTCGATAGCGGTAGGCATGCGTAGCGCCAGCGCGGAGCTCGCCCAAGGTAGCACCACGTAAACGTAGTTTATGACGAGCAAGATCGTGGCGAACAGCGTGAGAATAACACCGCGCTTATGGCGTTCCAGACGATGGACAAGCCCCGGACGGCGGCGTGCGGAATACCACGCACGAAAGGTGGGATCGTCGGCAGGCACAAAGCGACCACCGTCGGGAAACGTGAGTGTCAGAGGGATGGAACCCAGCGCATCGGAAACCGTAACCTGCTCCAGCGCAAATGTCGTGTTCGATGACCCGGTGTTCAGCACCATCATCGAACCGTTGTCCATTAAATGAAGAGAAGCGGCCACGCGGGCCGCCAATCCGGGGTATTGATAATGCCCCTCAATATTCATATTCCTGCCTTATAGCTTACAGGCCAACACCCAAATCAAGCGCCTGCACAGCTTCTTCGGCCAGTGCGCTGTTTGCTGTGTCCTGATGTGCCTGAACGTGCAGCAGTGCCAGATCGCCTTCAACCGCTGTCGCATTTGCGATATAGCGTGCATGACGAATTTCTGCCACTGGAGCTGCCCAACCAAAAGAGAAAATAGTGATCAGGCTATTGGTTATCAGCAGCCCCATGTAAGACAGCGTTTGCATGGAAGAGTGCAATTTCACACCGCCATTCAGCGACGTCTGGTTAAACAGATAGTTACGCTGTGCGACCACCAGATAGCTGCTGGAAACCAGCACACCCAGCAACGCCACAACGAACATCATGATCATATTGAAGACGTTGCTCAGCAGCATCATCAGTACGAGATCTTCATTTCCGCCGCCCATCATAATCGTTTGGAACAGCGTGAAAAAGAATGAGCTCATGAATGACAGCGATGCGATTAGGAAAGGAACAAAAATCAGCAGGCTAATCAGGGCGAACTTAATAAACGCCGCTTTTGCCAATTCCGCTTTAAATGCGGTTTTGCCGAAGAACAGGTTATTAACATAGAAATCGAGCTGCATCATTTTCATGATGCCATTCACCGCAGCAAATCCCGGAATAGCGACTGCCAGCACAATGAATCCGATCAGAATCGGGCTATCGCTCTGTGAGCCAATCAACAGTGCTACAGCCAACACGGCATAAAAAGCCAGCAGCAGTAGAATAGGACAAAGCAGCAACACCCAATACGCGCGGCCAGTCTGGCAGTGATAGTTAAAACGGACGCCACGGTAGCTGGACATAATGGCGTTATAACGCCAGTTGCGGATGACAATAATTGGAATTAGTGCCGCAAATGCCAGTGCGATAATAGTCCCCAGAACGGGTGACATCCCCATTATGATATAAAACAGAATGATCCCAGCGATAACCAGCAAACGCCCTTTGAGAATCTGAATGGGTTGCGCATGGTAATCAAAACGGTCACCGTTAATTTCCGTGTTACCGTAAAAATAACGACGGCGGCGTACGGTAGCCCAGGCAGAATAAATACCCAGAGTGATGGCCGTTAATAACGCATTAACCAACCAAATTGCAAAATATTCCCCAGCCTTACCATGAAATTTCACGCGATGCTGCGTGTTATTTTCTGAAGTATTGATAGTCATAGACCTTTCATCCTAAAAGAAATAAGCCTAATAAAGCGCTTAAAAGCGTTACTGGCATACAAAAAGCGGCTTATTTAAGCACGTCTTGTTAACGACAACAATAAAAGTTAACAGTAATTAAACAACCGAGTAGTCTTATAAATCGTAAGGAATAGCGCGGCTAAATATTTATATCCTGAGATATTGCAGGAAATTTTACTTATATCTTAGATAATTCGAGCTTCAGGGTGTCATGTTATGGCGTTAACAGTAGAAAATGCTGGCGCGTTCGTGTGGATATGGAATAAAAACCATCACAGAGACTATTCGAAGCATTGCAGGAAGAACGGGGATAGGCGTTGCATCGATGTGGCCTGAAATGGTATTACAATCGACGAGAATCATTCCCCTCGTAAACCGTAAGAGCAAGAGTACGTATTATGACAACCGCGACCTCCGCCAATCTTCAGGTACGCCCAATCACCGCGCGAGACGATGCCGCTATCGCTCAGGTCATTCGTCAGGTTTCCGCCGAATTTGGTTTGACGGCCGATAAAGGCTACACCGTTTCCGATCCTAATCTGGACGCGCTGTTTGCCCTTTATAGCCAGCCGCAAAGCGCCTACTGGGTGATTGAATACGAAGGCCACGTGGTTGGCGGCGGCGGCATTGCGCCACTGGTCGCAGGTGAGGAAGATGTGTGTGAATTGCAGAAAATGTATTTTCTGCCCGTCGCGCGCGGCAAAGGACTGGCGCGTCAGTTAGCGATACAGGCGCTTGATTTTGCACGTCAGCACGGCTTTCGCCGCTGCTATCTGGAAACAACCGGCCACCTGACCAGTGCAATCCGACTGTATGAATCGCTGGGCTTCGAGCTGATTCCGCACTCAATGGGCAACACGGGCCACACCGATTGTGAAGTGACGATGCTGAAAGTGCTGTAATAGGCTGAAAATACGGTAATAAGGCGTTGTCATGCCGAATAAAAAAACGCCGCAGGATGTTCCTGCGGCATTCAGTGAGGCGTGTTCTTCGAGATAAATGACTTAATGGCGTTTACCGTCATCGTCTTCGTCATAAAAATCTTCATCATCCCCATCTTCTTCGCCTTCACCATCTGGATCTTCGAAGTAGGTGCCCCAACCGTCGTAATTCACACCGTGGCGTTCTGCCAGCGCCAGCAGCTGTTCTACCTGTGCGTCGATCAGTTCCGCATTGAGCGCAACTTCACTGATGGCATCACAGCACATCAACAACACGCCATCTTCCACTTCCAGCTCTTCCGCATCCGTCACTTCATAGCCCAGCTTGAAGGCTTCTACAGCGACTTTTTCCAACACTTCAAACTTCTCAGCAGAGAAATGGTGTTCAATGGTATAGAGCGCGTCAGGATCGCTGCCGTCATCCAGCAGTTCTTCAATGATCAGGCGTGTCTCTTCCCGTTGCTCTTCCAGTAATTCGCGGTTTGCCATGCCTCAGTCCTCATTAATCGACGTAATATTGCTTATTGTCCCACAGCCCTGCGGCTTGCTCCACCACAAAGTTTTATATCACCACTTGAATTTGAATAATTACACATATAAAGTGAATTTTAATTCAACCGATGATGTTGAGCCACATGGAGATGTACATCATGCAACCGTTCTACAAGCGTCATTTTTTAAGGTTAATGGATTTTACACCCGCAGAAATTGCCAATCTTTTAGCCCTGTCAACGAAACTGAAAGCCGATAAAAAAAACGGGACAGAAGCCCGCCGCCTGCAAGGTAAAAACATCGCACTCATCTTCGAAAAAGATTCGACTCGTACTCGCTGCTCTTTCGAAGTTGCTGCATACGATCAGGGCGCGCAAGTGACCTATCTCGGCCCAAGCGGCAGCCAAATCGGCCATAAAGAATCCATCAAGGATACGGCACGCGTACTGGGAAGAATGTACGACGGCATTCAATATCGCGGCTACGGCCAGCACATTGTCGAAACGCTGGCGCAATACGCGGGCGTTCCGGTTTGGAACGGACTGACGAACGAATTCCACCCCACGCAGTTGCTGGCGGATCTGCTGACGATGCAGGAGCATTTGCCGGGTAAACCGCTGTCAGACATGACGCTCGTTTACGTGGGCGATGCCCGCAACAACATGGGCAACACCATGTTGGAAGCGGCGGCGCTGACCGGGCTGGACTTACGCCTTGTCGCGCCAAAAGCCTGCTGGCCGGATGCCGGTCTGGTAGCGGAATGTCAGGCGGCCGCGGCACAAACCGGCGGTAACATCACGCTGACGGAAGATATCGCCGCTGGCGTTGCGGGCGCAGATTTCATTTATACCGACGTCTGGGTTTCCATGGGTGAACCGAAAGAAACCTGGCAGGAGCGTATCGCGCTGCTGAAACCGTATCAGGTAAACATGGCGATGATCGCCGCGACGGGTAATCCGCAGGTGAAATTCCTGCACTGCCTGCCCGCTTTCCACGACGATCAGACGACGATGGGCCAGCAAATGGCGGAACAGTATGGTCTGCACGGTGGAATGGAAGTCACGGATGAGGTCTTTGAATCCGCGCACAGCATCGTGTTCGATCAGGCGGAAAACCGCATGCACACCATCAAAGCGGTGATGGTCGCCACGCTGGTGCAGGATTAACGCGCACGACCAATCCTTCGGGTCTTTACTCAACTCCTCGGAGCCTGTCCGGGGAGTTCTCTTTCCTTCCCCTGGTGTCGATCGCTCCTGGTATGTTCATCCCCCGGTGGTTAGCGTACTGCTCATTCGCTCTCTAAACGCTTTTCGCCAGCGCGTCGGCGTCGTGTTAAGCCGTTGCCGAAAATGATGTCGCAGCGTTTCAGGCGAGCCGAAACCGGCTTGTTCTGCCACACGATCGATGCTCAGTCTTTCGTTTTCCAGCAGCGCACAGGCCTTTTCCAGCCGCACACTCAGCATCCATTCGCCCGGCGTTGTGCCCGTAGCGTCGTGAAAACGGCGCAAGAACGTGCGGCGACTCATACCGACCTGCGCAGCAAGTTGATCAATCACCAATGGCATTTTCAGATGACTGCGCAAATCGTCGAGCAGCGGAGCGAGCGTTTTCGCCTGACGTAGCGGCACAGGCTGTTGGAGAAGCTGCGCCTGATTGCCTTCGCGCAGTGGCGGTGTAACCATTCGGCGAGCAGTACGATTGGCGACATCGATTCCGTAATCACGCCGGATCAGATGCAGACACAAATCCACACCCGCAGCGCCCCCCGCAGACGTAATCACGCTACCTTCATCGACATAAATCATGCCGTGCTCGACCTGCACGTTAGGAAACCTCTGCGCCAGAATGTCGGTGCTGTTCCAATGCGCGGTAGCGCGTTTACCATCCAATAAACCCGCTGCGCCGAGAACAAAGCTTCCTGCGCAAATTGACACAATCCTCGAGCCGTCGCGGTGCGCTTTTTGCAGCGCGGTAATGAGCCGTTCTGATGCCGTATCGTGAACGCTACGCCAGCCAGGAATGACGATAGTCCCCGCGCCTTCGAGCAATTCCAGTCCGCCATCAACCACGATCCGCACACCGCCTTGCGCACCAAAAGGGCCGTCTTCCACTGAAGCAACAGACAGGTCATACAGCGGTTCACCCAGTACCTCATCGGTACGTCCGAATGCTTCGACCGCAGTTCCAAATTCAAATGTACACAGACATTCATACGCCAACAGCACCAATCGCCGGTTTATCGGAGCAGGAGGACGGTCAGGAGGCAAACATTGGGGGGTTATGTTCATAACAGAATTACCGCTGATTTTGGCACGATCTTGACGATACATGGCATCAGCGTGGATTTCCACCACGACCTCAATCTTCCATGCTAGCCACCTCTTAACGTTTTGCAGGAATTGAGTATGAAGAACATGTTGGCACTGATGGCGGTCTGTCTGGCTGCACTCATGTCAGGGCTGGAGATTTCCAGCGTGCCAGTCATTTTACCCGTGCTGGAAAAAGAGATGCAGGCCAGTTTCAGGGAATTGCAGTGGATTATGAATGCCTATACGTTGGCCTGCACGACGGTACTGATGGCGACCGGCACGCTGGCGGATCGCTACGGTCGTAAACGTGTCTTTATCATCAGCATCATCGCGTTCGGGCTAACCTCGGTCATGTGTGGGCTAGCGGAAAGCCCGCAGTGGCTGATCGTCGGACGTTTCCTACAGGGATTGAGCGGTGGGGCAATGCTGACCTGCCTGATTGCCATTCTCTCGTTCCAGTTTCCACACGGGGCACCACGCAGTCGTGCTTTTGCGGCCTGGGGTATTACGTTTGGATTTGGGCTGGGGTTCGGGCCGATGATCGGCGGTGTATTGGTTGCCTGGCTAAGCTGGCAGTGGGTGTTTCTGGTACACGGCTTTATCGCCTTGCTGACGCTGATTCTGACGTTGAAAAATGTGGTGGAATCCCGTGATAGTGCAGTTAAAAAACTCGACCTCAGCGGCATAGTTACACTGTCGAGCATGGTAATGGGCGCAACCTACCTCATTACCCAAGGTAGCAGTCTGGGGTGGGACAGCCTGGCCGCACGTTTTATCCTGCTGTTCACAATACTGAGCGCAGCGTTATTTATCTGGGTGGAGAAACGCCATCCGTATCCCATGTTTGATTTTTCTGTATTTCGCATTCGTCCCTTTTCCGGCGCGCTCATGGGCTCGATGGGTATGAATTTCAGCTTCTGGCCGTTGATGATTTACCTCCCCGTCTATTATCAGAGCGGGCTAGGATACAGCAGCCTCGCTACCGGGCTAGCGTTGCTGGCTTATACCTTACCGACCCTGCTAATGCCGCCTCTCGGCGAAAAACTGGTGGTGCGCTTTGGTGCTGCGCGCGTCATTCCGATAGGGCTATTCACCATTGGCGCGGGTTTTATGCTGATGCAATTCGCCGCCGCACATCATCTGAGCCTACTTCCAGGCGCGCTGTTGGCGGGAGCCGCCCTTGGGCTAATCAATACGCCGGTGACCAACACGACGACGGGCTCCGTCTCGGGCGATCGGGCAGGAATGGCTTCTGGCATTGATATCAGCGCACGATTGATTACGCTTTCGATAAACATCGCATTGATGGGTAATTTACTGGTCGCAGGAGTAGCCGAGGGTTTGAAGGGTGTCGTGTCGGAGGGTATCGATGCACTCGCAGAACGCATTGCCGGAGGTGGAGAGGTATCGACGCTGACCACAGAGGTGACGTCGAGAGCGTTGACAGAAGGATTCGGCAGTATTCTGTTATACGGAGCGGGAGGCGTTTGGGTACTGGCGCTCATGAGCCACTTATTGTTCAATTTCAAATTCACCGTCAGAGTTAAGCGCGAAGAATAATGTGGCAACGTTAGCCACCGTCACATCCCGTCTGGCACAATAACTCCTTGTAAATATACAATAAAAACTGCGCCCTGATGAATCAAAAGGCGCAGTTTTTAAAGGCACATACCACAACGATAAACCATCCGTTGCCATGCAATCAGATCAGTTCTGCCAACCTGACCTTCTTCCCGCCGGTTTTACCCCACCAGCGACGCGTCGATTTTCACCACGGCTTTGCGCACGTGCGCGGGTTCACCAACGGCACACAGCGGTTTATGCACTTCCCCTGGGAAGAAGACGACAAAATCCCCTTCCTGCATTACAAACTGTTTTTCCTGCTCGCCCGCAGGCAGGAAGGCAATGTCTTTGTCCGCCAGCCAATCGGTATCCGGCTTGCCCGCAGGCAGATTACTGAACGTCATCCCTTCCACACCAGACAGCACAATCTGAATGTCCAGATATTTGGCGTGATACTCGGCGCGGCGTTTTTCCAGCAGATCGGTGCTGTCGTTGGAGATCAGCACAAACACGCTGTTGCCCTCGATATCATGCTTGCCCAGCGGCGTGTCCGCCGTAATATTTTGCTTCACGTATTCAATCGCTTCACGCAGTTTGGCAGGCAGATAAGGAACCAGCTCAAGGTGGTGGACATTGCCAGTAATCATAAAAACCTCGCTAATAGAAAAAATGAAACTCTGTTTTATAATCCTTATACTCTCCAAATGTGACGCCCGCCAGCGCGTTAATACGAAAAAGTGAACTGTCCATCACTCTTCCCCATCGACCGTCTTCCACCTGCAAGCGTTATGCATACCACACCCTATCCGCAACCGATTGCGATGCGCAAAAAACCACGTTTTCTGCTTGAAATAGCCTAGTCGGCGCGTATAATTCCCGACAGTTTGCCGGGAGGGGTCATGCACTGTTACACCAAAAAATCCGCTGCTTATGTTGGTTCTCAACCACAACTGCCATCCGGCAGCCAGCCAGCGTTTTCCTTTCCGTTGCTCAATCATTCCATTAAGAAAGCCCCTCAATGAGGGGCTTTTTTTTGTGCCCTATCGTCCACGACGGCGCCCTTTCAGGGCATCGTTTTGTGGCATCAAAAAGCGTTCAGGCATTTTTTTGCCGACAGCTCGGGCAGCCAGATACGACATTTCCTGTTTACTCGTGAGGAGAAAGACACCATGGTCAATCCGCTCTATCAAAAACATATTATTTCGATTAACGACCTCAGTCGGGAAGATTTGGAACTGACGCTGCGTGTCGCCGCCAGCCTGAAAGCCAAGCCTCAGCCTGAGCTGTTAAAACATAAAGTGATTGCCAGCTGCTTCTTCGAAGCCTCCACCCGGACGCGTTTGTCTTTTGAAACCGCGATGCATCGTCTCGGCGCCTCCGTCGTCGGCTTCGCCGACAGCAACAACACCTCGCTGGGGAAAAAGGGCGAAACGCTGGCCGACACCATCTCCGTTATCAGCCAATATGTTGATGCCATCGTGATGCGTCATCCGCAGGAAGGCGCGTCCCGCCTTGCGACCGAGTTTTCCGGTGGCATTCCGGTACTGAACGCCGGCGACGGCGCGAACCAGCACCCCACGCAGACGCTGCTCGATTTGTTCACCATTCAGGAAACGCAGGGGCGACTGAACAACATCAATATCGCGATGGTCGGTGATTTGAAATATGGCCGCACCGTGCATTCACTCACGCAGGCGCTGGCGAAGTTTGAAGGCAACCGCTTCTACTTCATCGCCCCGGACGCACTGGCGATGCCGGACTACATTCTGAGTATGCTGAAAGAGAAAAATATTGCTTACAGCCTGCACAACAGCATTGAAGAAGTCGTCGGTGAGCTGGATATCCTGTACATGACGCGCGTGCAGAAAGAGCGTCTGGATCCGTCCGAGTACATCAACATCAAATCCCAGTTTGTCCTGCGCGCGGCGGACCTGCACAGCGCCCGCCCGAATTTGAAAGTGCTGCACCCGCTGCCGCGCGTCGATGAGATCACCATTGATGTGGATGCCACGCCCTACGCCTATTATTTCCAGCAGGCAGGCAACGGTATTTACGCCCGTCAGGCGCTGCTGGCGCTGGTCCTGAATCGCGAATTGGTTCTGTAAGAGGAAGAAACCATCATGACACACGATAATAAATTACAGGTTGAAGCGATCAAACGTGGCACGGTGATCGACCACATTCCCGCGCAGGTGGGTTTTAAACTGCTGACGCTGTTTAAACTGACCGCGACAGACCAGCGCATCACCATCGGCCTGAACTTGCCGTCCAACCACCTTGGGCGCAAAGATCTGATCAAGATCGAGAACATATTCCTGACCGAACAGCAGGCGAATCAGCTGGCAATCTATGCGCCGCAGGCGACCGTCAATCAGATTGATGACTATGACGTCGTGCGCAAACTGGTGCCGACACTGCCAGACCACATTACTGGCGTGCTCACCTGTCCGAACAGCAACTGCATCAGCCGCAGTGAACCGGTGTCGTCGTCGTTCAGCGTTAAACAGCGCGACGGCGACGTTCACCTGAAGTGTAAGTACTGCGAGAAAGAGTTTGAGCGTCAGGCCGTGCTGCAAGATCGTTAGTTTTCTGCTTTGCCCCGCGATGGACATTGCCTGCGGCGGGGCTTTTTTGAATAATGGCTGCGTCCGCGTAATGCCGATCGTTTAAGGATCGAGATACCGGGGCGACCACGGCGTGAGGCATCCCTGCGGGAACCTCATCACCGCGTTTCCCCTAAATCCATGCTTGAGTGGCTGGCATTCTACGTCCGCGTTCCTTTTACGCCCCCATCAAGGAGATACCATGTCACGCACTATCAGCACTGAGCACGCCCCTGCCGCCATCGGCCCCTATGTTCAGGGCGTCGACCTCGGCAGCATGATCATCACGTCCGGCCAGATTCCGGTGAACCCGAAAAGCGGCCTGGTGGCAGATAACATCACCGCGCAGACCCGTCAGTCACTGGAAAACGTACAGGCGATTGTGGAAGCCGCTGGTCTGAAAGTTTCCGATATCGTGAAAACGACCGTATTCGTGAAAGACCTTCACGACTTCACCCTGGTGAATACCGCGTACGAAGCCTTCTTCAACGAGCACGACGCCCCGTTCCCGGCTCGCTCTTGCGTTGAAGTTGCCCGCCTGCCAAAAGACGTGAAGATCGAAATCGAAGCGATCGCCGTTCGTCGCTAATTATCGGCATGACTCTCCCCCAAAAGCGCACGACAACCCGTGCGCTTTTTTCTGTTCTTTCTTTCACCACCACAACATTGTTGCTATTCCCAACCCCTTTTCAGGTCAAAAAAAAGGCAAAAATCTGCCAGCCCGCATGTAGCAAGCCTTCCCGCTCCCACTGCCTTTTTTGACTATTTTTTGCACAGGCTCAAATTCCCTCCGACATGAAGATTTCTTTGCTCTATATCAATTTTGGGGCGATAAAAGCGTAAACACCCCTACGCAATTTCAATATATAGTGCCTATCCTATAAACACGACCCATATGTAGTGCTTATCCACAATATCATCCACAGCCCTCTGTAACCCTTGTCAGTTACGGTTTTCGCCTGTGGATAACATTGATAGAGGAAAAAAACGTGAAACCAGTAGTGATTAAACGGGACGGTTGCCAGGTGCCTTTTGATGAAGTGCGTATCAAAGAGGCGGTCGAACGCGCGGCACATGCAGCCGGTGTCAATGATGCAGACTACTGCGCAACTGTGGCCTGTGCGGTCGCTCAACAAATGCAGGATAAATCGCGTGTGGATATCCGCGATATTCAGAACGCGGTCGAAAACCTGCTGATGTCCGGCAATTACAAGCAGCTGGCGCGTACCTACATCGAATACCGCCACGATCGAGACATCGCGCGTGAACGCCACGGTCGGCTGAATCAGGAAATTCGCGGTCTGGTCGAGCAGAGCAACATGGCGCTGCTGAACGAGAACGCCAACAAAGACAGTAAAGTCATTCCCACCCAGCGCGATCTGCTGGCGGGTATCGTCGCCAAGCATTACGCCAAACAGTACATCCTGCCGCGTGATGTGGTACTGGCACACGAGCGCGGCGAGATTCACTATCATGACCTCGACTATTCGCCCTTCTTCCCGATGTTTAACTGCATGCTGATCGACCTCAACGGCATGCTGACCAACGGCTTCAAAATGGGTAATGCAGAGATTGAGCCACCGAAGTCGATCTCAACTGCGACCGCCGTCACCGCGCAGATTATCGCGCAGGTCGCCAGCCATATTTATGGCGGCACCACGATCAACCGCATTGATGAAATTCTGGCGCCGTTTGTCACCGCCAGCCATGCAAAGCATAAAGCCGTGGCGGAAGAGTGGCAGATCCCCGATGCGGAAAACTATGCCCTGACCCGCACGGAAAAAGAGTGTTACGACGCCTTTCAGTCGCTGGAATACGAAGTTAACACGCTGCACACCGCTAACGGCCAGACGCCGTTCGTCACCTTTGGCTTCGGGCTCGGCGTCAGTTGGGAATCGCGTCTGATTCAGGAATCTATCCTGCGCAACCGCATTGCCGGGCTGGGTAAAAACCACAAAACGGCGGTCTTCCCGAAACTGGTCTTCGCGATTCGCGATGGCTTGAACCATAAAGCAGGCGATCCGAATTACGATGTCAAACAGCTTGCGCTGGAATGCGCCAGCAAGCGCATGTATCCGGATATCCTGAACTACGATCAGGTTGTGAAGGTCACCGGTTCGTTCAAAACGCCAATGGGCTGCCGCAGCTTCCTCGGCGTTTATGAAGAAAACGGCCAGCAGATTCACGACGGCCGCAACAACTTAGGCGTCATCAGCCTGAACCTGCCGCGCATCGCGCTGGAGGCCGAAGGCAATGAAGACCGCTTCTGGACACTGCTCGACCAGCGTCTGGCGCTGGCGAAGAAAGCACTGATGACGCGTATTGCACGGCTGGAAAACGTGAAAGCCCGCGTTGCGCCCATCCTGTATATGGAAGGCGCTTGCGGCGTACGCTTAAAAGCGGACGACAGCATTGCGGATATCTTCAAGAACGGACGCGCCTCCATTTCGCTGGGCTATATCGGCCTGCATGAAACGATTAATGCCCTCTTCGGTGACCAAACGCACGTGTTTGATGACGAGGCGCTGCGTGCCAAAGCCGTGGCCATCATCGCTCGTCTGAAAGAGGCGACCGAGCAGTGGAAAGACGAAACGGGTTATGGCTTCAGCCTGTACAGCACGCCGAGTGAAAACCTGTGTGACCGCTTCTGCCGTCTGGATACCGCCGAGTTTGGCGTTGTGAAAGGGGTGACGGACAAAGGGTATTACACCAACAGCTTCCACCTTGATGTGGAGAAAAAGGTGAACCCTTACCAGAAAATCGACTTCGAGCTGCCCTATCCGCCGCTGGCTAACGGGGGATTCATTTGCTACGGCGAATACCCGAACCTGCAACACAACCTCAAAGCGCTGGAAGACGTGTGGGATTACAGCTATAGCCGCGTGCCTTACTACGGTACCAACACGCCGATCGACGAATGCTACGAGTGTGGCTTCACCGGTGAATTCGAGTGCACCAGCAAAGGCTTCACCTGCCCGAAATGCGGCAACCATGATTCGGCACGCGTTTCCGTCACGCGCCGCGTGTGCGGCTACCTCGGCAGTCCGGATGCACGTCCATTCAACGCGGGTAAACAGGAAGAAGTTAAGCGCCGGATTAAACACCTGGGCAACGGTCAACTGGGGTAATCCTTTTCGGGCTGCAGCAATGCGGCCCACCTTTCGCGGCACCGTCAACACGCGCCCGCTTCATAACATGGGCTCTACAGTATGAATTACCACCAGTATTATCCCGTTGATGTCGTCAACGGCCCCGGCACCCGCTGCACGCTGTTTGTCGCTGGCTGCGTGCATGAGTGCCGGGGGTGCTACAACAAAAGCACCTGGCGACTGAACTCCGGCCAGCCGTTTACGCAGGAACAGGAAGATCGGATCATCGCCGATCTTCAGGATACGGTGATTCCACGGCAGGGAATTTCGCTGTCTGGCGGCGATCCGCTTCATCCACAGAATGTGCCTGACATCCTGCGGCTGGTCGAACGGATACGCGCAGAATGCCCGGGCAAAGATATCTGGGTCTGGACAGGCTACGTACTGGCAGAACTGACGCCGGAGCAACAGCGGGTGGTCGATCTCATCAACGTCTTAGTCGATGGAAAATTTGTGCAAGACCTGAAAGATCCCGCACTGATTTGGCGCGGCAGCAGTAATCAGGTTGTCCACCGCCTGCGGTGATCGAGAGCGGCTACTGAAGCGGTTGCTGCTTGCCTAATGACAATAATTGATCCGATTCCAGCACGGTAACCCGCGCTTTTGGTTCCGGCGAGAACGCCTGATTCAACAATGCCTGCGCAACCGTTTTTCCCTCAATGGCCCGCCACTTTGCCGGGAACAGGCGGAACAGCGGAGCGGCCAGGCTTTCTAGCGGGCGACTGTCTTCCCTTTCCCCCAGCAGCATCGACGGCTGCGCCAATGTCAGATGTTGCCAGCCCTGCTGCCGCAGCGATCTTTCCGCTTCTCCCTTCACCCGCGAGTAGAAGAAAGGCGATGTCACATTGGCGCTTAGCGCGCTAACCACCAACAGGTGCGTCGCGCCCAGTGCCAGCGCCACTTTTGATCCTTCCACCACCAGCGTGTAATCCACATAGCGGAACGCCTGCTTACTGCCTGCCGTCTTGAGTGTCGATCCCAGACAGCAAAATGCAATGTCGACAGGGTCAGTCAATTGCGCCAGCGCGGTAGACAGATCGGGATCGTGCGGATTGACCACTTTCTCCGAAGGCGCCAGCGGCTTACGGGTCGGCGCATAGATCGTCTCTACCCGATTATTGGCTTTCAACAGCTGTAACAACTCGTGCCCCACTAACCCCGTTGCACCTAATAGCAATACCCGGCTCATCGGTTTTCCCCCTTGGTCTGCGTCTTTCACTTTCCCATCTTTTGACATTTCTGTTGTTATGTATGGAAAATGTTATTTATGGCAAATGTCATTTATGACAGACGTTATCTCTGCTGAACCTGTTCATCGCGTTGCCAGTAGCGTTTCTTACCAAAGCCCAGCGTATTGTCCGTCATCTTGATTTCTGTCAGATCGAGCCGCCAGATCGGCGCGTGCGATGCCCGGGCAATAGGGAAACGCGTGTTATACCGCGCTCTGGCCTGCTGCGCGTCATCGCCCTCCAACTGCACCGCCTGCCCCCGAAACTGCACGCCTTTAATCAGCATCACACTCTTCGGCTGGCCGCTGACCGTACCCGCCACCTGCGGTAACCTCGCCATCATTTCACCATGGCGCGTCTGCAACTCCGTCATCAGATAGAAGGCCATCTGTTGATCGTCATAAGTATAGAAGCAACTCGCACACCATAATTCCGAATTTTCACCCACGCATAACGTCAGTACGTGCAGCTTCTTCAGATAGCGGGAGATTGCCTCAAGATCGCTGCCTGTTTCTCTCAGTTTTTTCTGCATTACGGCACCTCAATCCACTTTCTGAACGAATGTATCTTGCCCGACGACTTGCTGGCCTTCCGCAGAATACGGCAGCATGGCTTGCAGAGGCTGACCAGTGTGTTTATCCAATAGCAGGGAGTGAGCTTCTCCCTCCGCGAACAGTTGCTGCTCCCCCCACTGGCGTAGCGCCACGACGAGCGGGAATAGCTGTTCGCCTTTGGGCGTGAGGACATATTCCTGGTAGGCCGAGCTTTCAGAAACAGGCTGAACGGACAAAATACCTTCGTCAACTAACGTGCGCAGACGGTCGGTAAGAATATTTTTAGCGACGCCCAAACTGCGCTGAAAATCGCTGAAACGGCGGCGATTGTCGAAGGCATCGCGGATAATCAGCAGCGCCCAGCGATCGCCAACCACATCCAGCGCGCGGGCAACGGGACACGCATCCTCTTTCAGACTTCTGCGCTTCACCATGACGATTTCTTCCCCTTTTTCCTGTTCAGCTTGCCTTACCTACAGGCTGAAAAGCTGACCGTGCGTTTTTGGTTGCAGAATAAAACTAGAGTATTTATGCTTCAACTGGTTTTATTTTGAAACCAACAATGAATAGTGAAAGCTAATATTATGAAAACCAGCCCTATTCATACCACGTCATCCGTCACTGAATGCGATCTTTACAGCACCGCGTCATCTGCGCAGTCAGCATTCACGCTATCGTGATAGCAAAACAACGATTATTGATAAGGAAACAGTATGAGCGAACTGACGTTACTGGCTGATGCCGACGAGCGCGGCCGACGTTATCTGGCTGAGACTACACAGCGTCGGGTTTTCCCCGATGCAGACGCCCTCGCGGCGCTGGCACGTTTTGATGAAGTGCTACCGCAACAAGGTTACTCACCCGAAAGCACGCTGGCGCTGCTGGATGAGGTCGGTTCACCGGCGACCACCGCCTCCAATGGCCCGAACTATTTCGGCTTTGTTATCGGTGCCTCATTGCCGGTCGCCGCCGCCTCTGAGCGATTAATGATCGCCTGGGATCAGTGCGCCTCCACCTTTGATAACTCGCCGGTATCCGCCACGCTGGAACGCCTCGCCAGCCGTTGGGTGCTTGATGCTCTAAACTTACCCAAAGACAGCGCCGTCGGTTTCGGCACCAGCGCCACCGCCTGCACGCTTTCCTGCCTGGCCGCTGCGCGTCGTGCCTTGCTGGCAAGGCAGGGCTGGGATTTTGACAATGATGGGCTGATCGGCGCGCCTGAAATTAGGGTCGTGATTTCGGAGCTGACGCACATCACTGTGAAGAAAGCGCTGCGCATACTCGGTTTTGGGCTGCGCCATTTACACATCGCGCCTGTGAATGCGTTTGGGCAGATCGATGTGTCGCAGCTTCCTCCGCTGGACGATCGCACCATTCTTTGTTTGCAAGCGGGCGAGGTCAACACGGGCGAGTTCGATGATTTTGCGCAGATCATTCCCGTCGCGAAAGCAGCAGGTGCCTGGGTTCACGTTGACGGTGCTTTCGGGCTGTGGGCCAGAGCTTCGTCCCACGCGGCGCTCACCGACGGTATCGACCTAGCCGACAGTTGGACAACCGACGCGCACAAATGGTTGAACACCCCCTACGATTGCGCGATGGCGATTTGCCGCGATGCGGACGCGCTGGCCGAAGCGATGAACGCAGACGCCGTTTATTCCAGTGCGGCGCGAGATGCCCAGAAGAACCTGACGCTCGAATTTTCCCGTCGGCCACGCGGTATTCCGGTGTGGGCGGCACTGCGCACGCTGGGACGCGACGGCGTAGCAGAAATGGTCGAACGACACTGCCGACAGGCAACCTTCATCGCCGACGGCCTACGCCATGCAGGATTTGAGATACTGAATCGGGTGGTGCTTAATCAAGTTCTGCTACGGGGGGAAACCGACGGCCAGACGACGGCAATACGAGAGGCGTTGCAGGCTTCGGGCAAAGCATGGTTTGGCGGCAGCGTCTGGCAGGGGCGTCCGGCATTGCGCATCAGCGTGTCATCATGGCGCACGCAGGACAACAACGTACAGGCGCTAATCACGCTGCTGACGGAAATCAAAGCACAGACCCCACGCTGAACGAGGCGCAAGGTATAAAGCGACTATCCCCGCAAACGCGGGGATAGAGAGAAACATCATCAGGCTACGGCGCACCAACCTGCTCTAGACATAAACGCTGATGCTGGAGACCTGTCCCTGAAAGCGGTTCAGCGCCTCGGCCGCACGTTGCAGGCTTTCGGTATTTTGCACTTCGCTGCGGGAGGATGCCCCCGCGACACCTTGCTGAATGGTGTCGAAAACATTAATCGGCTGGAAAACATTGGAAGGCGGAATGCTTCCTCCTTCGGCTCTCGGCGACGAGACAAAACCCAGCAGCGCGGAACCTTCTTCACGTCCCAACCGCCCACTGCTGACAAGACCTTCAACCGTTTCATACAACTCGACAGGGCTAATGCGGGTAAAGTCGTATCGCGTCGTCTCACCTGCTGGAACAGCACCGCTGCCCGCCTGATAAGACTGGAGCTGTTCGGACAGCGCCGCTTTTTCAGCATGCTCTGTGGAACGCTTCGCCATCACCTGCTGGCTGGCAAAAACGGACGACTCTGCGGCTTCAACTTTCATATCACCTCCTTACGGTAACGTATGGAAGACAAAAATGATGGGCATAACGCATCACCATGACGGTGAATGCAAAAATGGCGTGCTTTAATACTGACACGCAATCCCCCATCGCGCCAGCCAGAAGCGGGATTTGCTCCCGTGTGGGGGACTCACTGGCATTCAGAAATTAAGAGTAAGCCTCACGCCGTTGGCGCATTACTCGCTAGCGCGACGACGTTCTCTTGCTCTGCGGGAGTTTTACCAGTTTTCTCTTTTTTCTTTTCCACGTAGGTCAGTTTTTCCTGATTCTGCGCTGGCGGGGTCAGCGGGTGGGACTGACCGGTGAAGATGCCGCCTTTTTCGATGGAGAGCTCGTCGGTGAAAATATCGCCGAATACTTTTCCCTGCGCCAGAATGGCTACGACGCTGGCTGCTATGCGCCCTTCAACGCGACCGTTGATGATGATCTGCTGCGATTTCATTTCACCGTTTACCTGGCCAGTGTGCTCCACTTTAATCGTGTTATCGCACTGCACGTCACCTTCTACCCGGCCTTCCACGGTGATGTTGCCATCCACGGTCAAAGAGCCCGTCATACGCGCGCCCTGAGAAATGAAGGTGTCTTTTTTCACGCGCACAGGGTTCACTGAATTAATCAACTCGTTCGATGGGCTGATAGCGGGAGAGCTGTTTATTTCACTGCGCTCTTGCGGTTCTTTTGCATCTTTTTTGTTTTTATCAAATGAAAACATCGTGTTATTCCTTTTAACAGTATAGAAAAATGCGATCGCGGCACTTGCGGCTAGTACAGCTGCCACTCCCTGACCGTAATATCGAAGGGGGAATTCGCTATAAATATCAATCAGCCAGGCGACGACCAACAAGGCCCATAGCGCCCATATTCCCCAAAGCAGGTTGTAATTACGCACCGGGATAGCCCCGGAAAGAGGTGGGGTAATGCATATCCTTCTCCATTCGTCCTTTTTGCAGCTTGAATCCCAGATTAATTCAGCCACGCTCCATAACTATCGGATGACAGCCCTTTTTATTTAGTCCGATGACCGTGGCAACGTGATGACTATCGCATAAATTTTCACCAACGCGATGGGGAAAAGTGCGTTTTATTGATGTAGGTGCGTCTCTACAATGAAGAGTATTGCTTAGCTAAACCGATTCTTCTATTTTAGCAAACAGTCTAATTCTCGTTGATAAGAGTAACGTTATGGCAAATAGAATTTGGGTCATGGGCGACGCGGTTGTCGATCTCATCCCGGAAGATGCGGAACGCTATCTGAAATGCCCCGGTGGAGCACCGGCCAATGTCGCAGTCGGCATTGCCAGACTGGGGGGAAACAGCGCTTTTATTGGTCGCGTCGGTGACGATGTTTTTGGCCATTTTCTAAAAACGGTGCTGGAACAGGAGAACGTCGATACTCATCACATGGCGCACGACAAACTCCACCGAACCTCAACCGTGGTCGTGAGCCTCGATGAAGCAGGGGAACGCGCCTTCACGTTTATGGTACTCCCAAGTGCCGACCTGTTTTTACAGCAGGAAGATCTGCCGATGTTCAACCGAAGAGAATGGCTGCATCTCTGCTCCATCGCACTCTCGCAGGAACCTTCGCGCAGCACCGCCTTTGAGGCGATGCGGCAGGTAAAAGCCGCGCTGGGTCGGGTCAGCTTCGACCCGAATATCCGTGACGATCTCTGGCAAAGCGAGCAGGAACTGCGCGACTGCCTGACACAAGCGCTGATGCTGGCCGACGTGGTGAAACTGTCGCGTGAAGAATTGGCCTTTCTGTGTTCAACACCGGACGTTGAAGCAGGGATTCAGCAGTTCATGCAGCGTTACCCCACCCGGCTATTGCTGGTGACGCTGGGTAGCGAAGGCGTCTGGCTGCACGATCGCCACCAGCTACAGCACTTTGCCGCGCCGTCGGTAACCCCCGTCGATACGACGGGTGCGGGGGATGCCTTCGTCGCTGGTTTACTGCATGGCCTGGCGCAATATGACGACCTGTCACAGCCGCTTAGCTGGGATCCGATTATCGCGCAGGCGCAGCGGTGTGGCGCACTTGCCACCACAGCAAAAGGCGCAATGACCGCGCTTCCCTACGCTCAGCAATTGCACGCACTCCCTTAGCCAAGCCCTAATCCCTCCGTTTAATACGGTTACCGCCCGGTTTTGTAGTCAGGATCACAGTTACAGAATCGGGCGAGTGAAATTTCTTGCTAACCCTCTTGCTGGCTTTTATTTTCCTCATGAAAAACCGGTTTAGCAATTTAGCTAAACATGAGAAATCCAAAAAACAATAAATCTCCTTCACGACGAGAACGAAAAAATGAAACCAAGCCACCTTGCTGTGACGATAGGATTATTACTCTCCTCCCCGTTTTATGTTTCTGCTGCCAACACCGATAGTATTGAAGCCCGCCTGAACGCCATGGAGCAGCGTTTGCAACAGGCTGAAGCCCGTGCCCAGGCCGCCGAGGCCAGAGCCGACGCCGCTGAAAAGCAAACCCAACAGCTAGCCACCCGCACCACCCAAACCGAACAGAAAACCCAGCAGGTGGAACAGCGCACGACGGCGCTGGCTAAGCAAAAATCATTTGCCGATGGATTTGAATTCCACGGCTATGCGCGTTCCGGCCTGTCGATCAATGACTCCGCCACCAGTTCCAAAACCGATATCGGGCCGGGCATGTCCCCTGCCGGTCAGACTGGCGGACATATTGGTCGTTTAGGCAATGAAGACGATACCTACGTCGAAATTAAACTGGAGCACAAACAGAAGCTGGATAACGGCGCGACCACCCGCTTCAAGGTGATGATGGCGGATGGCCAGCGCAGCTATAACGACTGGACGGCGGCCACCAGCGACCTGAACATCCGTGAAGCCTTCGTCGAGCTGGGTTCACTGCCAACCTTCACCGGCGCCTTTAAGGACACCACGCTGTGGGCGGGTAAACGCTTCGATCGCGATAACTTCGATATTCACTGGCTGGACAGCGACGTGGTTTTCCTCGCGGGCACCGGTGGCGGGATCTATGACGTGAAATGGGCGGATAGCGCCAAAAGTAACTTCTCACTGTATGGCCGCAGCCTCGGCGAAATTACCTCGCTGGATAACGACATCAAAAACTACGTCTTTACCGCCAACAACTACGTTGGGCCATTCCAGTTCATGCTGAGTGGATTAACTGCCAAAAATAACGATGTAAAAGCAAACACCGGTACAAGCCGTGATAACACCGTCGTCACCAATACCAATGCGGGCGATAAAGGTTACCACGCGATGGTGGCTTACCACGGTGACAGCTTCTACGGCTTGCGCGACGGGACATCGAAAACCGCGATCCTCTACGGTCACGGTCTGGGCGGCGAAGTGAAAAACATCGGTGCCGATGGCAACCTGACCAACGATGCCAACACCTGGCGCTTTGCGACCTACGGTACCACCGCGCTGAACAAGACCTGGAGCTTCGCCCCGTCTATTCTGGCGCAAACCAGCAAAGACCGTTACGTCAACGGCGATAGCTACGAGTGGGTGACGTTTAATGCGCGCTTGATTCAGGAAATCACCGAAAACTTTGCACTGGCCTATGAAGGCAGCTATCAATACATGGACCTCGATCCGCGCGGTTATCGCAGCCTGAATCAGGTGAGCGGCGGCTTCTACAAGCTGACCTTCGCGCCGACGTTCAAGGTTGGCGATATCGGCAACTTCTTTAGCCGCCCTGAACTGCGCGTGTTTGCCAGCTACATGGACTGGGATAAACGACTGGATAATTACTCCAGTGAAGATACGTTTGGCTCCACCGGCTTTAAAGCAGGCGGCGAATGGAACTTCGGTATCCAGATGGAAACCTGGTTCTAACCCTTGCCCGGCCTTGGCGTCGATGACACGCTAATCGACGCCAAAGAAACTGCATATCCGATTGAAAAAGAGGAATAACATGGATATCAACAAAACCGCCGCCGCACTTATCCCCCTTCTCGGCGGGAAAGAGAATATCGCCAGCGCGGCTCACTGCGCGACTCGTCTGCGTCTGGTACTGAATGACGACAATTTGGCAGACAAGAAAGCCATCGAGAACGTTGACGGCGTGAAAGGCTGCTTCCAGAACGCCGGACAAATGCAGATCATTTTCGGCACAGGGCTGGTCAACAAGGTGTATGCCGAGTTCATCAAAGCGGCAGGCATCAGTGAATCGAGCAAGTCCGAAGCGGCCTCCATCGCCGCGAAAAAGCTGAACCCGCTGCAACGTCTGGCGCGTCTGCTATCAAACATCTTCGTCCCTATCATGCCAGCGATTATCGCGTCCGGTCTATTGATGGGACTGCTCGGCATGATCAAGACCTACGGTTGGGTCGATGCCAGCAGCGCGATCTTCGTGATGCTGGATATGTTCAGTTCCGCTGCCTTTATTATCCTGCCTATCCTGATCGGTTTTACCGCCGCGCGCGAGTTCGGCGGCAACCCCTATCTGGGCGCGACGCTGGGCGGCATTCTGACCCACCCGGCGCTGACCAACGCCTGGGGCGTCGCAGGGGGCTTCCAGACCATGCACTTTTTCGGCATGGACATCGCCATGATCGGCTATCAGGGCACCGTGTTTCCGGTACTGCTGGCCGTCTGGTTCATGAGCATCGTGGAAAAACGCCTGCGTAAGATCGTACCGGATGCGCTGGACATCATCGTCACGCCATTCCTGACCGTCATCATTTCCGGCTTCGTTGCTATGCTGATCATCGGTCCGGCTGGGCGCGCGCTGGGCGACGGTATTTCTTTCTTACTCAGCACGTTGATTGCTCACGCTGGCTGGCTGGCCGGTTTGCTGTTCGGCGGCCTCTACTCCGCCATCGTGATCACCGGCGTTCATCACAGCTTCCATGCCATTGAAGCCGGCCTGCTTGGCAACCCGAATATCGGCGTCAACTTCCTGCTGCCGATTTGGGCGATGGCGAATGTGGCGCAAGGTGGCGCGTGTCTGGCGGTATACTTCAAAACGCGTGATGCCAAAACCCGAGCGATTGCCGTTCCCGCAGGGCTGTCTTGTCTGCTGGGTATCACAGAAGCCGCGATATTTGGTATCAACCTACGTTTCATTAAACCGTTCCTGGCTGCACTGGCAGGCGGTGCGCTCGGTGGCGCGTGGGTCGTCTTCAATCACGTCAATATGACGGCCGTCGGGCTGACTGGTTTTCCAGGTCTGGCGATTGTGCAAGGAGGATCGATGCTTAACTACCTGATTGGGATGTTTATTGCGTTCGGTGCCGCCTTTACCCTGTCCTTATTGCTGAAATATAAAACGGATAGCGAATAATGAAGGAAATCCACTTACTAAAGCGCATGGCGCACGCCCTGATGTCAGGCCACGCACGGAAACAGGAAGACCCGTATCGCCCGGAATGGCATCTGTCCCCGTGCGTGGGTCTGCTCAACGATCCGAACGGATTTATTCATCACAACGGGCGTTACCATCTGTTTTATCAGTGGAATCCTTTATCTTGTGCCCACGGAGCAAAATTCTGGGGGCACTGGAGCTCCGCCGATCTGGTGAACTGGACGCATGAACCGGTCGCATTGGTGCCAAGTGAAAGCTATGAAAGCCACGGCTGCTACTCTGGCTCTGCCGTGGTGGATCAGGGCGCGATCATGCTGATGTATACGGGTAACGTGAAATACGACGATGGCTCACGTACCGCATTTCAGTGCCTCGCCCGTGAGAATCCTAACGGTGAATATGACAAACTGGGCGCGGTTCTGACGCTCCCTGACGGCTACACCGGGCACGTTCGCGATCCGAAAGTGTGGCGTCATGACAACCGCTGGTACATGGTGCTCGGCGCACAGGATCTCGACCTGCAAGGGAAAGTACTGCTCTACCGTTCTGACGATCTGCTGGCGTGGGAAAAGATCGGTGAGATCGCCGGTTCCCGTTTGGGCGGGCTCGGGGATTTTGGCTACATGTGGGAGTGCCCGGACCTGTTCCCGTTGGATGGAAAAGACGTGCTGATCTGCTGCCCGCAGGGGCTTCCCGCCGAAGAAGAACGCTATCTGAATACCTTCCAGGCGGGCTATTTTATCGGCTCGCTTAACTACGACAATGGCGCTTATCCGCATCAGGGTTTCCACGAACTGGATCTCGGCTTTGAGTTTTACGCTCCGCAAACCACGCTGAGTGACGACGGGCGACGCCTGCTGTTCGGCTGGATGTCGATTCCCGACGATAATGAATTTTTTGAACCGACGATCGAGTACGGCTGGATCCATACCATGACCTGCCCGCGCGAACTCACGCTGCATGGCGATCGCGTTTATCAACGCCCTGCACGTGAACTGCAACAGCTGCGCAGACAGCATTACACCTGGCATGGTGCCGCAGACTACGCGTCTCCGCTTCATGCCAGCAGCGCGGAAATCCTCATCACCGTTCAGGGGGAATTCCAGTTCAGCCTCGCCTCCCAGCTGGTTCTCTGTTGGGATGGGGAACGTGTCACGCTGAGCCGACGCAACCGCCGCACTGGCGAACCCGAACATCGCTACTGGCGTGGTGAGCTGAGTCAATTGCAGATCCTGTGCGATCGCTCCAGCATTGAAATTTTTATCAACGACGGCGAGGCTGTGATGTCTGCACGCTATTTCCCGGAAAGTGACGCGATCATGACATTCAGCGGCTCTGGGCGATTAACGCTACAGCACTGGCTGTTAGCGCCATGCGTGATAGAATAACTTCCCTTTTTTCTGATAGCAGACCTCGCGGTGAAACCGACTAAACGCATAACAATCAGTGACATCGCCGCGCTGGCCGGTGTATCAAAATCCACCGCCAGTCTGGTACTTAACGGACGCAGTAAAGAGTTTCGCGTTTCTGATGAAACCCGCGATCGTATTTTAGCCGTCGCGCATGAGCAGCGTTATCAGCCCAGTATTCACGCACGTTCGCTGCGTTCCTCACGCAGCAACACGCTGGGGTTTGTGGTGCCGGAAATGACCAACTACGGGTTTGCCGTCATTTCCCGCGAACTGGAAATGCTGTGCCGTGAAGCAGGGCTACAGCTGCTGATTGCCTGCACCGACGAAAACGCCAGTCAGGAGATGATGGCGGTCAACAGTCTGGTGCAACGTCAGGTCGATGGTCTGATTGTCGCCTCCAGCCTGTTGAGCGACACCGAGTATCAGAAAATTAATCAGCAGTTGCCCGTCATACAATTTGACCGGGTGATTGGTGATTCCACACTGCCGATGGTGATTTCCGAAGCAGTAGAATCCACGGCGGAAATGGTCGAGCGTATCGCCCGCCAGCATCGTGATGAGTTCTATTTTCTTGGCGGCCAGCCGCGTATTTCTCCGACTCGCCACCGTCTGGAAGGCTTCCAGCTCGGTCTGGCACGCGCAGGCATAGACTGCAAGCCGGAGTGGATTATTCACGGCAGCTATCACCCCAGCGCGGGTTATGAAATGTTTGCTCAGCTGTGTGCCACGCTGGGTCGCCCGCCAAAAGCGCTGTTTGTCGCGGCCTGTGGCCTGATGGAAGGCGTGCTGCGTTACATGAACCAGCATAACCTGATGGAAAGCGGCATCCGACTGTGCTGCTTTGACGATCACTATCTGTTTGATTGTTTACCGCTGAAGATCGACACCGTGGCGCAGGATTGTGAAAACCTGGCGCGCAGCAGCTTTGAGATGGTGACCAGCCTGATTGCACAGCAGCCGCTTGAAGAAGATCGGCGCTATATCCCAACGCGGATTCACTGGCGTCATCCTGATTCGCGGGCGTAGGCCAACGCCCAAAGCGCCCTGCCATCATCGGGACGTAAATCTACAGACGTAAAAAAAGGAACGCGGTTTGAATGTTCACCCCGCATTCCTTCTTGAAACACAACCCTCAGCCGTTATTTAGCGGCTGCGGTTTCCGCACCGACCAAGCCAACCTTGAGGTAGCCCGCTTTACGCAGTGAATCCATCACGCTCATGATGGTTTCATAATCGACGCTTTTATCTGCCTGAAAGAAGATGGTCGTTTCTTTGTTAGCGCTGGTTTTTGCGTCCAGCACCTGCGCCAGCGACTGCTCGCTAACCACCTCTTCCCCCAGGAACATTTGCTTATCTGCTTTTACCGTCAGATAGAGCGGTTTTTCCGGTCGTGGCTGCGGTGCTGCCGATGAGGCTGGCAGATCGACACGAATGTCTACCGTTGCCAGCGGTGCCGCCACCATGAAGATAATCAGCAGAACCAGCATGACGTCAATGAACGGCGTGACGTTAATGTCATGCATTTCACCGTCATCACTCACGTCCTCCTTCAAATGCATCGCCATGACTTAACCCACCCGCAGTTTATGCGCTGCTGAAGACGCCCGGTTATCGTTGCTGGCAGCCACGTCGAGATCGCGACTTTGCAACAGCAGCACTTGCGCAGCCACATCGCCGACCATCGCTTTGTAGCTGGCAATCGAACGAGCAAAGACGTTATAGATAACTACCGCAGGAATCGCGGCAACCAGACCAATCGCCGTCGCCAGCAGGGCTTCTGCGATCCCCGGTGCGACTACCGCCAGATTGGTGGTTTGCGTCTGTGCGATACCGATGAAGCTGTTCATGATGCCCCATACCGTACCAAACAGCCCCACGAACGGAGCGACCGCGCCGACCGTGGCCAGATAGCCGTTACCACGTCCCATATGACGACCGGTAGCCGCCACGCGACGTTCCAGACGAAATGCGGTACGTTCTTTAATCCCGTTGTTGTCATCAGAACGTGCGGAAAGTTCCAGTTCGTTCTGCGCATCCACCAGCAGCTGCTGTGCGACGCTGCCAGCTTTGAACGCGTCGGCCGTTTCCAGCGCATCGTCCAGCGTTCTCGCCTGTTCCAACGCCAGATATTCGCGGCGCAGGCGGCGTTTCGCACCAGACATCTCAACGCTTTTACTGAAGAAGATCGCCCAGGTAATCACGGAGGCCAGCAGCAAGCCGATCATCACCGTTTTCACCACGGCATCAGCGTGCTGGTACATACCCCAGACGGACAAATCGGTTTTCATCAGGTTATTGGTGCCCGGTGCCGCACTGGCAGGCAATGCGAGTGCTGACGTCGGCGCCAGTGCATCAGTCGCCACAGGGGCAGAAGGAGACGCCGCAGCAGGCTGAGTGGCAGGTGCGGTATTCTCTGTCGATAACGGTGCCGTTGCGGGAGCCGCAAACGCATTTCCACTTAGTCCCGCCGTACACAGCAGGATAACCAGCACGCTACGGGAAAATGCGCTGAACGCGCCACGTTTTTTTTGCCAGGTTGATAACACCTGTTGAGTTGTATTACTGACAGCCGTCTTCACGCTGTGCCTCCACCATTCGTTCTGTACAATCATCTGTTCTGTACAATCATCGGTTCTGTACAATATCCGCACATATTCGCAGGTATAATGCCGCAATAACGCAGCGTGAAATGATACCAAACCCTGAACGAATTGATAGTCGTTCTCATTATTATTTACACAAGATAATGCACTTTTCTTGCGTTCTAACAGGGTTTTTGGGGGTATTGCCTGCATATCGGCAGAAAAAGCATAAAAACGAGAAAGAAGAGGCATATTCCGGAATATCTCAGGCAAAACGCTCCTCAACGCGGCGTGATATCCCGGATTTTATAATCGAATTTTTACGATCGGCTTTTTGTGATCAACATTAAGTTATCACACCATTTCACAATAGCGGGCGATAAGTTTACTGAAATAAATAGATACATAAGCACACAATAAGATAAATAAAAACACCATGTTACGCATATTCCCGTGAGGTAAACAGGAATAAAATCCATATAAAACAGCATTTCATATTAGCTTTTTCTTTTGTGACACGAGTCATTCTACGAAGTTGTATAATAGGTTAGCTTAACTCGCAGAGAATACTGATGCGCGCCACAATAATACCTAGTAGGCTGCCGTATTCTCATCATTAAACCCATTCTTCATTATTCTATTTTTCATGGGTTTATATTTTTAAATCACCATTTGATTATCGATAATGTCACCCCACCTCTGGAGATAATTCAATGAAGCTGTCGAAAACATTGATCGGCGTTTGTCTGGGTTCTACTGCACTCCTGATGAGCCAAGCGATTCAGGCACAACAAATTAAAGCCTCTGATGTTCACCCTGAAGGTTACCCTAATGTCGTCGCAGTTCAGAAAATGGGAGAGAAACTAAAAGCCGCCACCAATGGCAGGCTGGAAATTAAAACTTTCCCCGGCGGCGTATTAGGTGATGAGAAACAAATGATTGAGCAGGCGCAGCTCGGCGCGATTGATATTATTCGCGTATCCATGACGCCCGTTGCCGCTATTTTGCCGGAAATAGAAGTCTTCACGCTGCCCTATATTTTCCGTGATGAAGATCATATGCACAAAGTGCTGGATGGAAAAATCGGCCAGGAAATTGGTGACAAGATTACCCATAGCAGTAAGTCAAAATTGGTTTTTCTGGGCTGGATGGACGCGGGAACGCGTAACCTAATCACCAAGCAGCCAGTGGTGAAACCAGAAGACCTCAAGGGCATGAAAATTCGCGTCCAGGGTAGCCCGGTCGCGCTGGCAACGCTAAAAGCCATGGGCGCCAACTCAATCGCAATGGGCGTCAGTGAAGTCTTCAGCGGCATGCAAACCGGCGTGATCGACGGTACCGAAAATAACCCACCAACGTTTGTCGCACACAACTACCTGCCTGTCGTGAAAAACTATACCTGGAGCCGCCACTTCATTATCCCTGAGCTGTTCCTGTATTCCAAAACCAAATGGGACAAACTTTCTAAAGAGGATCAGGACCTTATCCTGAAGCTGGCGAAAGAAGCGCAGCAAGAACAGCGCGTGCTGTGGAATGAATATACTCAGCAATCTCTGGATAAAATGAAGGCCGGCGGCGTTCAATTCCATGATATTGATACCGAATATTATTTCAAAGCCACCCAGCCCGTACGCGATCAGTTTGGTGCCAAATATCAGGATCTGATTAAAGCCGTCGCTGACGTCCAATAATCAATATCTCATCTCAGCGGATAAATAGCCTGCTATTTATCCGCCACCATGAATTGCCCGATATTAACAATTATCCTTCGCGGCTCACTCAGCGAAGTGAATATAGGTGGCGCAATGGCACAGTCTTATCTTTCCAGTATGGATGTTCTCTATCGTATTGCCATGTGGGTTTCTGGTCTGGCGTTATTAATTATGACGCTCGTGATTCCAGTCGGAATATTCGCACGCTATGTATTAAATGCTGCATTATCCTGGCCAGAACCCATTTCAATCATTTGTATGGTGACGTTTACTTTTGTCGGTGCCGCAGTCAGTTACCGTTCCAACTCACATATTGCCGTCAGCATGTTAACCGACAGATTGCCAGAATCCGGTAAGAAGATTTGCGTTCATCTGTCGAACCTCCTGATGCTCTTAATCAGCCTGTTTATTCTCTATTACAGCACGTTGCTTTGCCTGGAATTATGGGAACAGCCCGTTGCGGAGTTTCCCTTATTAACCGCGGGTGAAAGCTATTTACCGCTGCCTATCGGTTCGTTAATCACCGTGCTCTTCATCATCGAAAAAATGTTTTTCGGCCCGCAGGATAAACGCCCTGTGGTAATGCTTGGCAGTTCTTAATTCGGAGCCAATACCATGGATGCATTTATTCTTGTTGCTACATTGGCCGTGCTGCTGGCGGTCGGTGTTCCCGTTGCCTACGCAGTAGGGTTGAGTGCCATCGTTGGCGCGTTCTGGATCGATCTGCCGCTTGAAGCAGTCATGATCCAGATTACCAACGGCGTGAACAAATTTTCGCTGCTGGCGATTCCTTTCTTTATTCTGGCCGGAGCAATCATGGCCGAAGGCGGCATCGCCCGTCGGCTGGTCAGCTTCGCTTACATCTTTGTCGGCTTTATTCGCGGCGGTTTATCGCTGGTTAACATCGTTGCATCAACGTTTTTCGGCGCGATATCCGGTTCCTCCGTCGCAGATACGGCCTCAATCGGTTCGGTGATGATCCCGGAAATGGAGAAGAAAGGTTACCCGCGCGACTTCTCCGCCGCCGTCACCGCCAGCGGATCCGTGCAGGCCATTTTGACACCGCCGAGCCACAACTCCGTGATCTATTCGCTGGCAACTGGCGGTACGGTTTCTATTGCGTCGCTGTTTATCGCAGGGATCCTGCCCGGCCTATTGCTCAGCCTGACCATGATGGTGATGTGCGTCGGCTTTGCCCATCGGCGCGGTTATCCAAAAGGTGAACGCGTACCGTTCCGTCAGGCGCTGAAAATCTTTGTCGATACCTTATGGGGGCTGATGACGGTCGTCATCATCATGGGTGGGATTCTGTCTGGTATTTTTACCGCGACCGAGTCTGCGGCCATCGCCTGCCTGTGGTCCTTCTTCGTGACCATGTTTATCTATAAAGATTACAAGTGGTCGGAACTGCCCAAGCTGATGTACCGCACGGTCAAAACCGTGACGATCGTGATGATCCTGATCGGCTTCGCCGCCGCATTCGGCGCCATCATGACCTACATGCAGCTGCCTGCCCGCATTACCGAGTTTTTCACCTCCATCTCGGATAACAAATACGTCATCCTGATGTGGATTAACATCATGCTGCTGCTGATCGGCACGCTGATGGACATGGCACCGCTGATCCTGATCCTGACGCCCGTTCTGCTACCCGTCGCCCTCTCGCTCGGTATCGATCCGGTGCATTTCGGCATGATCATGCTGGTGAACCTCGGGATCGGCCTAATTACACCACCGGTAGGGTCAGTGCTTTTCGTCGCCAGTGCGGTGAGTAAGCAGAAGATAGAACAGGTCGTTAAAGCGATGCTGCCCTTCTACTGCGGGCTCTTCTTTGTGCTGATGCTGGTCACCTATATTCCGGCCATCTCGCTCTGGCTGCACAAATTCTTCGGCGTGCATACGGGTTAGCACACCGCGGTGAGAACGCGTCTATAGATAGGGATGTCATACGTTACGTCAATCCCCTCGTCTCTTCGACGAGGGGAACGATAAGCACTAATCACCATAGCGTTGCACAATCCTATCGTACCTTCATTGCCCTATTCCTTACCGTACAATTGAATAAACGCTTCCACGCCAGATAGCGCCGCAGCCTCCAGCGTATCAGCTTCAACCTCAACCGGTTCGAGTCCCCACAATATCCTTTCCACCATTTCAGCCTCACACAGCGCTTTAAAGTGCAGTGAGACCTTGCGTATTTCAGCCTGACGTAGCCACCCTTTTTCCATCAGCTGACTCATGACCTCATCAATACTGGAGAGCGTTCTCTTTGGGCCCAGCTCATAAAACAGATGCGAGAGCGCAGGAAAACGCCCCGCTTCGCCGATAGTCAAGCGGTTCAACGCCACAATATCGGGCTTAGTTACCAGCTCCAGATAGGATTTTCCTAAGTGATGTAGCACTTCCTCACGCGTCTGTCCCTTCACCGACGAATCCAGCAGGCGCTCGACCATCCCTTTGCCCACTTCAAGAATATAAGCTTCCAGCAGTGCTTCTTTGGAGGAAAAGTAGTTGTACAGCGTGACTTTGGAACTGGTTGCCTCCGCCGCTATAGATTCCATCGTCACCGCAGCAAACCCATGATTCATAAATAATTTCCCTGCCGCCATCACGAACTGCAAACGTCTGGTCTCTGTTTTTTTACGCATGTTTCTATTCTTCCGCACTTTTTGTGAACGATATAGTACAGGAAATATTGATCTTTAATCCATGCCATGATTAATTGTACGGAATCGTTCAGTTATTGATTTATCGGATACCAAAAAGACTGGAAACGCGATTCATCGCATCGTTTTTCCACGAACTGAACGATGAAAGGCATGACGCACCGTATCGCCTGAGCCAGCGCTGCTGGTGCAGGCAACACATTGATTCTGAGACAAACCATAATAATGGAGCGCACCTATATGAGCCTGCAATTCCCAAACATTCCCGAATTCACCGGACTTTATCAACCGAGTCGTGTTGAAGTCAGCGTCGTCGATCTCGAAGTCGAGGGCATGCTTCCCGATGCAATCAACGGCACCTTTTATCAGGTTGCGCCCGATCCTCACTATCCACCGATGTTGGGCAAGGATATTTTCTTCAACGGCGATGGCATCGTCAGCGCTTTTCGTTTTGAGAACGGCAGAGTCAGCCTGCAACGCCGCTATGTCGAAACCGAGCGTCTGAAAGCACAGCGACGTGAGCATCGTTCCTTAAACGGAACTTACCGCAATGTTTATACCAACGATCCGTTGGCCGCCGACAATAACACCACCGCCAATACCACAGTGATCGAGCATAACGGCGTCCTGCTGGCAATGAAGGAAGACGCCTTACCGTGGGCAATGGATCTGGATACGCTGGAAACGCTGGGTGAATGGGATTTTCACGGACAGATCACATCAGCAACCTTCACCGCCCACCCGAAAGTGGATCCGGATACTGGCGCACTGCTCTGCTTCGCCTATGAAGCCAAGGGCGAAGCCACACCCGATATTGCCTATTTCGAAATCAGCGCCGAAGGAAAGTTGATGCGGGAGATCTGGTTTCAGGCACCCTACGCGGCCATGATCCACGACTTTGCCGTCACACAGAATTATGTGGTTTTCCCCATCATTCCGCTGACTGCCGATCTTGATCGCATGAAAAGCGGTGGACAGCACTTCCAGTGGCAGCCGGACCTACAGCAGCTGTTCGGTATCGTGCCGCGGGACGGTTCTGCCGATGATGTACGCTGGTTCTACGGGCCGGCAAACGGCTTTCAGGGGCATACGCTTAACGCTTATGAAGAAGGCAGCAAAATTTTCGTCGATATGCCCGTGACCAACGGTAATGTCTTCTACTTTTTCCCGGAAGAAGGCGGCTATGTTCCACCACCGGAAGCGCTGAAAGCCGCACTAATGCGCTGGACCTTTGATCTGAACGCGGACGATACGAACGTGGTTCCGCAGTTGCTGACCCGCACGCCTTTCCCCTGTGAATTCCCGCGCTGCGATGAACGCTACAACGGTAAACCTTATCATTACGGTTTCACGCTGGCTTACGATCCGCAACTGCCATTTGATACGGAGACGCTTGGCGCACCTCCATTCCAGTTTTTCAACCAACTGGCCCGCATCAATGTGGTCACAGGGGAAAGCGAAATGTGGTATCCAGGCGACGCACACTGTTTTCAGGAACCCATCTTCATCCCACGCCATGCTCAGGCAGCAGAAGGTGACGGATGGGTCGTCTGCGTCATGAACGACCTCAGAAAACGCACATCGGATTTGATCGTCCTCGATACCGCCCAATGGACTCAGGGGCCTATCGCTAGCGTAAAAATTCCTTTCCGTCTACGGATGTCTCTGCACGGCAACTGGTCAGGAAAATGAACCGAAAACGTGTAATGGGGTAGCCCGCCCCGAAAGCCCGATGTCATCACGGGGCTTCCGGGGCATTCCTGCGATTTACAGCACAGAGAAGCAGTCATAGCCGTTTTTTGAACAAATATTCCCCTCCCTTTCCCTGTTTAGCCCTACAAGAGAAATGTTCATGACGGCCACAAAACCCACCCACACGCCGCCCCAGCCGTGATAACGTAGGGTTAATACATCGAATAACGCCTCCTTGTTTCCTCACACTTTCACTATCGGGAATATCTGGCGTATTGGGTCATCCGGCAGGATTGAATAGAAAAGGTAATAGTGGTTATGACAAGCAAAAAAACGGCAACAGCGTTAGTCGCCGCAGGACGCAGCAAGAAATTCACCCACGGTTCCGTCAACCCCGTTATTCAGCGCGCTTCCTCGCTGGTATTCGATACCGTGCAGGATAAGAAACATGCCACCATTAACCGGGCTAAAGGGGCGCTGTTCTACGGACGCCGCGGTACGCTGACCCATTTCTCATTTCAGGAAGCGATGGTGGAGCTGGAAGGCGGCGCAGGCTGCGCGCTGTATCCTTGTGGAGCGGCTGCCGTTTCTAACGCGATCTTCTCTTTCGTCGCGGCAGGCGATCATATTCTGGTGACGGAGTCGGCCTACGAACCCACACAGGATTTCTGCACGAAAGTGCTCAAAAAAATGAACGTCAGCACCACCTATTTCGATCCGCTCATCGGTGCCGGCATTGCCGAACTGATCCAGCCTAATACCAAAGTCGTCTTTCTCGAATCGCCGGGTTCCATCACCATGGAAGTCCATGATGTGCCGGCAATCGTACAAGCCGTGCGCCGCATCAATCCCGACATCGTTATCATGATTGATAATACCTGGGCAGCGGGCATTTTATTCAAAGCGCTCGACTTCGATATTGATATCTCCATTCAGGCGGGTACGAAATACATCGTCGGCCATTCCGATGCCATGCTCGGTACGGCGGTGGCGAATGAGCGCTGCTGGGCGCAACTGCGTGAGCACTCTTATCTGATGGGGCAAATGGTGGATGCCGATACTGCCTATGTCGCCAGCCGTGGCTTGCGCACCCTGGGCGTCAGGCTCAAACAGCATCAGGAAAGCAGCATTCGCATTGCGCAGTGGCTGGCAGAACGACCGGAAGTCGCCGTCGTTAATCACCCTGCGCTGCCGGGATGCAAAGGGCATGAATTCTACGTGCGCGATTTTAATGGCTGCAACGGCTTGTTCTCCTTTGTGCTGAAAGAGAAATTAAGCAAAGAAACGCTGGCGCACTATCTGGATCATTTTGAGCACTTCAGCATGGCGTATTCCTGGGGAGGCTTCGAGTCTCTGATTCTGGCGAATCAGCCGGAAGAACTCGCAGCGATCCGCCCGGTGAGCGGCGTGGATTTTTCCGGCACACTTATTCGGTTACATATTGGACTTGAAGACAGTGACGATCTGATCGACGATCTGGCCGCGGGTTTCAGCAGGCTGCGCGCTTAGTCTGGCAAGGCATCAGCACGCTCACCGCAGCCAAACGACAGGAAACAAAATATATACCCTAAATAATTCGAGTTGCAGGAAGGCGGCAAGAGAGAGAATCCCGATGAGCTTACTCAGGTAAGTGATTCGGGTGACAAATCTGCCGGGAGCAGATTTGAACGCTGCTTGCAGCGGCCCTTCAGGGCGAGGCCCACGACGGGCCGAGTATTTGAACGTAGCCAACGCACATGCGGCTTGAAGTATGACGGGTATGGCAGGAAACAAAATATAGGAAGTGTGACGGCCATAATACCGCCACATCTTCATTTCCCCTGCGGGGCGGTGGGTAATGCGTTATGATAATCATGAGTCAACGCTTACTAAAAAACCGCGTTACCTTAACCAAAAATTAAGCATTAAGCTTTATCGTATTCTCACAACAATGCGGCAAAGCGTTTTGCCCATACTGATTTTAGGGCTTGATAGGCAGTAGATTTCAGGTAACCCAGCGTTCCACCGCCGCTGCCTGAAAGATAGTGAATATCGTCACTGGCGGGAAGTAATATGAGTGTGGTTCACGACATTATTCAGGCGCTCTGGCAGCAGGATTTTAGTGCACTGGCCGATCCCCACGTCATTTGGGTGGTTTACGGCATTCTGTTCACGACGCTGTTTCTGGAGAACGGCCTGCTGCCCGCCTCTTTTCTGCCCGGCGATAGCCTGCTGTTGCTCACTGGCGCCATGATTGCCAAAGGCGTGATGAGCTTTTTCCCTACGATGATTCTGCTCACCGTCGCCGCCAGCCTCGGCTGCTGGCTCAGCTACCTCCAAGGGCGCTGGCTGAGCGATACGCGTCTGGTAAAGGGCTGGCTGTTGCAGCTTCCTGCTCATTACCACCAGCGCGCCCATCACCTGTTCCACCGCCACGGCCTGATGGCGCTGCTGGTTGGCCGCTTTTTAGCGTTTATCCGCACGCTGCTGCCGACGATGGCAGGCATTTCCGGGTTAAATAATACGCGCTTCCAAATTTTCAACTGGCTCAGCGGGCTGCTGTGGGTTGGGGGAATTGTCACCCTCGGCTATGCGCTCAGCCACATTCCGCTGGTCAAACGCTATGAAGATCAGGTGATGACTGCGCTGATCCTGCTCCCGATTATTTTGCTGGTCAGTGGCCTGATTGGCATGGCTGTCGTGGTGTGGCGTAAAAAACGTGCCGTCGCCTAGTCGGCAGCCGTACGTTTTCTTAACGCCCTCAGCTTTCCTCAACCGCCATATTGCTGGCCTTTAATCTCGCCACTTCATCGCCCGGCGTCGCGCCGAAATAGCGCTTAAACTCCCGGCTAAACTGCGACACGCTCTCATACCCTACGCGAACGGCCGCCACACCCGCTCTCAGCCCCTCGTTGATCATCAGCACGCGCGCTTTATGTAAGCGGTAGGATTTCAGGTACTGCAACGGCGATGTATTGGTGACCGCTTTGAAGTTATGGTGAAATGCCGAGACGCTCATGTTCACTTCCGCCGCCAGCTGTTCCACATTCAGGCTATCGGCATAGTGGTTTTCGATACGTCGCAGAGACTTGGCAATCTGGCTGAAGTGCGTGTGCCGATTGACCAGCGCCTGTAATGCCGCACCGCGTTCGCCGCAGAGCATATGATAGATAATCTCGCGCACAATCGTCGGGCCCAGCACGCGGGCATCACGTGGATTATCCATCGCATCCAGCAGCCGTTCCACGGCACACAGAATCTCATCGGTCAGCGGCGCGCTGTTCACCCCACACGAGCAGGAACAAGGGCGGACGGCGCTGTCGTCGTCACCAATGTCGATCAGCAAATCCTGAAGCATCTGGATATCAATACGGATCGCGATCCCCACCAGCGGGTGCTCAACGCTGGCTATCGTTTCACATTCGAACGGCAGCGGCACGGTCATCAACAGGTAGTTTTCCGGGTCATACTGGAAGGTTTTCCCGCCCAGATAGCCAATTTTCTGGCCCTGAAAAATGATGACGATCGTCGGCTCATACATCACTGGCACACGCGGATGATGCTGTTCCGTATACAGAATTTTGACCTGCGGCACGAGCGAAGGCGTGGTCCAGCTTTTGGTTGAACAGCGGATAGCCTGCTGCACGATGCGTTGCCGCACCGTCTGCTGCTCTGGGTCTTTCTGAGCGAATCGTGCCTGAACGGCTGGTTGTTGAACAAGCGGCTCAGATTGGCTTTCCGTCAACATGCTTTGAGTGTGAGTCACCATGGTGTTATCTCGCTACGGGTTCGCTTTTCCTGCCCGAAGCCTCTCTCCTGACAGAAGAAACAAAATGACATACCTGCGAATTATTATCACCCTTTTCTCCTGTATTTTGTAGGAATAGGCAATAAGCAAACAGAAATGTGCATTGAACGGCTTTCGCGGGTTGATGACAATACTAAGCATACATTCGCCCCTTCATCCCCCGGGAAAAGACATGAATAAAACGATTGAACTGTTCACTTCACACCGCAGTGAACGTAGCTATCTTGATAAAGCGATTCCCGATGATGTGCTGGATGCCATTATTCAGTCCGCCCATTTGGCACCCACGTCCGTAAACTCTCAGCAGGTTTCGCTCATCGTCACTCGCGACCCGGAACGTAGGGCGCGTATCGCCGAATTGGCCGGTGGCCAGCCGTGGATTGCCCAGGCGCCCGTCTTCATTACCGTGGTGCTGGACATGCATAAAACGCAGGTCGGGATTGCCATGAGCGACAAGCAGCAGCACGCGCATGAAAGCCTCGAAAGCCTGATCGCTGGCACAACGGATGTCGGTATTGCGCTCGGCACGCTGATGGCCGCCGCACGCTCATTTGGGCTGGGCATCGTCCCGATTGGCGGTATTCGTCGCGAACCGCAGGCGATGATCGACTTTCTGGAGCTGCCTGAACTGACGTTCCCCGTTGCAGGCGTCGCTATCGGTTACGTGGACACCCCTGCGCATCAGAAACCGCGTCTGCCGCTGAATTCATTCCGCCATGATGAAACCTATCATCAGGACGTTCTGCCTGCGGCGATTGAGCAATATAACCACACGCTGGTGGCACACTGGCAGCAAGCCGGTCGCACAGACGGCGACAACTGGGGTGATAACACCGCCAGTTACTATCAGCACATTTATTTCCCGAAAGTCTTACCCGCGATCCTCCAACAAGGCTTTAAACTGGACAAATAACCTATGCTAAATTTCACACTTCATACCCCTACCAAGATTTTGTTTGGCGAAGGCCAGATTGCTGAATTAGGCAAAGAAATTCCTGCCGACGCCCGTATTCTCATCACCTACGGCGGCGGCAGCGTGAAGCACAATGGCGTGCTGGATCAGGTCTATCGCGCCTTAGAAGGCCGCAACGTACGCGAATTTTCCGGCATTGAGCCGAACCCGACTTACGAAACGCTGATGAAAGCCGTCGAGGTCGTCCGTGCGGAGAAGATTGACTTCCTGCTGGCGGTTGGCGGCGGATCTGTGGTTGATGGTACGAAATTTATCGCTGCCGCCGCAGATTATCAGGCCGCGCAAGACCCGTGGCATATCCTGCAAACCGGCGGCGCGGAAATCGATCGCGGTGTCGCGATGGCAGCCGTGCTCACCCTGCCTGCGACCGGTTCGGAATCCAATAACGGCGCGGTCATCACCCGTAAATCGACCAACGATAAGCTCGCCTTCCGTTCACGTTACACCCAGCCGCTTTTCGCCGTACTCGACCCGGTGGTGACGTACACCCTGCCCGCTCGTCAAATTGCGAACGGCGTGGTTGATGCCTTCGTTCACACCGTTGAGCAGTACCTGACGTATTCCGTCGATGCCAAAGTACAGGATCGTTTTGCGGAAGGCTTGCTGCTGACGCTGGTTGAAGAAGGCCCGCGCGCGCTGGCAGAACCAGAAAATTACAAGGTCAGAGCTAATGTGATGTGGAGCGCCACCATGGCCTTGAACGGCCTGATTGGCGCAGGCGTGCCGCAGGACTGGTCAACCCACATGCTGGGACACGAATTAACGGCGCTGCACGGTCTTGACCATGCCCAGACGCTGGCTATCGTTCTGCCCGCCATGCTGACAGCAAGAAAAGCCCAGAAGCGCGACAAACTGCTGCAATACGCCGAGCGCGTCTGGAACCTGCGCGATGGCAGCGAAGACCAGCGCATCGACGGCGCAATTGCCGCTACGCGTGACTTCTTCGAGAAAATGGGCGTACCGACCCGTATGTCTGACTACCAGTTGGATGGCAGTTCCATTCCGACACTGGTCGCCAAGCTCAACGAACATGGCCTGACTGCGCTAGGCGAGCACCGCGACATTACGCTGAAAGAAAGTCAGAAGATTTACGAAGCAGCGCGCTAAGCCTCTCCACCCCATCATTCGAATGACAGGAGAAAACGTTATCGTTTAAACCATATCGATACTCTAAATAATTCAAGTTTCAGGAAGGCGGCAAGCGAGGGAATCCCGATGAGCTTACTCAAGTAAGTGATTCGGGTGAGTGAACGCAGCCAACGCACATGCAACTTGAAGTATGACGAGTATATACCCTCAATGCTGTGTCTGTTAAAGGGAGCCAATCGGCTCCCTTTATCATCGGACAATCCATAACCGCTGCATTTTTCTACTAGAATGAAATCATATGCCTGTTCCTGCTAGGGATCACGTTCCGCTATTTTCGTGATATGAACAGGTCGTCCATCCAGTTAACTCTATGATATTTTTATGGATTAACGGATATAAAAGGAGAATGAGATGACGCAACCGAAAGTTAAGCTGGCGGACGGCAATATCATGCCCCAGTTGGGCCTTGGTGTCTGGCGAGCAAGCAGTGAAGACACGGTGATCGCCGTGACTGAAGCATTGTCCATCGGTTATCGGGCGATCGATACCGCCGCTATTTATAAAAACGAGGAAGCCGTCGGTCAGGCGCTAAGCTCCGCGAATCTACCGCGTGAAGAAGTCTTCATCACCACCAAACTCTGGAATGGCGATCACACCGATCCCCAGAAGGCGCTGGAAGAAAGCCTGAGAAAACTTCGGTTAGATTATATCGATCTCTACCTGATTCACTGGCCGCTCCCGCAACAGAACACCTTTGTGGATGCCTGGCGTGGACTCATCAAACTCCAGGAACAGGGTCTGGCGAAAAGCATCGGCGTCAGTAATTTCCATATCCACCACTTACAGCGGCTAAAAGAAGAAACGGGCGTATTGCCGGTTATCGATCAGGTCGAGCTGCACCCTCTTCTCCAGCAAAGACAGCTCCACGCCTGGAATGCGACGCATCATATCCAGACCGAGTCCTGGAGCCCACTGGCGCAGGGCGGCGAGGGCGTTTTTGACCATCCAATTATCCGTAAACTGGCGACAAAATACGGAAAAACGCCGGCACAGATCGTGATTCGCTGGCATCTGGACAGCGGACTGGTGGTGATTCCTAAATCAGTGACGCCTTCCCGCATCAAAGAAAACTTTGAGGTGTTCGATTTCCGTCTGGATAAAGACGAGCTGGGTGAAATAGCCAAGTTGGACAGTGGAAAACGACTGGGCTCAGACCCAGATGAACCGAGAAACGACTAAGCACTAATCCACGACTCAGAGCGACTCCATCTTTAATGCCAGCATTCACCGTGCTGGCATTTTTCTTCTAATCGGCAAACTGAATCTCATACACATCGCTACGGCAATGTGCTTCGCTGTATTCCAGCAGTTCACCCTGTTCGTTATAAACATGCAGTTGGCAATACAGTATCGGTGCTTCCACCGCGATACCAAGACGCGCGGCGATCTCTGCCGCACAGGCAATCGCTTTGAAACGATAGCGCTTTTTGTCCGGCGTGATCCCGCCCGTCATCCAATATTGATAGAGAGACTGTTCAAGCGCTTCCGGGTCAGGCAGGAATTTTTGCGGTATCCAGGTCGTTTCCAGCGAGACAGGCTCGCCATTGCTCAGCCGCACGCGCCGCAGATAGGTAACCGCCTCACCTTCCGGCAGCGACATTTTTGCCGCGATGGCAGCAGGTGGAACCTGTATAGTCTTCTCCAGCCACAGGCTGCCAGCGACGCCACCCTGTTTCAGTACCAGCGCGGTGAACCCTTCATCTTCGGTGCTCAACGCGTAGTGAAGCCGTTGAGCGACGCGGGTTCCCACTCCCTGCTGGCGAACAATCAGCCCCTTTTCTTCCAACAGCGACAGGGAACGGGAAACCGTTACGCGCGATAATCCCAGCTGTTGCGCAATCAATCTTTCCGCAGGTAAGAATTGGCCTGCTAACGCCTTCCGACGGCCGATTTCTGATTCAAGCAACGACGCGAGCTGCATATAGCGAGGCGCCGACGACGCCTCAGCCAGCTGATCCCTGACCCAAAGCAGTAATTCCCGCATAGTGCAGCCTTTTTAGTGACGCAGCATTCTGGCTGCGTGCAGGTTAAAACAGGGAGTGAACCTGATTTCATCGCGAAACGAAACGCTCCGACTCTGAAATTGTTGTAATAAAACGTGTTTCTTTAGCACCTGTCAGATCCGGAACAGCATGCGGTTCAAACGTGATTCACCCTTAATTCATAACAACATCAATCTATAAGGTATCGTCCGCGCGGCTTCGCATCTTTAATTTTGGTTTGTCTGAATAGAGGTGGATCACATTAAGAAACAGGTGGATACCAGAAACACTGCCGTCACACGTGTCACGGCAGAGGGGAAGGGGATGGCAGGCGGTTTACATCGCAGGCTGTACGATGAGCTGTCCCGTTGAACCACGGTCGGCCAATTCTAGCGTCTGGCTGTAATACAGGAAAGGGAACGCCATTGAGGAAGGCTGCATGAAATAAACCAGCAGCTCGACATCGTTATCCACCCACACCGTATCTTTCCAGCCGCTGTCTTCCACGGCCGGAGGGCCGCCATTCGCGCTGCGCACGAGGAATTTAACACCCTGAATATGGAAAGCCTGCGGCGTATCGGCGTGGATGATCCAGCGTTCACAGCGGCCAAGCTGAGTTTGTACATCGGCACGTGTCATGTCCCACATCGCACCGTTGATGCCGGGCAAGCTGTCACCCAGACGGAATTCGCGCGTGCGGCTGATGCTGCCTTCAATGATGTTGTCGGCCAGCAGGCGCATCGGCAGGTTGTCCGTCACCAATGGCAGCAGGCCCGTCGGCTTAAGCGTGAGTATTTGCGTAGAAATCAGGATGCTGGAAGGCTCAAATAAGCCGCGCAGGCGATCCATAATCCCAGCCGACTCCCCGGCCGTCAGCGTGACTTCTTCGCCCTGCGACATGTCGATCAGAATCTCACGCCGTTCACCGGGCGCGAGAGAAAGCTGGTTCACCGCCATCGGCGCGGGCAGCAGTCCTTGATCGCTGGCAATCACATGCATCGCCCGGCCATCGCTCAACCGCATCACATAACGTCGGGAGTTCGACGCGTTCAGCAATCTCAGGCGCACCCAGCCGCGGGACACTTCAACAAAGGGATTTTGGATGCCGTTAACTAATAGCGAATCCCCCACGAAGCCGCCGCTAGAAGGCGGGTTATAAATAGGGACACCAAAGTTATCCAGTCGTTTATCCTGAATAATCAATGGGAAATCATCAACACCGTAGTGATTGGGCAGCGGCAAGGCTTTACTGGCTCGGTCTTCCACCAGCCATAGTCCAGCCAGCCCGTTATAGATATGTGGCGCCATGCGGTTCGGCGTATTCGCATGATACCAGCAGGTCGCCGACGGCTGACGAATAGGCAATACCGGCGACCAGTCGGTTCCCGGAGAAATGATGCGGGCAGCCCCGCCCATCAGCGGACCCGGCACCTGCAACCCACCGATCGTCATCGCAACAGGCTCGTTCAGTCGGTTGCTGTAAATCAGCTTAACGTCATCGCCGTCATACACCCGCACCGTCGGCCCCAAATAGTGGCCGTTGATGCCCCAAATGGCTGTCTTACGATCGCCGGAAAATGCCCAATGGGCACGCTGCATGGTCAGAAAAAGAGGCTGGCCTCGGCGCGACTCCAGTAATGGCGGTATCGGCAATGCGGCGGAATTCCCACTGGCTTTAGCCGCCAGTGGCGTCATACCCGCACATAACGCAAGGCCCGATGCCTGAATAAACTGACGTCGGCTGAGTGACATAATGACTCCGTAAATCCATTAACCGTAAGCAAAGTTTAACTTCCGATTCGTTCTTGAATAGACAATCGGAAGAAATAATCACGTAACCCGATGGGTAAGTTTATTTTTTGTCTGCCGCTTCGCGCGCCGCCACTTCCGCATCCAGCTCGGCAATCTTGGCCGCCATCACATCATGGCAGTGTGAAGCCAGCTCGCGAACCTGATCTTTGGTATACGCGCGGGTATCAATGGGCGGCAACATTTCTACGATAACGAGGCCGTTATTCCAGCGGTTCAATTTTACTTTATTGCTGGTCGTAGAAACGCAAATCGGCACAATCGGCACTTCTGCGCTAATCGCGGCATGAAAAGCACCGGTTTTGAATGGCAGCAGGCCGCGTCCACGGCTGCGCGTACCTTCGGGGAACATCCAGATAGACGTGTTTCGTTCTTTAATGTGTTTCACCACCTGAGCGATGGTGCCGTGCGCTTTCGCGCGGTTTTCGCGATCAATCAGCAAATTACCCGTCAGCCAGTAGAGCGGTCCGAAGAACGGGATCCACAGCAGGCTTTTCTTACCCACGGTAACCGTACGAGGCTGGACGGCTTTGGATACCGTGACCATATCGTAATTATTCTGATGATTCGCGATATAGATGCAGTTGCCGTAATGCGCGGCTTCTTCCGGTATCCGCATTTCTACTTTCAGGCCAAACACCGTGGACAAGCGTCCAAAAAGATGGCCGAAGGTCGCCACATGACGGGGATTTCTAGGGCTGAACAGGCAATAAAACAAGCCAAAAACACAGACCAAAATCGAAAATATAACGACAATAAAAAAACGCAAAATGGATAACATAGCAACCTCATTAGCCGACAGCCGCCGCTAGTATAGCGATTTCGCGCTAAAACACACGGTGATTCAATTTGCTGCAAGATGGCAACCGGAAACTAAAGAAAGGCGGTATTACACCGCCTTTCTCAACCTGCACAGGACAATACGGAGGGGTTATTCTTCGCTGCTGCCAGTGCTAATCTGCTGCGGTGCATCCACCTCAATCCGGTCGATGCGCTGTAGCCCACGCAGCAACGTGCCTTTCCGCCCGCGCTCCCCTTGATACTTCTGAAGCTCGTTTGGACGCAGCACCAGCTTACGCTTACCGAAATAGAGCGTGACTGAAGCCTGTGGTGGCAGCAGATACAGCCAGGTCAGACGGTCTTTACCTTCAGCAAAATCTGCCGAAGAGATGGACACAATCTTGTTGCCTTTGCCTTTTGACAGCTGTGGCAGATCGGAGACAGGGAACAATAGCATTCTGCCAGCGGCGGTGATCGCCATCAGCAGGTTATCGTCACCGTGGATCTCGATAGGCGCCAGCGCCTTCGCATTATCCGGCAGCGTAATAATCGCTTTACCCGCACGGTTGCGCGCGACCAGATCGTTGAAGGTACACACGAAGCCGTAGCCTGCATCCGATGCCATCAGCAGCGGCTGATCGTCTGCAGCCATCAGCACCTGCTCAATCGTCGCGCCCGGCGGCGGCGTGAGTTTGCCCGTCAGCGGCTCGCCCTGACCACGTGCGGAAGGCAGCGTGATAGGGTCCAGCGCGTAGCTGCGGCCGGTGGAGTCAATAAACACCACAGGCTGATTGCTCTTGCCTTTCGCGGCAGCGCGGAAGCTATCGCCCGCTTTGTAACTCAGTCCGGCAGGATCGATGTCATGCCCTTTGGCGCTACGTACCCAGCCCATTTCCGACAGCACGATGGTGACCGGTTCGGACGGCACAAAGTCATGTTCGCTCATCGCTTTCGCTTCGCTGCGTTCATGCAGCGGCGAACGACGATCGTCGCCATAGGTTTGCGCATCCGCCTGAATTTCTTTCTTAATCAGATTGCTGAGCTTACGATCTGACGCCAGCAGGTCCTGAAGCCGATCGCGTTCTTTTGCCAGATCGTCCTGCTCGCCGCGGATTTTCATCTCTTCCAGCTTGGCCAAATGGCGTAATTTCAGTTCCAGGATCGCTTCAGCCTGCGTCTCACTCAGGCTGAACTGGCGCATCAGTACCGGCTTCGGCTCATCTTCCGTGCGGATGATATGAATGACTTCATCAATATTCAGGAACGCAGTCAGCAAACCTTCAAGGATATGCAGGCGCTTGAGCACTTTTTCGAGGCGGTAGTTCAGTCGGCGGCACACGGTGTCGCGACGGAATACCAGCCATTCGCTCAGGATCTCGACCAGCCCTTTCACGCTAGGACGACCATCCAGACCGATCATGTTCATGTTAACGCGGTAGCTCTTTTCCAGATCGGTGGTGGCGAACAGATGGTTCATCACCTGATCCAGATCGATGCGGTTCGAACGCGGCACCAGCACCAAACGGGTTGGATTCTCGTGATCGGATTCATCGCGCAGATCGTCGATCATCGGCAGTTTCTTCGCGCGCATCTGGCTGGCAATCTGCTCCAGCACTTTGGCACCAGAAACCTGATGCGGCAGCGCGGTAATCACCACTTCACCGTCTTCTTTTTTCCAGACGGCGCGCATACGCACCGAGCCGCGGCCATTCTGGTAGAGTTTGCGCACTTCCTCGCGCGGCGTAATGATTTCGGCTTCCGTCGGGAAATCCGGCCCCTGGACATGCTGCAATAAATCGTCCAGCGAGGCGTTCGGTTTTTCCAGCAGCATCACCGCGGCGGCAGCGACTTCGCGCACGTTGTGCGGCGGTATGTCCGTGGCCATACCAACGGCGATACCGGTGGTGCCGTTCAGCAGAATATTCGGCAGACGCGCAGGCAGCATCTTCGGCTCCTGCATCGTCCCGTCAAAGTTCGGGGTGTAATCGACCGTGCCCTGCCCTAACTCCGACAGCAGGATTTCAGCGTATTTGGACAGCCGCGATTCGGTATAACGCATGGCGGCGAAGGATTTCGGATCGTCCGGCGCGCCCCAGTTCCCCTGACCATCCACCAGCGGATAGCGGTACGAGAACGGCTGCGCCATCAGCACCATTGCTTCATAGCAGGCGCTGTCGCCGTGCGGGTGGTATTTACCCAGCACGTCCCCCACGGTACGGGCGGACTTTTTAAATTTGGCGCTGGCATTCAGCCCCAGTTCGGACATCGCATACACAATGCGACGCTGCACAGGCTTCAGGCCATCGCCAATGAACGGCAGTGCCCTGTCCATGATGACGTACATGGAATAATTCAGGTATGCATTTTCGGTAAACGTGCGCAGCGCAAGGCTTTCTGCGCCGTCATGAGTCATCTCACTCATTTATCTCATTTCCCTCACATCGCGGCGCGATGGTTACGCTTTCCGGCACGCCATAGCGGCGGTATGTTTGGCGGGAATAGTACCTTATCTGATGAGGTGCTGTCACAGGGAACAATCTCGCAGAGAACCGTGTCGCGGCTCCACGCCGATAATGACTGAGGTGAATCCGGCTTCGGCGAGAAAAGAGGGCTAGCGGTAGTGATAGACGCTCGGATGATCGGCGGTAATCGTTTCGCCATATACGGATATTGACGGTTCGTCTGGCCGCAGCATCGGTTTCCCCTTACGGCCAAGCAGAATGCGTTCAACGGCAGCACCGAAAGCGGCCCCTTCAAACCAGAATGCCTCATGTATAAAGCTCATTCCGTAGCAGACTCCCTCGCTATCCATCAGCAGAGCACCGTGTGAATGATGGGTTTCGCCGATCAGAATCAGCGTCGTATTCAGAATGCCCTGCCACTCCAGCAGCGTTTCATCCTCCTGCATATCCTCGTTGCAGCCAAAAATAATATCGCCGCTAGCGCACTCTTCTCCTGCGCCACACTGCCCAACCGTCAGCCCGCCAAACGCGTGCAGGATAGCAAAAGCCGGATGATTCTCAGGCATAAACGGCGGGACTGATTGTGGTGCGACATTCGGCCAGCCCGCCGCCTGAAACAGTGGAAGCACGGATTCGGGGATTTCAATCGACATCGTGAGTCATCTCGCAGTTGCGGCTAAGGGAAAAGTCAGCGTTGATCTTTCAGTCGCTGGCGAATCGCGCGTATAACACTTGCTCTGATTGTGTCATTGGGTGGAGCCAGATCGCGTTGGCCTGCCAGCAGTTCCAGAGAGGATGAATCGCCAACGCCACGCAGCGCACAGAATATCAGGAGGATATGATGTTCCGACGTTGCCAGCGGTAAAAGCCGCATCAGAAAAGTGCGCACCGCCGTTGCCTGCTCGTCCGTCGCCACAACGCCGCCTTTGAAACTCAAGAGCGAGTTATAGGTGGAGGTAAGGCGCCATGCCGTTTCCAGCGCGTGCTCAGGTGCCTGCATAACGGCAGGAAAGAAAGCTATCAACGCATTCACCGCAGCATGTGATTGAAGCGCTTCAAGCAGGCCGATCACATACGCAGCATTATCGGGTTCAGCAGCCAGCACACCCAGCGCCTCAATCCCATCGTCAGCATAAACGCCCGCAATGTCAGCCCATTTCGCTAACGGCACAACGTGTGTGCCATCGGGCAAATAGGGTGATTGAGACCAGCTACACTCAGCGGATAGCCGATTAAGCTCATCGCGTAACCCCGGCAAGCGTGCTTTCGCCGCAGCAAGAATATGCTCGACTTCAAGCGTGTTACGCCGGGCTTTTGCCCGAAGTGCCGCAATCTTCATCTATTAAGTACCCTATCAACCAGCAGAGCTGGCACCTGGATGTCGCTGCTGTGACCAATGCGGCTATTCATCCTTTCCATAAATACCAATCACGTGACAAGCATGAAACGTAACAATCTGGCCGCACCGCACGCAGTCGCTTCCCGTGGGAGTATTGTCTAAAACACCTTGATAAAACACGTGATGCTTTTTCGTCACTCTGACCCACATCCTTTCCACCGAAAGCTCATCCGCGCCTGCGGTTTTTTCCATACGAAAGATCAGCTTAACAAAATCGTCGGGGACGAGTGACTCACGTACTTCGTTGTCTGGAATCCAGAATGAATCAGGATACTCGCGGTTAAGCGCTTCACCGTCGTCCAGCTCGTAGTGATCGGTTTCATACGTTGGCAGTTTCATTACACCTCATTGATACATCGCGCATCCACCGTCGCTTCAGCATTGATAGCACACATACCGTTTCATTAAGAATTATTCATCATCATTGCAACAACAGATGATAATAATTAGCATATTGATAATAGTTATCATTACCACATGATAATTAATGTTATTCGTCGTTTTGCATTTCCCTTGCAGACGTTAGCTACCAGCACGCCATGTTTCCCCAACGCCGCTGGCCAGAACAACCTTATAGCAGAGCATCATTATGTTAATTAACAAGAATTTAAATAAAATTCTTCTCACCAGCATCTTAACTGGCGTCGCGCTGAACAGCATGGCAGCGGATAGCACCACGGGCAACAACGTACTCAGCGGGAAGAATCAAGACACTTCGGCAGAAAAAACGGGACAGACCGACGATGTGATGGTCGTTAACTCGCCGAAAATTGAGAAAAAAGCGGGGTCGAGTACGACGCTAACCGCCGAAGATATGCAGAAAGAAGGCGGCAATAATTTTGGCACCATCATGCGTTATCAACCGCTGGTGAGCGCAACGGGTGCCAGCGGTGGCAGTAATACAGGGAAAAGCGGCTTCGATCGCGGCGGTTACACGGGCTACAACATTCGCGGCATTGAAAGCAACCGCGTGGCTATCGATACCGATGGCATCGCTCTGCCCAATGCCACAGGCCGCAGCTACGCCAGCCGCGCCGGATTCAATACGTTCGGCATGGGACGCGACTATATCGACCCTTACGTGTACAGCGGCGTCGATATTGAGTCAGGCGTCACCTCCGCCGAAAATACCATCAATGCACTCGGTGGCAGCGTCTCCTTCCGCCCCAAATCTGCCGATGATTATCTGAAAGCAGGCAAGCAGGACTACTTTGGTCTTCAGAGTGACTTTGATTCCGCCAACCATGGTTGGCATAACGGCATCACCGCCGCAGGTGGTGATGCCGAGCTGCGCGGCGTTCTCGTACTCAGCCGCCGCGACGGCCAGCAAACGCGTAATAACAGCGACGAGATCGCCGCTTACCCTGCCAACTGGCACTCTAACGCCATTTTGGCGTCCGGCATTTGGCAGGCCAATGACGAGCATCAGCTCACCGGTACGCTGGATTATTACCATAAAACCAACCATACCCATTATGACTACTGGGGTAATCTGCCAAGCGGCAACAACACCATTTACGGCACGGCACAACAAAGCAGCGAGACACGCCGCTGGACCGCCAGCCTGAAAGATCGCTGGACGCCCGTTAACAATACGCTGGTCGATTTGGTTGATAGCCGCATTTACTTCCAAAACAGCGAATCACACGACAATACCTGGCTGCCAGCAACCACAGGGATGGCGGCAGCAGATAGCCACCGGGTCTATTCCGACTACAATGTCACCACCTATGGATTCGATACCCATATGGTGAAAAGCTGGGATCGTCACGAGTTCAGCTGGGGCCTTAATGCCAGCCAAAGCAAGACAGAGCGCCCGTTCAGGCAATCGCCTAATCAAACGGGTGCCAATAACATCATGCAGCCAGAAGCCGATAGCAACAGCTACACCGTTGGAGGCTTTGTGCAGGATACGGTTACGTGGGATCTGGCGGGGCACGCCTTCTCGGTTGTCCCTGCCGTGCGCGCCGTCCATCAGCGCACCAAACCAACCAATACGGTTCGCCTGAGCGGTGACGGCAGCGTAATCAATGAATCCGATGTCAACAGACTGTACGGTAAAGCCAACAGTGATACGCAAGTCCTGCCTTCACTGAGCTTCCTCTATGACATCACCCCAACGCTGACAACCTATTTGCAGTACCGTCGTGGCGCACAATTCCCGGATGCCAGCCAGCTTTATGGCAGCACCAACCTTGACGCCAACTATGCCGGGCCATTCCAGTATGCCTTTATCGGCAATAGCGACCTCAAAACAGAAACCAGCAACAACGTCGAATGGGGCTTAAAAGGTGAAGCGACGGAGGGAATCACTTTCCGCACCGCGCTGTTCTACAACACGTATAAGAATTTTATCGCCAACACCCGTTACCGTCGTAGCGCTAACCCCGATAAATTTACCAATGTGCCAAGTAACATCAGTACGATATATCAGGCGGAAAACCGCGATAAGGCTTATATCTACGGCGGCGAAGTCAGCAGCAAAATACAGCTAGGCACCTGGTTCCCGGCTGTTGATGGGCTCAGCACCACGCTGGCGTTTGGCTACACCAAAGGCCAATCGCAATCCCGCTACCTTGGCGACCGCTATGTCGATCTCGACAGCGTTGCTCCGATGAAAGCGGTGATAGGTATCGCCTACGACGATCCTTCCCAGCGCTACGGTGCCGCCCTGACCTCCACCTTCCAGAAAGGGAAACAGGCGAAGGATACCAGCCGTGAAAGCTATACCAATGCAGGCAGCGCGATCACAGCCTCGAGTGCCGAATATATGCGGATTCCCGGCTACGGCATGGTTGACCTGACGGCCTACTATCGCGTGACCAAAAACGTGAGAATCAACGGCGGCGTGTATAACCTGACTGACCGTAAATATTGGGATTATCTCAGCAGCCGCCAGATTGAGACCAACGATCGGCAGGGGCAGTATGACCGCGCACTCTCCGTGCAGCCTGGCCGTTCCTTCCAACTGGGCGTGAACGTGGACTTCTAATCCGCATCACTCACGCTGTCATTGAACAGGCGGTGCCTCATTCAGGCATCGCCACCACTCAGGCAAGAATGCACACCGCGGCTTTCTTGCCTTTTTATTTTTCTCTACACGCTCTTCCCGCCGCACCCCGTTTAATTACGCCAATATCGTTATTTCTCAGTATTAAAGAATGAATATATCGATAAGAATGTCTGACTTAACTCATGCTATAACGTGATCGCGATCTCAATTAATATTCAGTCAGCGCCATGTTTTAATTTTGTCCTATTCAGCGGACAGCATTTAGTATTGTCCCTCTCGGCTATCGCGACTAGATTCATTACTACAGCACGCTATTTAAATAAACCGACAGAGAAAATAAAACAGGAAATTATTTAGAAAAAATTATCAATTCGATAAGCATCAGAAAATCTAAAGACAAATGAGGGTAATATGATGCAGCCACTCACCTCACGCCAGAACCGTTTATTGAAATATCTGTTACAACACCAGGGATATGTAACGGTTAAAGATATTGCACATTACCTCGATGTGTCTGAAAAAACCGTCTATCGTGATATGCAATTTGTTGAGGCCTTCCTTTCTGTCTGGAATATTTATCCAGACAAAAAGGTCGGTGCGGGAATCATGTTAACCACCGATGACGACCGACACCTCGCGTTGCTGGAACAGCAAATTGTCGTGGACGACGGGGATACCGATGCGCTGATCAACAATGCCCGCCGCGTCAAAATCGCCTCGCAGCTGTTAAGCGATACGCCTCATGAAACGTCCATCAGCAAGCTGTCAGAGCGCTATTTTATCAGCAGCGCCTCTATCGTTAACGACCTGAAAATCATCGAAAGCTGGCTACATCCGCTGGGGCTGTCGCTGGTGCGCAGCCAGAGCGGTACGCACATCGAAGGCAGTGAGAATCAGGTACGCCAGGCGATGGCCTCGCTCATTAATGACGTGATGCACCATAAAGAACCCGGCCCGCTTAGCCATTCTCGTCTCGATCCCGGTAGCTATAAAGCGCTGATTAACTATTTCGGTGAAGAAGACGTGTCCTTCGTCGAAGCGCTGTTACAGAGCATGGAGCGGCAGCTTTCTTATCCGCTCGGCGAGCCTTATTACATCAACATTTTCACACATACCTTAATTATGATGCACCGTATTGCGCAGGGAAAAGCGTTAATGATGGCGGAAGAATCCGTTCATCAGCAGGTTGATAATCGTATCTTCTCCATCGCTCAAAATATGGTGAGCCAAATAGAACAGCGGGTCGAGAGCACGCTGCCCTCTGATGAGGTCTGGTTCATTTATCAATATATTATTTCTTCGGGCATTGTGATGGAGGAGCGGGAAAATAACCAACTGCTGCGTTATCAATTCTCTAACGGTGAGTCACGAAGAATCACGCGCGCATTGACGCAGATATTTTCTGCGTTAATCAATATCGACCTGTCCACAGATAAATTATTGCATGAAGGGCTGCTGATTCATATCAAGCCATTGCTTAACCGCTTAAAATACCAAATACACATTCGCAACCCGTTATTAGACGATATCAAAAGCGAATTTATCGATATTTATGAAATGACTCAGCAGGCAATGAGTGAAGTATGCCAGCAGTTTCAATTAAAACCGGTCGCTGAGGATGAAATCGGCTATCTGACCATTCATTTTCAAGCCGCGCTGGAACGCCAAATTGCCCATAAACGTATATTGGTGGTGTGCTCCAGCGGTGTGGGAACCTCGCATCTGCTAAAAAACCGTATTCTGCGCGCGTTTCCCGACTGGATTATTGTTGGCGTGGTCTCAGCCAGCAATATGCAGATATTTTGTCAGCAGGAAGAGATTGAGCTGATTATTTCCACGATTCACCTGGAAGAACAACACATTCCTGTCGTCTATGTTTCCGCCTTTTTTAATGACGATGACATTAAGCGTGTTACCGAAAAAGTTATCGCTAATCAACTGCATCAGGCCGTCCCCCATTGATTATTGGCCGAACGTTACTTTTAACATTTATAGATGAGGTGTGATAAATGGATATCAATAAAATACTGAATGCTAATCGCGTAAAGCTAACTATGTCCGCAACCAATAAAGATGAAGCCATTAATGAATTAACTGATTTGCTGTATGCCGATGGCGCTATTACCAATAAACAGGATTTTATTCATGACGTCTGGCTACGTGAAGCAGAAGGATCGACCGGTTTTGAAAACCATATTGCGATCCCCCACGGAAAATCCTCCGCCGTAAAACAGACCACGCTCGCGATTGGCCGTACCCGTCAGGATATTCCCTGGGAGACGCTGGACGGTAGCCAGGTTCGCTGCATTATTCTTTTTGCCGTGCGTCTGGAAGATCAGAACACGACACATATTCGCCTGCTGTCTCAGGTTGCCAGTGCACTGGCCGACGATGAGGTGATTGCTCAACTGTTGGACGAATCCGATCCCCATAAAATTATTCGGCTGTTTAGTCAGTATGCAGAAACAGCTCCCGTCACTCCGACATAAGACGAGGCTCAAAATGAATATTGTTTGTGTTGCCGCCTGCACGGCAGGCATTGCGCATACCTATATCGCACGCGAGAAACTCATTAAAGGTGCTAACGCCTTAAATTACGCCATCAAAGTAGAAACTCAGGGCACCATTGGTACTGAAAATGAATTAACGCCCGATGAGATAGCCGCAGCCGATGTCGTTATTCTGGCCATCGATATCAAAATAAAAGGCGAAGAGCGATTTAAAGGTAAACCGATCGTTCGGGTAAAAACGGAGGTTGTTATTAAATCTCCGATTAAATTTCTGGAAAAAGTCGCTAGTTCTTTAGCGGGTGCCTGAATATCTCCATTTCGGGGTAATTATTATGAACACCAGAAAAATCACCGTTGGACAGGAAATAAAGCGGCATCTTCTTACCGGTATTTCCTGGATGATCCCGCTCATTGTCGCCGCCGGGATCTGTATTGCACTCGGTCAGGTTATCGGCGGCCCGGATGTCGGTAAGCAAACCGGCAGCATTGCGTGGATGCTCAACCAGATCGGCGGCTGGGGCATGGGGCTGATTGTTCCGCTCATCAGCGCCGCCATCGCTTACTCTATTGCTGACCGCCCCGGCTTCGCTCCCGGTCTGATCGTAGGCTTTATCTGTGGTCAGATTCAAACCGGATTCATCGGCGGTATTCTCGGCGGCTTCTTAGTCGGCTACACCGTGCTGCTGCTGCGTCGCTACATCAAACTGCCCACGTCGATGCAGGGGCTGATGCCCGTCATGATCCTGCCGCTGCTCAGCACCATTATCGCAGGGCTGCTGATGATGACGTTTATCGGTCAGCCTATTGTCTGGCTGCAAAAAGCGCTGATTCATCTGCTGGAATCCATGCAGGGCGGTTCGAAATTCCTGATGGGGGCGATTTTGGGGGCGATGGCGACCTTCGATTTCGGCGGGCCGGTGAACAAGACGATGTCGCTCTTCGCAGATGGCATGCTGGTCGATGGTATCTACGGGCCGGAAGCCGTCAAATTTGTCGGCTCAATGATTCCGCCTTTCGGTATCACGCTTTCCTTCCTGCTGACCCGCTACAAATACACCCGTGCAGAAAAAGAGGCGCTGAAAGCCGCCTTCCCGATGGGGATCTGCATGATTACCGAAGGGGTGATCCCGATTGCCGCACGTGACCTGTTCAGAGTCGTCGCTAGCTGCGTCGTCGCCTCCGCCATTGCGGGCGGGCTCATCATGGTCTGGGGCGTGGAGGCACCCGTGCCACACGGCGGCATGTTTGTCGTCCCGCTGTTTACCAAGCCGCTGATGTTCTGTCTGGCGCTCGGTATCGGCACGGTCATCTGCGGCGTGATGCTGTCGCTGATTAAAAAGCGCGTCACGCAGGCAGATGAAGAGTTCGACGACGTTGACGACGGTAGCGTGCGTGACGAAGACATTAAATTCACCCTTGAGTAACAGGAGCCGCTATGTATGCCGCAATGAAAGCCCTCATTGATGACGCGTATCAACGACAGTATGCCGTGCTCGCCATCAACTGCTTCAATCTGGAGACTGCCCGTGCGGCCATTGCCGCCGCCGAGCAACAGCGTGCGCCGCTGATTCTTAATGTGTATCAGGGTCACTGCGCGCACTTTCCGCCGCATCTCGCGGTGCCGCTGGTCAAGGCGCTGGCCGAGCAGGCCGCCGTTCCGGTGGCGCTCAGTCTGGATCACGGTACGGCATTCAGCCTGATTGGGCAGGCGTTCCGTGCCGGTTTTACCGGGCTGATGATCGATGCCTCCAGTCATCCACTGGCGGAAAACATCCTGCGCACGCAGCAGGTGGTGACCATCGCCGCGACGGCGGGCGTCTGTGTGGAAGGCGAGCTTGGTCATATCGCCGACGCGCCCGTCTACGACCAAGAGGATGCCGCGGTGAAAATGACGCAGGTGGAAGACGTCGTTCCCTTTATTCACCAAACCGGTATCGACCTGCTTGCCGTGTCGGTCGGCACCGCCCACGGCATTTATCCGCCAGGGGTGACGCCACGGATTGATTTTGAACGTCTTGAAGCCCTGCACCGAGAATCGACCGTGCCGCTAGCGCTGCACGGCGGCAGCGGCACCAAGGTCGACGACATTCGCCGTGTCAGCCGCCACGGCGTCGCCAAAATCAACGTCGGTGCGGCCGTTTTTGAGGCAGGAAAAACGGCATTGCAGCAGATGCTGCATCAGCACCCAACGGCGGAGCTGTCCGACTTACTGGCAGCAACGGAGTCCGCCTGCCGCGACGTAGTCGCCGATTATCTCGGTTGGTCAGGTTCAGCCAACAAAGCCTGACCGTTCGCCTTTACCCGCTTTCGCCATCAGTGGTTTTCCACTGGTATAGGAACGCTTTGCCCTTTATCCGACACAGGAGAGACATAACATGTTGATCTCAATGACTAACATCCTGAAACCCACGCGTGAACACCGTTTCGCTATCGGCGCATTTAACGTGGCCGATAGCTGCTTTATCCGCGCCGTAGTGGAAGAAGCCGAAGCGACGAATACCCCGGCCATTATCTCTATCCACCCGAGCGAGCTGGAATTCGTTACCGATGAGTTCTTCGCCTATGTGCGAGAAAGAACGCTGCGCAGCCCCGTACCGTTTGTCATCCACCTCGATCATGGCGCGTCGATCGCACACGTTCTGCGCGCTATTCAGTGCGGGTTTACCTCCGTGATGATCGACGGCTCGCTGCTGCCTTATGAAGAGAATGTGGCGCTCACCACCGAAGTGGTGAAGCTGGCGCATGCCGTTGGCGTTTCCGTGGAGGGGGAATTAGGTACGATTGGTGATACTGGCACCACGATAGAAGGTGGCGTGAGCAAAGTGATCTACACCGACCCCGAGCAGGCGGAAGATTTCGTCAACCGGACCGGCGTTGATACGTTAGCCGTCGCCATCGGCACCGCGCACGGCATCTATCCCAAAGACCTGAAGCCAGAGCTGCAAATGCATATCCTGCGGGATATCTCACAACGGGTGTCGATCCCACTCGTCCTGCACGGCGGTTCAGCCAACCCGGACGCCGAAATTGCCGAAGCGGTGACGCTGGGCGTGGGCAAAATCAATATCTCCAGCGACATGAAATTCGCCTATTTCCAGAAAGCGCGGGAAATCCTCAGTCGTGAAACCTGGTGGGATCCTAATGCCATCTACCCGGAACCCATCAACGCGGCAAAAGAGGTGATTCGCTATAAAATGGCGCTCTTCGGCTCAACGGGAAAAGCCCATTTATATCGATAGAGACGCCGCACGCTCTGAACAAGGCAAGGGAGGATTCTCTTGCCTTTTCCCCATTAGATTCTTTCAATCGCGCCCCATCCTGCTTCTGATTGTTGATATTCAATCAACAGTGTTATGCGCTAGCGCACATTTTTCTACACGGTTCTCTCCTCTAGACTACGCCCAACCTCTTCGTTGATAACCGATTCGAGAACAGACCTATGCAAAACATTTTGCTGATTGATGCAGGCAAATCATTCGCTCACTCCAAAGGCGAGCTGAACCATACCCTTACCGAGGTCGCCGCCAGTTTCCTGCGCGACAAAGGTCACGACGTCCGCATGACGGTCGTAGACAACGGCTATGATATTGAACAGGAAATTCAGAACTACCTGTGGGCGGATACCATCATTTACCAGATGCCGGGATGGTGGATGGATACGCCGTGGATCCTGAAGAAATACATCGATGAGGTGTTCACCGCCGGCCACGGCTCGCTTTACGCCAGCGATGGCCGCAGCCGCTCGGATGCCAGCAAGAAATACGGTTCTGGTGGGTTGCTACAAGGTCGTAAATACATGCTGTCTCTGACGTGGAATGCGCCGCTGGAGGCCTTCGACGACCCTGAACAGTTCTTCCACGGTGTCGGCGTGGACGGCGTGTATCTGCCATTCCATAAAGCGAACCAGTTCATCGGGCTATCCCCCTTGCCGACCTTCATCTGCAACGATGTGATAAAGGCACCGGACGTCCCTGCTTATCTTGCAAACTACCGTCAGCATCTGGACAAACACTTTGCCTAATCGACGTTCTACGCGCCTATCCACCGCTGTGGGCCACGTCTCACAGCGGATTTTCCGTCAGCTTCTCACTCATGAAATCCAGAAAACAGGTAATGCGCGCCGCTAATTGGCTATTGCGGTAATACACCGCGTAAACCGGTAGGCTGGCGTCCACCGTCTCTTCGGTGAGAATCGGCACCAGCCGCCCCGCCGCTAAATCATCCCGAATCAGGAAGTTAGACATACGAACAATCCCTTCGCCCCGTAGCGCCAGCTGACGCAATATCTCACCGTTTGATGCCAGCAGCGCAGGCGTGATGGGATAGAAATCCTGAAGTCCGTGCTGTAATGGCCAGTGGTTCAGCGACTCCACCTGAGTAAACCCCAGGCAAATATGATCGGCCAAGGACTCAACCGTCTTGGGGGTACCATGCTGCTGGAGATACTCAGGGCTGGCGACAATACGCAGCTTGCTTGCACCGAGCGGTCGGGCATGAATGGTGGAATCTTTTAGCGTGCCAATGCGAATCGCGATATCAGTATGCTGTTCAAGTAAATCAATAACGAAATCATCGGTATTGAGTTCAAGAACGATCTTGGGATAACGGCGGCGAAATTCCGGTACCAGAGGCACAATCACATGCTGAATAAACGCCGAGGCCGAGTTGACCCGTAGCCGTCCACTCGGTTGCTCGTGGCGCAGCACCACCTGCTCTTCGGCATGTTCCACCGCGTGAATCACACCGCGGGCGTGCTCAAGAAACATCATGCCTTCTTCGGAAAGGGAGAGGCGTCGCGTGGTACGGTGCAGCAAGGTCGTGCCCAGCTTGTCCTCCAGACGCCGCAGCGCCCGGCTGATGCCCGACGTGGTTTGCCCCAGCTGTTCCGCTGCCGCCGTGATCGAGCCGGTGTCGATCACCACCACAAAAGCCTGAAGTTCCTCAAGCGTGACTTTCATACGCGCGTACACCTGCCGTCGATTCGGTATTTACCAAGCGTTATCGTGTACTCGCATCATACCGCAGTCACCTGTAAATGGCTGCCACGTCAAACACCGCTCTGCCGAAGCGACTTATTCGCCCCGGCAGGGATGAAAGCGCCGAAAAATGTTTTCGGCAATGACATATCAACGCTTTTACGCCTGCTTTTTGGCCTGCGTCTGCGGGGTATTCTGCGCCATGACACCGACCAGTCTATGTGGCTGGTAGCATTCTTCCAGATAGTAAATTTCATCGTCGCTAAGCGTTAAACTCACCGCTTTCACCGCGCCGTCGATATGCTGTTTCTTCGTTGCTCCGACCACGGGGGCGGTAACCTTGGTGAGCAGCCACGCCAGTGAAATTTCGGTCATTGAGACGTGGCGTCGGGCGGCCAGTTCAGCCACGCGGTCGATGATGATTCGATCCTGCTCCGCCGTTGTATCGTATTTCCCTTTGGCGTAGGCATCCTCCTTTAAACGCAGGGACTCTACTCCCTCCAAACGCGACAGGCGCCCGCTTGCCAACGCGCTGTAAGGCGTCAGCGCGATATTGTCTTCAGCGCATAAACCGAATAGCTCGCGCTCATCTTCGCGCATAATCAAGTTGTAATGGCTTTGCACTGAGACGAATGGCGTCAGGTTTTCGCGTTCCGCTATCGCATTAGCCTTTGCCAGTTGCCACGCGTGGCAGTTGGAAATGCCAATGGCGCGCACTTTGCCCGCTTTCACCGCACGATGCAGCGCATCGAGCACATCCAGGATCGGCGTGTTGTAATCCCAGATATGACAGATGTAGAGATCGACATAATCCATACCAAGATTTTGCAGGCTTTTGTCGAGCGACTGCGCAATAGCTTGCTGACCGCTGATCCCGTCTGAGATCTGTTGTCCGGTGCGCGGCAGGAATTTGGTGGCAACCACCACATCATCGCGTTTCGCCAGATCGCGCAGGGCCTTGCCGACATAGCGTTCACTGGAACCGAGTTGATAGGCGATGGCGGTGTCATAAAAGTTGATGCCATTTTCCAGGCCATAACGGATGATATCGCGGCTCTCCGCTTCTCCGAGCGTCCAGCTGTGTTGCCCTGTGGATGCGTCACCGAACCCCATACAGCCCATACATATGCGGGAAACGGTGAGGTCGCTGTTGCCGAGTGTGGTGTATTGCATGGTTTCTCCCTGTGTTGAATACGCTGATTGAGGCAGCGCTTCTCCGTTGCTGGGTGATCAGGTTACTGGCGGAATCAGGATAAAGCAGAGGAATGTGCCTGTTTCCGCAGTTCGAGTGAACATCTCGAAAACAGGCAATAATACGGGTTAACGAACCGCTTCTGAGCGTACGGTGAATCGTGTAACGGTTAGACTTCGATCTCCGCCTTGTCGCCCTTCTCTTGCAGCCAGTTGCGGCGATCTTCCGAGCGTTTCTTCGCCAGCAGCATATCCATCATCGCCATCGTCTGATCGATGTCGTCTTCTTTGATGGTCAACTGCACCAGACGGCGCGTATTCGGATCCAACGTGGTTTCGCGCAGCTGTAGCGGGTTCATTTCGCCCAATCCTTTAAAACGCTGAACGTTCGGCTTGCCTTTCTTGCGCTTAAGCTGCTCTAACACGCCCGCTTTTTCCTCTTCGTCGAGCGCGTAGTAAACCTCTTTGCCCAGATCGATGCGGTACAACGGCGGCATCGCGACATAAACGTGCCCACCCTGAACCAACGCCCGGAAATGACGAACAAACAGCGCACACAGCAGCGTCGCGATGTGCAGACCATCGGAATCCGCATCCGCCAGAATACAGATCTTACCGTAACGCAGTTGGCTGAGATCGTCGCTGTCAGGATCGATGCCGATCGCCACCGAAATATCATGCACTTCCTGCGAAGCCAGTACTTCATCGGAGGACACTTCCCAGGTATTCAGGATCTTACCTTTCAGCGGCATGATCGCCTGGAATTCACGCTCGCGCGCCTGCTTCGCCGAGCCGCCCGCTGAATCCCCTTCCACCAGAAACAGCTCGGTTCGGCTGAGATCCTGCGAGGTACAATCGGCCAGTTTACCCGGCAGCGCCGGCCCACTGGTCAGCTTTTTACGCACCACTTTCTTGGCAGCACGCATACGGCGCTGCGCGCTGGAAATCGCCAGCTCGGCCAACTGCTCCGCCGCCTGCACGTTCTGGTTCAGCCACAGGCTGAACGCGTCTTTCACGACGCCGGACACAAACGCGGCGCACTGGCGAGAAGAGAGGCGTTCTTTGGTCTGCCCGGCAAACTGCGGTTCCTGCATTTTGACCGACAGCACGTAAGCACAGCGTTCCCAGATATCGTCTGCGCTCAGCTTCACGCCGCGCGGCAGAATATTGCGGAACTCACAGAATTCACGCATTGCATCCAGTAGCCCCTGACGCAGGCCGTTAACATGTGTCCCGCCCATTGGCGTCGGAATCAGGTTAACGTAGCTTTCCGTCAGCAGTTCACCGCCTTCCGGTAGCCAGAGTAGCGCCCAGTCTACTGCTTCGGTCTCGCCAGTAATCGACCCCAGAAACGGCTTTTCCGGCAGCGTGATCAGGCCATTCACCGACTCGCACAGGTAGTCATTCAGGCCATCCTGATAGCACCAGCGCTGCTCGGTGTTGTTAACTTTGTCTTTAAAGATGATTTCCACACCGGGGCATAAGACCGCTTTGGCCTTCAGCAGGTGCGTCAAACGGGAAACGGAAAAGCGGGCACTGTCAAAGAACTTCTCATCCGGCCAGAAATGCACGCGCGTCCCGGTGTTACGACGCCCACAGGTGCCAGTGACGGTGAGATCCTGCACTTTATCGCCGTTTGCAAACGCGATGTCATACACCTGACCGTCGCGCTTAACGGTGACTTCAACACGGGTAGACAGGGCGTTAACCACAGAAATCCCTACGCCGTGCAAGCCGCCCGAGAACTGGTAGTTTTTACCGGAAAATTTACCGCCTGCGTGCAGACGGCACAAAATCAGCTCAACGGCAGGCACACCCTCTTCTGGGTGAATATCCACCGGCATCCCACGGCCGTCGTCAATCACTTCCAGCGACTGATCGGCGTGCAGAATCACATCAATACGGCGCGCATGACCCGCCAGCGCTTCATCAACGCTGTTGTCTATGACCTCTTGCCCCAGATGGTTAGGACGCGTGGTATCGGTGTACATTCCCGGACGACGGCGCACCGGTTCCAGTCCGCTGAGTACTTCAATCGCATCAGCGTTATAACTTGATTGAGCCATAGTTTGCGTTAATTCTTTGAGTTCAGTGAATGGGGTTTAACGAACCGCACCTTCGCGAGTCGTTTTTCAATCCATAATGCATAGGTGGCGATTCAGTCTGTCGTGAGCCCTAAGAAATTCACAATCGGCGTGAAAAAGTGCTCAAATCCGACAAAGGCATGATTGCCCCCTGACTCCACAGTTTGACGGCAGGCCGTGTAATACGCGACTGCCTGACGATAATCCAGAACCTCATCCCCCGTCTGCAATAGCAGCCAGAGCAAATCCGGCGATTCCAGTCGGTCAACCTGCATGACCTTCAGATCGTAAACGTGCCGAGACTCTAGCACATATTGTTCACCGGTGTAGGGGTTCTGGTATTCGCCCAGATGGTCAAGCAATAGCTCAAACGGCCTCACCGCAGGATTCACCACTACGGCAGGCAGCATAAAACACTGGGATAACCAGGTGGCATAATAACCACCGAGGGAAGAACCAACAATACCTACCGGGCGGCCCGCTCGCTCCATAATCAACGATTCCATCATTTCGGCAGCCTCCGCCGGATAAGGCGGAAGCTGTGGAATCACCATGTCAATTTCAGGATGCTGCTCCGCCAGCCACGCTTTCAGCGCCGTCGCTTTCGCCGACTGTGGCGTACTGTTGAAGCCGTGCAGATAAAGAAGCGTGGGCATTAGTAACCGTCCGAATCCATGTCAGGCAGGAATTCGCTGCCCGACAGACGATAGACCTCGGTTTCCAGGCGACCATCCGGCAGCAGATCCAGATAGCGCCAACCCGGCGCTACGTCATCAATCGTGAAGTTAGTACAATGCGGTTTAAACTGCACGCAGGTCGACGGTGTAGCCAGCAAACGACGGCCATGCCAGTCAAAATCCATCTCCTGATGAATATGCCCACACAGCACGGTGTTCACCTGCGGATAGCGATCCAGCACCGCAGACAGGCTATGTGCATTACGCAAGCTGTGCTGATCGAGCCAGGTACAGCCGGAAGGATGCGGATGATGGTGTAGCAGTAACAGCGTAAAGCGGTCAGGCTGACTTTTCAGGCTGCGTTCCAACCACTCAAGCTGGTATTCACTCAGCTCGCCATGTGGGACGCCAAATACCTGACTATCCAACAGAATAATCTGCCACTTGTCACCCAGCAGCACATGCTTGGATGGCGCAATACCGGCCTCAGCCAACGCATCAACCATCGCCGGTTGAAAATCATGGTTGCCCGGAAGCCATACGCAAGGTGCAGGGATCTGCGCAATGCCGCGCGAGAAATGGTGATAGGCCTCCAGCGTGTGATCCTGCGCCAAATCGCCCGTCGCCACGATTAAATCAAACGCATCCTGCCGAGCCTTGATGGCATTCAGCACAGCGTGATAGCTACGATAGGTGTTGATACCCAGCAAGGTTTCATGCTCGCCCGCAAAAAGGTGGGTATCCGTTATTTGTAAAATCCTGACTCTGGCGCCACTCGCCACAGGCAGTGTCAACAGGCTTTCCAAATGGTGTCCTTGGTTACGTAAATCTGTCTCTACCCGTCATCTCTCAAATTGCAGAATACGCTAGCTTCCCTTGATGGCCCGACTGTCGCCGTCCTGCGCTTTGAAATCTATTGGGTATCGAAAACCGGTATCGACATCGAACCATACGCCAAACAATACTTTAGCCAATCAGCAAGAAACTGATTAATTTGATGCTTTTCGTCACGTTGATGTAACTTCTTATTAGGATAATCATAACGTGCTTTGAAGCGAAAGATCTGCTGGCTGGCACACACTTCCGCAACCAGTGCATCATGATACAGCCTAACGCTCATCATTGGCAGGCTCCAATAGCTGACAGTGGGCGCTGTCTGCTTGATTTCGACCAATGAGGTATAGCGGGTAGACTCAAGAATCGTCAGTTGATAGACCGCATTATTGACGTGATAAACCGCGATTTCACCGACTTCATCAATTTTTGGCAGTAAACGCCGTAATTGCATGAAGTTGGTTTCACATAGCCTCATCATGGCCGGGAAATCCGGAGTATAACGTTTCATAAATTCAATCCACCCACGCGCGTTTCAGTTCTTCATGGTGCAACGCCAACCATTGCAAGGCAATGACAGACGCAGCGTTATCAACGATGCCTTCTTCAACCCATTGATAACTTTGTTCACGACTCACAACATGTACACGAATATCCTCATTCTCGTCCGCGAGGCCGTGAATGCCTTTCGCCGTTCTAGTATCCACTTCACCTACCATCACCGCCAGACGTTCACTGGTGCCACCGGGGCTGGCGAGATAGTTGATTATCGGTCGGCACCGGCCAACCCTTAATCCGGCTTCTTCCTGTGCTTCGCGCCGCGCCACTTCTTCGTGGCTTTCTCCTGGTTCAATCATGCCAGCCACCAACTCAAACAGCCAGGGAGACGCGCTGGTGTCATAGGCGGCAATGCGAATCTGTTCTATTAATACCACTTCATCACGCACCGGATCGTAAGGCAACAGCACTACGGCATGGCCGCGCTCCAGGATCTCACGGCTGACTTCACCGCTCATGCCGCCATTAAACAGGCGATGGCGAAAGCGATAGCGCTCCAGCGAAAAAAAACCGTCGTACAGCGTTTCGCGTGCAATAATTTCTACATCATCTTTGGTGAAAGTAACCGGACCGGATACGGAAGACGCCATGGCTGTACTCCTGTAACAAGTATTAATGGAATCCGGTATTGTATGGCGGAATCCGCTGTCATTATACTCATCATTGTTTTTGAACGTTTATTAGGCGTGACGTCGGCGAAGTGAAGGGAATTCCCATCCATCGCATCACTTTTCGGTACCTTACTGAACAGCAAAACGTCGCACTGAATCATCCAAGGGGTCAATTTACCTGACCATTTGGACATATTCCGCTGAAAGATGGCACGTTCAGCTACCTTATCCTATTGGCAGATTCTGATAGAATCGACAATTATTCGTCTACAGACAGCGCTACCATAGCGAGATTGCTGCACAACAAGGAATGCAAATGAAGAAATTGCTCCCTCTTCTGATTGGTCTGAGCCTGGGCGGTTTTAGCGCCATGAGTCAGGCGGAAAACCTGTTACAGGTCTACCAACAGGCAAAAAGCACCAACCCTGATTTACGCAGCTCTGCGGCGACCCGCGACGCCGCGTTTGAAAAGATTAATCAAGCGCGCAGCCCATTACTGCCACAGTTAGGTTTAGGGGCTGACTATACCTATAACAAAGGCTACCGTGACAGCAAAGGCGTCGACAGCAATGTCAAAGGCGCTTCACTGCAATTGACTCAGACCTTGTTCGACATGTCCAAATGGCGTGCGCTGACGTTGCAGGAAAAACAAGCGGGTATTGAAGACGTCACCTATCAGACAGCCCAACAAAACCTGATGCTGAACACGGCAACCGCCTATTTCAACGTCCTGCGTGCGATTGATTCGCTGTCCTACACCAATGCGCAGAAGCAGGCGATTTATCGCCAGTTGGATCAGACGACACAGCGCTTCAACGTCGGTCTGGTCGCGATTACCGACGTCCAGAACGCCCGTTCACAATATGACAGCGTGCTGGCCAATGAAGTGTTGGCGCGTAATACGCTGGATAACGCGCTGGAATCACTGCGTCAGATTACCGGCAACTTCTACCCACAGCTGGCAGGTCTGAACATCGAGCGTTTCTCTACCCAGAAACCTGAAACCGTTAGCAACCTGCTGAAAGAAGCCGAAAACCGCAACCTGAACCTCTTATCCGCACGTTTGAGCCAGGATTTGGCGCGTGAGCAGATTCGCTCCGCCGAAACAGGCTACATGCCGACCTTGGATCTCACCGCATCAACGGGCGTAAGTGATACTCGCTATTCCGGTTCACGGACGAATAACAGCAATTCGTTTAACGATTCAGACGCTGGGCAGCATAAAGTGGGAATCAACTTCACTCTGCCGCTTTACAGCGGTGGCGCGACTAACTCTCAGGTGAAACAAGCGCAGCACAGCTATGTCAGCGCCAGCGAACTGCTGGAAAGCGCACACCGTTCTGTTATCCAGACCGTACGTTCATCGTTTAACAATATTTCTGCGTCCATCAGCAGCATCAACGCTTACAAACAGGCTGAAGTGTCTGCACAAAGCTCTCTGGATGCAATGGAAGCGGGTTATCAGGTAGGCACGCGCACCATCGTTGACGTACTGAATGCTACCACCACGCTGTATAACGCCAAACAGCAGCTCTCCAGCGCTCGTTATGATTACCTGATCAACCAGTTAAACATTAAATCCGCGCAGGGCACGCTGAGTGAAACCGACCTGCAGGCGCTGAATGCGTCACTGGGTCAGCCGGTTTCCACCACGCCAACCGCAACGGACAACAGCGCTCCGCTGGTAACCACCGCCTCGGCACAGCGTTAATCGGCTAGCCGCTTTTACCGATACAGACGGGGAACTTCGGTTCCCCTTTTTTCATCCCCACGCCTTTCCAACAGAATAACGCAGCGGTACCAGAAGGCAGGAGCCGTCTTCTCTCACCATAAAGCGAAACGTTGCACAACAGAATGTATAGCAACGTAAAGACACCTTCCGTTACACCTATTGCCGCTTTAAATTCAGGCAGCCTTCCCCTATTCTTAGGCACACTTATTGGTTATTGGCCATGATGCTTTGCTCTGGGATAAACACGATGAAACGTACAAAAAATATTAATCAGGAAATGTTCCGCAAGGAATGGCGAACGCACCGTCTGGCACCTGTTGCTTTGGCCGTCAGCGCCGTATTTTTCCTCGCGGGCTGTGAACAAACCGACGAAACCGTCTCTCTCTATCAGAATGCAGATGATTGTTCGTCAGCTAACCCGTCTATGGCTGCCCAATGCACCACCGCGTACAATAATGCGTTAAAAGAAGCGGAAAAAACGGCACCAAAATACGCAACGAAAGAAGATTGCGTAGCGGAATTCGGCGAAGCGCAGTGTACCCAAACACCCGCCCCAGCACAGGCCGGTATGGCAGCAGAATCTCAGCAAGGCGGCGGTATGTCCTGGATGCCATTGATGGCCGGTTACATGATGGGTCGCATGATGGGTGGCGGTGCTGGTTTCGCACAGCAGCCATTGTTCAGTCCAAAAACGCCAGCTAGCCCGGCCAATGGTCAGTTCGTTGATGCTGCCGGTAAAAACTACGGCAACGCGACAACAGGCCGTACGATGACCGTGCCAAAAACCGCACTGGCACCGAAGCCTGCAACGACCTCGACCATCACGCGTGGTGGCTTTGGTGAAACCGTCGCGAAACAAAACAGCATGCAGCGCAGCAGCGCCAGCTCAAGTTCCAGCTCTTCCCGTAGCATGGGCGGCTGAGGACGCATTGAATGAAGCGGATAGATATTACAGCGCGTCCTGACTGGCAGGAAAAAGCGACCGAGTTTGGTTTTCGTTTCCACACCATGTACGGCGAGCCCTACTGGAGCGAAGAGGCTTACTACCAGTTCACCCTTGCTCAGATCGAAGAACTGGAAGAAACCACGGCAGAACTGCACCAGATGTGCCTGCAAGTGGTGGAAAAAGTCATCAATAGCGACGCGCTGCTCGCCAAGTTTCGTATTCCCAAACACACCTGGGAATTCGTCAGACACTCATGGCGTACCAATCAGCCCTCGCTGTATTCACGCCTCGATCTGGCGTATGACGGCAAATCTCCAGCCAAGCTGCTGGAAAATAATGCGGATACGCCAACGTCGCTGTACGAAGCCGCCTTTTTCCAATGGCTCTGGCTGGAAGATCAAATCAACGCTGGGAATCTGCCGCAGAATTCTGACCAGTACAACAGCATTCAGGAAAAGCTAATCGAGCGCTTCGAAGAGTTAAAACTGAATCACGGCTTCGGCCTGCTGCACTTTGCCTGCTGTCAGGATACGGAAGAAGATCGCGGCACGGTGCAATACCTTCAGGATTGCGCGCTGGAAGCGGGCCTACCGAGCGAGTTTCTGTACATTGAGGAAATTGGCCTCGGTGAGAAAGGCCAGTTTACCGATCCTGAAAATCAGGTAATTGGTAATCTGTTCAAGCTGTATCCGTGGGAATTCATGCTGCGCGAGATGTTTTCCACCAAACTGGAAGATGCCGGCGTGCGCTGGCTGGAACCTGCCTGGAAAAGCATCATCTCCAACAAAGCGCTGCTGCCGATGCTGTGGGAAATGTTCCCAAATCATCCCAACCTGCTTCCTGCCTATTTCGCAGAAGATGAACATCCCCAGTTGGATAGCTACGTCACCAAGCCGCTGTTTTCACGCGAAGGGGCAAACATCCAAATTATCGAAAATGGGAAAGAGATTGCGTCAGCCGATGGCCCTTACGGCGAAGAAGGCATGATCGTCCAGCAATATCACCCTTTGCCGAAATTTGGCGATAGCTACACGCTGATTGGTAGCTGGCTGGTAAACGATCAACCTTGCGGTATCGGCGTACGTGAAGATCGCGCCCTGATCACCCAGGATCTCTCGCGTTTCTATCCGCACACCATTCTGGATTAAGCATCAAAATATACTCTAAATAATTCGAGTTGCATGGCGGCGGCAAGAGAAGACATCCCGATGAGCTTACTCAGGTAAGTGATTCGGGTGACAAATCTGCCGGGAGCAGATTTGAACGCTGCCAGCAGCGGCCCTTTAGGGCGAGGCCCACGACGGGCCGAGTATTTAAGCGCAGCCAACATACATGCAGCTTGAAGTATGACGAGTATATAAGGCACGGTGAGAACCGTGCCTTACTCATTTCTTCTGCAAAACGCGGATTATCCCACCTGCACCGACAGCATACTCAGTGAGCCCATTTCGAGCCCGTCGACCGGAATGCCGATCGCCTCTTTACCGTCCCAGCTTCCCAGCACATAGAGCAGCGGGAAATAGTGATCGGGCGTCGGGTTAGATAAGGCGGCACCTTCATGCTGCATGAAATTAACCAGCGGATGATCGTCGCCCTGATAAGTCAGGTTATCACGCACAAATTGATTGAATGAGATTGCCCACGGATACGGCTCCGCATCGCCATCCCATTTCACCATCCGCAGGTTATGCACAACGTTACCGCTGGCTACAATCATGAAGCCTTCATCACGCAGTGCCGCCAGCTTGCGCCCTAATTCGTAGTGATACGCGGCAGGCTGCGTGCCGTCCACGCTCAGTTGGACAACGGGAATATCCGCATCGGGATACATCTTGATCAGTACGCCCCAAGAGCCGTGATCCAAACCCCATTGGTTCTGATCGGCGGTCACGGGATACGGTGCTAGCACCTGCTGGATTCTCGCCGCCAATTCAGGCGAACCGGGTGCCGGATACTGGGTATCAAACAGCGCCTGCGGGAAGCCACCAAAATCATGGATGGTACGTGGGTTTTCCATCGCCGTTACGGCGGTTCCCCGGGTATACCAGTGCGCGGAAACGGCAATAATCGCCTTCGGACGCGGCAGCGTCTCACCCAGCGTTTGCCACGCCTGCGTATACACATTGTTTTCCAACACGTTCATCGGGCTACCGTGGCCGAGGAACAATGCAGGCATCCGGGAAGTGTTGTTCATAGTCATATCCTCTGAAAGATGTCAGCGAGCGTGCAACCGCACGCGATGGCCTTACTTTACGCGCTTTATGACACAGAAAAAGTCAGAGTTATGTGATGAAGAACATCAATTAATTTGAAAGGTATTACACGGCAAGAAAAACCGCCGACGAGGAATAGATAACTCGCAAAAGACCAGATTAAGCAGAGCGACCTTTAGTATCAGAATAAATCTGGCTACCTTCGCGCTTTCCCCCTCCCATAACCATCACCGTAATGGTCTCATCTTGGACCAAATACACCAGCCTGTAGCCAGCGGACTTCAGTTTAATTTTATACTGGTCTTTACGGCCATGAAGCTGTGCTGAAGGAACGCGAGGATTTTCCAAGCGCTCGACCAGCTTTTTCTTGAACTGCTCCCGGACAGGATGCCCTAACTTTTTCCATTCCTTCATTGCAGAAGGCACAAATTTTAACTTATAGGTCATCGAGCGAAATCTCTTCCGCGTCAGCTAACTCTGACATCCGATCATCAACGGTACGCCCCAGTTCTGCATCTTCAGCCAATTCCATTAAATAAGCGAACATGGCAGGAGGCACACAATAGAACGCAGGCTCATTCCGGTTCAGTATAGCGATAGTCTCACCTTCAGCAGCCCGTACTGTCCCCATTGGGTCACGTTTCAGTTCAGTGATGCTGGCCGCTGTGTTAGTTAGGATGTTGAAAGCCATAATTTCGGTCACTCAATTCGGTTAGTCGAAGACAACTTAAACACGCTAATAATAGCACTTCTAAAAGCACTCAATACAGCATTTCCTAAGTATCGTTTCATATTCACCGTTAAGCCGCGTTCTTTCATAAAAAGCGTCGTGGACAATCATTCATCTTGCCTGCCCCCATAAAGCAAAACCCCGCCGAAGCGAGGTTTCATAATGAAGGGCGTTGACCGTTAAGCCGCGTTCTTTCATAAAAAGCGTCGTGGACAGTCATCCATCTTGCCTGCCCCATAAAGCAAAACCCCGCCGAAGCGAGGTTTCATAATGAAAGGCGTTGACCGTTAAGCCGCGTTCTTTCATAAAAAGCGTCGTGGACAGTCATTCATCTTGCCTGCCCCATAAAGCAAAACCCCGCCGAAGCGAGGTTTCATAATGAAAAGCGTTGACCGTTAAGCCGCGTTCTTTCATAAAAAGCGTCGTGGACAGTCATTCATCTTGCCTGCCCCATAAAGCAAAACCCCGCCGAAGCGGGGTTTTATGATGAAGGGAGTTGACCGTTAAGCCGGGTTCTGTCGTGGACAGTCATTCATCTAGGCCAGCAATCACTCACTGGCTCAAGCAGCCTACCCGGGTTCAGTACGGGCCGTACCATGTGAACCCCTATTTGGCCTTGCTCCGGGTGGAGTTTACCGTGCCACGAACTGTTGCCAGTCGCGCGGTGCGCTCTTACCGCACCCTTTCACCCTTACCTGATCCCACTTGCGTGGGCCATCGGCGGTTTGCTCTCTGTTGCACTAGTCGTAGGCTTACGCCTCCCAGGCGTTACCTGGCACCCTGCCCTATGGAGCCCGGACTTTCCTCCCCTCCACCTGTCTCCCCCGAAAGGGACGGCAGTGAAGCGGCGACTGTCTGGTCAACTCCGGCGCGGATGATAGGGCAAATTGCCCTACTTGTCATCCCCCGATTCACCGCTATCGCCTTCTTGCTCCAGCCCATAGCGGTAAAGCGCATTTTTCTTCACGCCGTGAATCTCCGCCGCCAGCGCCGCCGCTTTCTTCAACGGCAGCTCGGCGCGTAATAGCGTCAGCGTGCGCAGCGCTTCCGCCGACAGCGCGCTGTCATCAGCCTGGTGCCCTTCCACAATCAGCACCATTTCCCCTTTGCGCCGATTCTCATCTTCTTTCACCCAGGCCAGCAGTTCGCCCACAGGCGCGCCGTGAATCGACTCCCAGGTTTTGGTGATTTCACGCGCCAATACGACATAGCGCTCGGCCCCCAGCACTTCGCTGATATCTTGTAGGCTGTCCAAAAGGCGATGTGTGGATTCGTAGAAAATTAGCGTACGGGGTTCTTCCCCCAGATCGCGTAGCGTATCTTTACGCGCCTTGGTCTTGGCAGGCAGAAAACCTTCATAGCAAAAGCGGTCAGACGCCAAACCGGACGCGGAGAGCGCCGTTATCGCCGCGCATGCGCCCGGCAGCGGCACCACGCGAACGCCAGCTTCACGGCAGCGCCGAACCAAATGGTAACCGGGGTCGTTAATCAGCGGCGTACCCGCATCTGAAACCAGCGCGATGCTTTGCCCTGACTGCAATTTAGCCAGTAACACATCCGCTTTTTGTTGTTCGTTGTGATCGTGTAATGCGAACAGTCGCGCATTAATCGCAAAATGTTGTAACAGCAGACCGGTATGGCGGGTATCCTCTGCGGCGATCAGATCAACGCTCGCCAATACCGCCAGCGCACGCTGCGTGATGTCGCCCAGATTCCCGATTGGCGTGGGGACAATGTAGAGGGTAGATGCAGAAATGTCTGCTTGTTGGTCTTGATTCATTGTTTCATCCGGGTTGCCGATTTAATATTGAGCATCTTTAAAAAAAATCACTGGATACAGTATGCTTCCCTTTCATTTCGTCCGTACCCAGGCAGGGCGTGTTATCCCTGTTTTGTTAGCGGCACTGTTTCTCGCAGGCTGTCCAAGTCACGCCCCGCAGAGCCCACCACCCGAGGTTCAGGGCAAAGCCGACGCATCATCCGATTATTATCTGCAACAGATGCAGCAAAGTAGCGATAATAACAAGGCTGACTGGCAATTACTTGCTATTCGTTCCCTATTACAGGAAGGGAAAGCCCCTCAGGCAAGCCAGCAGTTCAATGCACTGCCAGAAAAATTGAGCGCGGCGCAAAAACAAGAACAGCAGCTACTCAGCGCGGAGCTGTCCGTCGCCCAAAACAATATGGATGCGGCCAAGGCAGCACTGAGCCAGCTTGATGTGGGCGCGCTTTCCGATCAGCAGAAACAGCGCTATTACCAGGCACAGATCAAAACAGCACAAGGGCGTCCTTCCATTGAACTGCTGCGGGCCTATATCGCTCAAGAACCGCTGCTGAAAGGCGACGAACATCAGATCAATCTCGATCAGACCTGGCTGATGTTGACGCAAATGTCACCGCAGGAGTCCAGCTCGCTGTTGATTAATGCGAATGAAAATGTGCTGCAAGGCTGGGTCGATCTGCTCAATAACTATCAGGACAACCGGACTTCTCCCGATCAGTTAAAGAGTGCGATTCAAGACTGGCAAACGCGCTACCCTCATCACCCTGCGGCGAAAACGCTGCCTACACAGTTGAATCAGGTACTCAACTACCAGCAGTCATCGGTGAACAGCATCGCGTTGCTGTTACCACTTAACGGTCAGGCGCAGGTTTTCGCTAATGCCATTCAGCAAGGCTTTAACGCAGCCAAGAACGGTCAGATAGCCACCGCGCCCGTATCTGCGCCTGCTGCACCTTCAGCGGACGCCGCGCAGGACGGACAGGTAGCCCCATCATCCGACGGTCAGAATGCCCAATCGCCCGCGCCATACAGCGATCAGGCAGTCACCTCTCCGGCCCCCGCACCGGAAGCACAGGCAACGAGCGCCGGGCTGTCCAGCTCACTCCCGGTCAAAGTGTATGACACCTCTTCACAGCCGCTGGCGAATATTCTCACACAGGCACAGCAAGATGGCGCATCGCTGGTCATCGGTCCGCTGCTGAAAAATGAAGTGGATCAGTTGGCGAACAGCCAATCGCCGCTGAATATTTTGGCATTGAATCAGCCAGAACACGTCGAAAATAGCCCTAACATCTGCTACTTCGCGCTCTCTCCGGAAGATGAAGCCAGAGACGCGGCAAAATTCATCCACCAGCAGGGTAAACAGCAGCCGCTGGTCTTAGCCCCTCGCGGTGCGCTGGGCGACCGTATCGTCAACGCATTTGCTCAGGCCTGGAACCAGCAAAGTGGTACCAGCCCTCTGCAACAGCGCTTTGGCAACACCGCGGAGTTAAAACAGGCTATCAATAGCGGCGCAGGCTTAAGCCTGAGCGGCCAGCCGGTTAGCGTGTCGCAACAGCAGGCGCAGCCGGGCACGACCATCGGCGGCCTGACCATTCCGTCCCAGGTTCAACCGACGGTCAGTTCATCCGTTAGTGGCAATATCGATGCGGTCTACATCATTGCAACGCCAGACGAGCTGGCGCTGATTAAGCCGATGATCGATATGCGTACAACCTCACGCGCACGTCCAGCGCTTTATGCCAGCTCACGTAGCTTCCAGGCTGGATTAGGCCCTGACTTCCGTCTCGAAATGGAAGGTTTGCAGTTCAGCGATATCCCGCTGTTAGCAGGCGCAAACCCGGCGCTGATGCAGCAGGTCAGCAGTCAGTTTAAAAACGATTACTCGTTAGTCCGCCTGTATGCCATGGGGATGGATGCCTGGACGCTCGCCAGCCACTTTGGTGAAATGCGCCAGATTCCGGGTCACCAGATTCCCGGCGCAACGGGGATGTTAAGTTCAGGGCCAGATTGCACCATCAATCGGCAGTTAACCTGGCAGCAGTATCGTCAGGGCCAGTTGGTGCCAGTTCTCTGAATCAGCGGGCCGCTGGCGCAGTTTATGAACAACAGGCCCGCCGTTATCTTGAACGCGCGGGTCTGACCTTCACCGCCGCAAATGTTACGCTACGCGGTGGTGAGCTGGATTTAATTATGCGTGACCGTCATACCTGGGTGTTTGTTGAAGTGCGCTATCGGCGCAACGCCCATTTTGGCGATGCGGCAGCCAGCGTCACCCGACGCAAACAGCAGCGATTGCTGCATGCCGCTGCCGTGTGGTTGGCGCAGCGAGGCGCCAGTTTTGACACGGTAGACTGCCGTTTTGACGTGCTGGCAATTACGGGCGATCGGTTCGATTGGCTCCCGAACGCCTTTGCCGCACAGGGATAATTCATCTTTAATGGACTTCAATTTACGTAGGTTAACTCAACGTGCTGGATAGAATAAAAGTTTGTTTTACCGAGAGTATTCAAACGCAGATTGCAGCGGCAGAAGCCTTGCCAGACGCCATTTCCCGTGGCGCGATTGCGATGGTGCAGTCTCTGCTGAACGGCAACAAGATTCTGTGCTGTGGCAACGGAACATCGGCCGCCAATGCGCAACATTTTGCCGCCAGCATGATTAACCGCTTCGAGGCGGAACGCCCTAGCTTACCGGCTATCGCACTTAATGCGGATAATGTGGTCTTAACTGCGATAGCAAATGACCGCTTGCATGAAGAGGTCTATGCCAAACAGGTCAGAGCATTAGGTCAGGCAGGCGACGTATTACTGGCTATTTCAACCCGTGGCAACAGCCGCGATATTGTTAAAGCCGTAGAGTCTGCCGTTACTCGCGATATGACGATTGTCGCCCTGACTGGCTACGATGGCGGAGAACTGGCTGGGCTGCTCGGGCCACAGGATGTGGAGATTCGCATCCCGTCACACCGCAGCGCCCGTATTCAGGAAATGCACATGCTGACAGTAAATTGCCTGTGCGACTTGATTGATAACACACTTTTTCCACACCAGAACGATTGAAGGAGCACTACATGAGGATAAGTTCTGCATTTGCCGTGCTGTCTATCGCCCTGCTGCTACAAGGCTGTGTCGGGGTTGTTGCTGTTGGCAGTGCCGTGGCGACCAAAACAGCCACTGACCCGCGTACCGTTGGCACGCAGGTTGACGATGGCACACTGGAAGTCCGCGTGACGAATGCAATCAGCAAAGACGAGCAGTTGAAAAAAGAAGCCCGTATTATTGCGACGGCTTATCAGGGGAAAGTCTTGTTAACAGGGCAAGCCCCGAACACAGAAATGGCAAATCGAGCTAAGCAAATCGCCCTCGGCGTGGAAGGTGCAGCCGAAGTCTACAACGAAATACGTCAAGGCACTCCAGTCTCAATGGGAACCGCCTCTATGGACACCTGGATCACCACCAAGGTTCGCTCACAGATTCTGGCAAGCGACACGGTTAAATCCTCTAACGTAAAAGTCACAACGGAAAACAGCGAAGTCTTCCTGTTAGGCTTGGTAACACAGCGTGAAGGCACCTCCGCCGCAGAAATCGCCAGTAAAGTTGGCGGTGTGAAGCACGTAACAACGGCCTTCACCTACCTGCAATAACGCGTTATCTCTTTAATTCGTTTGTCTTTTTAAAAACAAAAACCGCTGATGACAACATCAGCGGTTTTTTTATCTCGATTAGACAGGCGCGTACCGTCGCCCGGTGGAATCAGGTACAACCAAATTACGGTGTAGCAGGATTCAGCAGCCAGAGCGCACGGCGGGTTTCAACGCTGATATGGCTCGGTTCTTTATCCCGTTTGCCCGCTGACCCGGTGAGTAATTCCGTAAAACCCGCCTGCCTGATGTGCGTCTGGTAACGCGGCGCTTGCAAACCGCGCTCCGCCTGCAACAGCAGCGGGATAAGACGGCTGCTTTGTCTGTCCATCGTCTTGCGCGGCCACGCCTTATTTTCATCCAGATACGGTGCCATAAAATCGAGCGCCTTTATCACACTGCTTCCTTTCGGCGTTTGATATTGCCAGATATTCTCCCCAACGCGGGAAGCCAGAACAGCCATATCCGTTATCGCCTGAAGGTTGAAGTAGCTGTAATGGAAAGATCGCGTGCGCGCCAGTTCCTCCGGCTGAGAACCATCCGGTTGCAACTGGTGATCCAATTTTTCCCGCTGCAATTGCGCCATGGATTTCACCACGTCGATTTTGCCCAGATACCAGGCAATCCCCGCCACCTGTACGGTATACCAGCTGCCGTGGTTGTTCTGAGCCGTTGCCTCTTTTTTCCCCAGCTTGCTGGTTTGCAGCCAGTGTAGATAATCGCTCATCCATTTCTGCATCTGCTGCTCATCCTGCGCCGTCCAGCCCGGAGCGTGACGCAACATAATCAGCGAATCGACAATACGGGTGGAAAAATAGCGTCCGTCCAACACGCCCGACCCTCTGCCCGGCGCGATGCCCGGCACGCCTTGCGCGAAATCGAGATTAGGGTTCATGCGCGTCTCGGGGTCGATAAACCAGGTGCGGATCATCGATATGGCCTTATCGGCATAAGCCTGTTTGCCCGAGAAGTACCACGCCAGCGTCAACGCCTGCGTTTGGGCCGTGAATTTTGCCAGCCTAACGCCATCAGTCTCCTCATCCTTGCTGGCAGGGTTTACCTGCCCATCACGACGAATCCAAGGCAAACCATCAGCTTTGTCGGGATCGGGCCACCAGTAGGCGCTGAGGCTCAAATAATCATGCTTTGAGCCGCTAGGTGGCGTGGATTTTTTTTCCGTCACGCTGGGGTTATCCATTTTCAGCGCGCGATCGGCTTCCGAAATAAGCTGCTCGTACGCCATTCGCGTCTGCGGCTTTTCCGTTTTCTGCTGTAGCTGCTGTTTTACCGAGGATAGCTGGGGCTGCTGCAAGAAGGCGTAGGGATTATCGGGGGGGGACACTTTAGGCTCCGCGTCCGCACGGGCAACGGAAGCCACACAACACAATGCAACCAGTAAACCTGACCAATAACGTAACCGCATACTTTCTCCTGATGTCGAAAACACGACCGTTAACGCGAAAATTTCTCGGTATAGTAAACGAACAAGGCGACTTAATTCAGATTGTTACCTCACAATAGATCGTTATCTCGCAAAAACGCGTCGCCGCCCATCTGTCTCATCTGGCGTAAAATCCACTGCTGGCGTTGAAGAACATAGCCGGAGGGCGCATTTGCGCGAAAGCGAATGGGGTTCGGCAGCACCGCCGCCAGCAAAGCGGATTCGCTTGCCGTCAGCCTGCTGGCTGGCTTGTTGAAATAACGTCTGGCAGCAGCCTCCACACCAAAGATACCGGGGCCAAATTCAGCGATATTCAGATACACGGTCAGAATCCGCCGTTTTGTCCAGACCAGCTCGACCCCGGTGGTAATCCCCGCTTCAAGGCCCTTACGCACCCAGCTACGTCCATCCCACAGGAACAGGTTCTTCACCATCTGCTGTGAGAGCGTAGACGCGCCACGAATCCGCTGTGTGTTGCGTTCGTTGTGCTTCAATGCCTGACCAATCGCATCCAGATCGAAGCCCCAGTGATCGGGGAACTTTTGGTCTTCCGCCGCTATCACCGCCAGCGCCATTTCCGGTGCAATTTTCTCCATCGAAACCCAGTCAGAATGGGCGACATAGGAGAACTCGCCGTTCAGCCATGCACTGATCTGCCTATCCACCATCACCGCGGAGAACGGTACCGGCAGGAAGGAAAACAGCAGGATGCCAGCCAGCCACGCTCCGATGACGACCAACACACTGCGAACAATCAGGCGCTTCAGCCACGTTAGTAAGCCTCCACGCCCTCGGCTCCACCTCATTCGGTGAGTTCCAAAACGCGGGCCACGAGCTTATCAATGCCTTTTGCCGTTTCGCTGATGGAGTTAGCCAGCATATAGGCCGGTGTCGTCACGATTTTATGTTCGGCATCAACCACGATATCATCGACCGGACAAACAACGTGGATACCGCCCATCTCTTCCACGGCCTCTGCGGTGTCAATATCGTTACCAATGGTTACGCGAACAGGTTCACCCAAAATCTTCGGCAGGAGCGCAGGTGAGATGCAAATAAAACCAATTGGTTTATTTTGCTTATAAATTTCCTGTGTGAGCAATTGCAGTGTTTCATCGATCTGACATGCCATTCCCTGCGTCGCAAAGTCACTTAAATTTTTCGCGGCGCCAAAACCACCCGGCACAATCAGCGCATCTAAATCTTGTGCATTCGCCGTAGAAAGGGGCTGGATTTTTCCTCTGGCGATCCGTGCCGATTCTGCTAAAACGTTGCGATTCTCACCAGTTACGTCACCCGTCAGGTGATTAACCACCTGTAATTGCGGCTTATCTGGCGCAAAGCAAACCGCTTCTGCACCCGCGCGATCCAGCGCAAGTAACGTCAACACGGCTTCATGAATCTCGGAACCGTCATAAACACCACAGCCACTAAGGACAATGCCGACTCGTTTCATCATCTTTTCCTTCATTTCATTACATCAACTAATTGATTTTTTAATTGACAAACACTAATCTACATCACACATTTTAATGATTCTTGTAACAAAGATTTCTACATTTGCTATTTTGTTGCTTGATGAAGATGTAAAGTAGTTAGGTAGTAAGTTAAGACACGAATATCCGCACTTGCGAGTTTACAAAACCTGAAATCTAAATGCAGGTGCATGTTTTCCCTGGTGTTGGCGCATAATTCGCGCACCCCGGCTTCGGCCGGGGTCATTTTTTTCTACCGTATGAAAACGTGCAAAGCCTCGCATTCCAAGTCCCTTTTCACTCGTAACCCCTGCTCAATCTGCCGTTTTTTTGCATGATATCGCATGAGACGAAAAAATTTTTCCAGCCGTTTTACTCGCCACGTCCCTGTGGCCGTAACAAACCGTATCAGGATTCTTTTTCTGCTTTTGCCACCCAATCACGCAGTACCTGAACGTCATGACGCCAGTCGTGCTTAAGTTCATCGACCCATTCCTGCACGTTATCCCACCATGCCGGTAACGATGAGGTCTGAATCTGCTGGGCGACTTGCTGCAAATGCCGTAACCCGACTGAACCCGCTGCTCCTTTGATTTTGTGCCCTTCTTCCGTAATGCCTTTCTGGTCACGTGCTGTCATGTTGGAATCCAGAATCGCCAGATAGCCCGGCATCATCTGTTCAAACATCTCCAGACTCTGGTGAATCAATTTCGGCCCCACCAAATCCAGATACTGTTCCAACATCGGAATATCCAGTAGATCCTCTTCTGCTTTTGCCATTTCATTACCCTCCTCAGCCACTGGCTCTTTCGTCCACACGGTGTGAGTATCCCAGAATTGTTTGATGACGGCCGTCAGGGCAGGCACCGACAGCGGCTTGCTGAGCACGTCATCCATACCCGCATCCAGATATTCGCGTTTATCTTTCAGCACGTTCGCCGTCAGCGCCACCAGCGGCGGCAGGCTGCGGTTGCCATAACGCGAACGCAGTTGACGCGCGACGTCCAGCCCGGTCATATCCGGCAGTTGAATATCGAGCAGCACCAGATCGAACTCATCAGGGTCGAACATATCCAGCGCTTCCTGTCCGGTCATGGCGACATCCACGCTATTGCCCAACTTTTCCAGCACCGAACGCGCGACGACCACGTTCAGTTCGATATCTTCCACCAGCAGGACGTGCAGCGCCGGTAGCGGCAGATCATCGTCGTCGTCCAGACCGCTTCCCGCTTCATCGACGCTCGGTGCAGTCACCGTCAGGGTGAAGCAGGAGCCCTTGCCTTGCGTGCTGGAAACCTGGATATCGCCCCCCATGTTCTGCGCCAGACGCTTCGACACCGCCAGGCCAATTCCCGTACCTGTTGCGGGCTTCCCGCCGTGCTGGTCTTTGACCTGATAATACATGGCGAAGATTTTTTCCAGCTCATCCGCCGGAATCCCCATCCCGGAATCTTCCACTTCAAAGCGCAGGCGATCGCCTTTTTCATGCCAGACGCGCACCACAATTTCGCCTTTCGGTGTGAATTTCACCGCGTTACTGAGCAGGTTCCACAGAATCTGCCGCAGGCGCGTTCCGTCAGTAATGACTTTCTGCGGCAGAGGCTGGTGCTGATCCATAATCAGCTTCAGGCCTTTCGGTTCCGCCAGCAGGCCGCCGAGGTTCTCCAGATCCACCAGAAAACCAGTGAAATCAATCGGCTGGTTATCCAGTTGCACCTTGCGGCGCTCCTGTTTGTCCATCTCAATCACGTCGTTAAAGATATTGCCCAGCGTAATCGCGCTGACGTGGATGGTTTTCAGGTATTTTTGCTGTTCAGGGTCAAGTTGCGTATCCAGCAGGATGCGACTTAACCCGACAATGCCATTAAGCGGCGTACGAAGCTCGTGGCTGATTGTTGAGATAAAGGTGGTCTTCTCCCTACTGGCGTTCTCTAACGCGTCCTGGTAACGCTTACGCTCCGTTATATCGCGTCCAAACCCCATCAGCCCGTGACGTTTACCCATCCGGTCATAAAACGGCACCTTACGCAGCTCAAAACAGGCTTTACGGCCATCGGGATAAACCAGCCACTGTTCATAGGTCAGAGAAACGTTATGACGGAACACTTTTTCGTCCGTCTCCATCACTTTCTCGGCAATATCGGGGGAGTAAACATCCTGTGGCGTCAGGCCAATGAGCTGCTTCTGGCTTTTGCCCACCAGCAGCTCCATCGCGCGGTTGCAGCCGGAGAACTCTTTATCTTCGTTACGGTAGTAAACCAAATCCGGTGAGGCATCAAGGAACGAACGCAGCAACGCCGACTGTTGCTCCAGCTCAATCTGCGCCTGTTCGCGGCGGGACATCTCTTCTTTGAGTCGGCTCATCACCAGCGCACGCGCATCTTCCGCTTTGATGCGGTCAGCGATTTCCTGATTGAGCTGTACGATGTTCTCCTGAAGCTGCTCGTTCAGCTCCAGATCCCGATGGCGCATTTCTTCCAGCTTCGCCACCAGCTTCGACAGCCGCTGGCGCGACTCCTCGAGCTGTTCCACCACCACGGAGAGAAAATAAACGGCCCAGGGCGTAATCAGCAGCCCGAAGAAAATGGAACGGACGACGTCGATGTTCTCGACTTCCCCGCTGAGCAGCAGGGTGACGGCCATTTGCACCACCATCGCCAACAGCACCAATACCGAGGCCAGCAGCAGTGAAAAACGGACAAGCCCCAGTTTTACCATCAAATCAACATAGTACTGCGCCAACAGACGAATTTGCTTCATAGCGATTTCCCTTAGTCACCCACCCGCGCATCATAACGTAAAACGGCGGCTGATACGGTGCTGCCGCACAGATTCACGGCACGAAATACCAGCGTCTTCTGACACGTCAGACCCCATCGTAACGGTAGGGCGTGCCCAGCGCGGAACCCTGTACGCCATGCGTTTGCAGATAGCGATCCAGCTCTACCATGCCCGTCCAGCGGTTTTCACACCACAGCGGGGCCAACAGGGTGGGCCGGCGAGCGCTGGCGGAAATGCGGTGATAGATCACCTCCGGCGGCGTATGGCGAATCATCTCTCCCGCCGTCTCCACGTAGCGCTCCAGTGCCAGCTCGGGCAGCCTTCCCGCTCGCCAGGCCTTCGCCATCGTGCTGCCTTCCACGATATGCAGAGGATGCAGCTTAATGCCCTCCACGCCGGTCTCAACCACCTGCTCCAGCGTCGATAAGCAGCGCTGGGCGTCTTCGCCCGGCAAACCGACAATCAGATGACTACACACTTTCAGACCGCGCTCACGCGCACGGCGGGTGGTTTCCTGATAGCAGGCGAAATCATGTCCGCGATTAATCCGGTGCAGCGTTTTGTCACACGCGCTTTGCAGTCCCAGCTCCAGCCAGACCTCGTAACCTTGTTCATGATAGCGGGACAGTAAATCCAGTACCGCATCAGGCACGCAGTCGGGGCGCGTGCCGACGCAAAGCCCCACCATTTCGGCCTGTTTCAACGCTTCCTGATACATGCTTTCCAGCACCTGAACTTCGGCATAGGTGCTGGTATACGCCTGAAAATACGCCAGATAGCGTTTGGCCCGATTTACCTTTCCTGCCTGCGTCTCCAACTGCTGTGCGATGCTGCGTTGCTGCATCTGTTCATCGGCAAACGAGGCCACATTACAGAACGTGCAACCGCCCCGCCCCAGCGTGCCATCACGGTTTGGGCAATTAAACCCGCCGTGCAGCGTCAGCTTGTGGATCTTCTCGCCATAGCGACGTTGAAGATTTCCGCCAAACATATTGATTAATTTTTGCAATTGCATATTCTAACCTGCTCCCTTGAGGAACAGCAGACTACCTTTCTCTTGCCCCCTTCGCGATGACCGCGATCAATCACACACATCCCAACGAAATGCATTTTTATTCGCTTTTAGTGAAAATAAACTCACGTCGGTGCTAATTAATTTTTCTTATCCCGTATGCTCAATTAATGAAAAGATGAAGCAATACTTAAAAATAGTTTCATGAAATCTAAAAGTAGTCATATACAGCATAATATGCTGCAACGCAGAAATAATGCAGCACGGATAAGGGTTCTCGCGCTTTTGTATAGTGATACAGCTCACACTTCAATTAAACGCCATAGTCATTTCCCGAGATAGTTTTTCTAAAAAAATCATTATGTTTCATAGGTATAATTAAAAATTATCGTTTATCAGCACATTTTGCACTGGTATTTGACCTGAACAGGGTTTCTCGCTAATTTGGGAATCCGCTGGAAGCTTTCCTGACGGGTCCATGATTCGTCATATTTATGCAGTAAATGAAGACTCCCTCTAAAAACAAGTCATTTACCACTTGTGAGACCGTCACGAGAGGCCGAAGAAGAGAGCGTAATACTAGCCGCTCAACGCCACGGTGCTTTCTCGCAGTAGGTTGTGAGAGTCACACAGAGCCTGGGGAGGTTCACTAATATGTTGTACGATGCATCCCAAGAGAGAGATAACTGTGGTTTCGGATTAATCGCCCATATAGAAGGTGAGCCGAGCCACAAAGTAGTGCGTACCGCGATTCACGCACTCGCACGCATGCAGCACCGTGGCGCAATCCTTGCTGACGGCAAGACTGGCGACGGCTGCGGTTTATTACTTCAGAAGCCAGACCGTTTCTTTCGTCTGGTAGCGGAAGAGCATGGCTGGCGCTTAGCCAAAAACTACGCCGTTGGCATGATGTTTCTCAATCAGGACGAAGAGCTGGCTCGCGCCACGCGTCGGATTGTAGAAGAAGAGTTGCAGAACGAAACGCTGTCCGTACTGGGCTGGCGTGAAGTGCCGACCAACCCGGATGTACTGGGTGAAATCGCCCTGTCATCCATGCCGCGTATTGAGCAAATTTTCGTTAACGCCCCCGCTGGCTGGCGTCAACGTGATATGGAACGCCGTTTGTTCATGGCGCGCCGCCGTATCGAAAAGCGTATCGAAGATAAAGACTTCTACGTTTGTAGCTTCTCCAATCTGGTCACGATCTATAAAGGTCTGTGTATGCCGGCGGATCTGCCGCGCTTCTACCTCGATCTGGCCGATCTGCGTCTGGAATCCTCGATCTGTCTGTTCCACCAGCGTTTCTCAACCAACACCGTGCCACGCTGGCCGCTGGCGCAGCCGTTCCGCTATCTGGCGCACAACGGTGAGATCAACACCATTGCCGGTAACCGCCAATGGGCACGCGCGCGCGCTTACAAATTCAAAACCCCGCTGATCCCAGACTTGCAGGATGCCGCGCCGTTCGTCAACGAAACCGGCTCTGACTCCAGCTCGCTGGATAACATGCTGGAACTGTTCCTGAGCGGCGGGATGGATATCATCCGCGCTATGCGCCTGCTGGTTCCGCCAGCCTGGCAGAACAACCCGGATATGGATCCTGAACTGCGCGCCTTCTTCGACTTTAACTCCATGCACATGGAACCGTGGGATGGCCCAGCCGGTATCGTGATGTCCGACGGGCGCTATGCCGCCTGTAACCTGGATCGTAACGGCCTGCGCCCTGCGCGCTACGTCATAACCAAAGACAAGCTGATCACCTGCGCGTCTGAAGTCGGTATCTGGGATTATCAGCCGGATGAAGTGGTTGAAAAAGGCCGCGTTGGTCCGGGCGAACTGATGGTGATCGACACCCGCAGCGGCCGTATCCTGCACTCTGCCGAAACCGATAACGACCTGAAAAGCCGCCATCCTTACAAAGAGTGGATGGAGAAAAACGTTAAGCGTCTGGTGCCGTTTGAAGAGTTGCCGGACGATCAGGTCGGCAGCCGTGAATTCAACGACGATCTGCTGGAAACCTACCAGAAACAGTACGGCTACAGCAGTGAAGAGCTGGATCAGGTCATTCGCGTACTGGGCGAAAACGGTCAGGAAGCCACGGGGTCGATGGGCGATGACACGCCGTTCGCCGTGCTGTCCAGCCGTCCACGCATCATTTATGACTACTTCCGTCAGCAGTTCGCGCAGGTAACCAACCCGCCGATCGACCCACTGCGTGAAGCACATGTCATGTCGCTGGCGACCAGCATCGGCCGTGAAATGAACGTGTTCTGTGAAGCGGAAGGTCAGGCTCACCGTCTGAGCTTTAAATCACCGATCCTGCTTTACTCCGACTTCACCCAGCTGACGTCGCAGGATGAACTGCACTATCGCGCCGACACGCTGGATCTGACGTTTGATCCGTCGCAGCAAACGCTGCAACAGACCATCGAAAAACTGTGTGACGAAGCAGAAAGCAAAGTCAGAGACGGTGCCGTTCTGCTGGTGCTGTCCGACCGTGGCATTAGCGAATCACGCCTGCCTGTCCCTGCGCCGATGGCTGTGGGTGCCGTTCAGCGCCGTCTGGTGGAAAAGAGCCTGCGCTGTGATGCCAACATCATTGTTGAAACCGCCAGTGCACGTGACCCGCACCACTTTGCCGTGCTGTTAGGCTTTGGTGCGACGGCTATCTACCCTTACCTCGCCTACGAAACGCTGGCGCGGATGGTGGATAACCACACCATCGACAAACCTTATCGTGCCGTGATGCTGAACTACCGTAACGGCATCAACAAAGGCCTGTACAAAATTATGTCCAAAATGGGCATCTCGACGATTGCGTCTTATCGCTGCTCCAAGCTGTTTGAAGCTGTGGGCCTGCATAAAGATGTATCGACGCAATGCTTCCTGGGCGTCGTCAGCCGCATCGGCGGTGCAAACTACAGCGACTTCGAGCAGGATCTGCTGAATCTGTCTAAGCGTGCCTGGCTGAAACGTAAAACGCTGGAACAGGGCGGCCTGCTGAAATTTGTTCACGGCGGCGAATACCATGCCTACAACCCGGATGTCGTCACCACGCTGCAAACTGCGGTGAAAACCGGGGAGTACAGCGATTACGAGCAATACGCCAAACTGGTTAACGAGCGTCCAGCGGCCACATTACGCGACCTGCTGGCGCTGAAACCGCAAGAAGGCGCGGCCATCGCGATAGACAGCGTTGAACCGGCCTCTGAAATGTTCAAACGCTTCGATACCGCGGCCATGTCCATCGGCGCACTCAGCCCGGAAGCCCATGAATCGTTGGCTGAGGCGATGAACGGACTGGGCGGCTTCTCCAACTCCGGTGAAGGTGGCGAAGACCCGGCGCGCTACGGTACCAATAAAGTGTCCCGTATCAAGCAGGTTGCTTCTGGCCGCTTTGGTGTGACGCCAGCCTATCTGGTTAACGCCGATGTGATTCAGATTAAAGTGGCGCAGGGCGCGAAGCCGGGCGAAGGCGGTCAGTTACCGGGTGATAAAGTCACGCCGTACATTGCTCGTCTGCGTTATTCCGTGCCAGGCGTGACGCTGATTTCACCACCGCCGCACCACGACATTTACTCTATCGAAGATCTGGCTCAGCTGATTTTCGATCTGAAGCAGGTCAACCCGAAAGCGATGATTTCGGTAAAACTGGTGTCCGAACCGGGCGTCGGAACTATCGCTACAGGTGTTGCCAAGGCGTATGCCGATCTGATCACCATCGCTGGTTACGACGGCGGTACCGGTGCCAGCCCGCTGTCTTCCGTGAAATACGCGGGCTGCCCGTGGGAACTGGGTCTGGTAGAAACACAGCAGGCTTTGGTATCCAACGGTCTGCGCCACAAAATCCGCCTTCAGGTGGACGGTGGCCTGAAAACCGGTCTGGATATCGTCAAAGCAGCCATTCTGGGTGCGGAAAGCTTCGGCTTCGGCACTGGGCCGATGGTTGCGCTGGGCTGTAAATACCTGCGTATCTGTCACCTGAACAACTGTGCGACAGGCGTTGCAACGCAGGATGAGAAGCTGCGCCGCGATCACTACCACGGTCTGCCTGAGCGTGTAACCAACTACTTCCAGTTCATCGCGCATGAAACTCGCGTACTGATGGCAGAGCTGGGCGTCAGCCGTCTGGTCGATCTGATCGGTCGTACCGATTTGTTGGTTGAACTTGACGGTTTCAGTGCGAAGCAGAACAAGCTGGATCTGTCGCCGCTGCTGCACGCTGCACAGCCTCAGCCGGGCAAAGCGCTGTACTGCACTGAAAGCAATCTGTCGTTCGACAAAGGTTTGTTGAACAAAGAGCTGCTGGCGCAGGCACAGCCACACATCGATTCGAAACAGGGCAAAGCGCTCTACTTCGATATCCGCAACACCGATCGCTCCGTCGGCGCGACGCTGTCCGGCGCGATTGCCGAGAAACATGGCGATCAAGGGCTGGCAGGCGATCCGATTAAAGCTCACTTCTCCGGTACCGCAGGGCAAAGCTTTGGCGTCTGGAACGCCGGCGGCGTGGAACTGAAACTAACCGGCGATGCCAACGACTACGTGGGCAAAGGCATGGCAGGCGGCAGCATCTCCGTGCGTCCTCCGGTGGGTTCAGCCTTCCGCAGCCACGAAGCCAGCATCATCGGTAACACCTGCCTCTACGGCGCTACCGGCGGTAAGCTGTTTGCCGCAGGTCGTGCGGGTGAACGTTTCGCCGTACGTAACTCCGGCTGTATCACCGTGGTAGAAGGCATCGGCGATAACGGCTGTGAATACATGACGGGCGGTATCGTCTGCGTACTGGGCCGTACCGGCGTGAACTTTGGCGCAGGTATGACCGGTGGATTCGCCTATGTACTGGATGAAGACGGTGAATTCCGCAAACGCGTTAACCCGGAACTGGTGGAAGTGCTGGATGTCGAAGAACTGGCTATTCATGAAGAGCATCTTCGTGGCCTGATCACCGAGCACGTGCAGAATACCGGTTCACACCGCGGAGAAGAGATCCTCGCTAACTGGCCGACCTGGGCACCGAAATTTGCTCTGGTGAAACCGAAGTCAAGTGATGTGAAGGCATTGTTGGGTCACCGTAGTCGTTCCGCAGCCGAGCTGCGGGTTCAGGCGCAGTAAGAGGTCATCATGAGTCAGAATGTTTACCAGTTTATCGACTTACAGCGCGTTGATCCGCCCAAGAAACCGCTGAAGATTCGTAAAATTGAATTTGTTGAGATCTACGAGCCGTTCTCAGAAAGCCAGTCCAAAGCCCAGGCAGACCGCTGCCTGGCGTGCGGCAACCCTTACTGTGAGTGGAAATGTCCGGTACATAACTACATCCCGAACTGGCTGAAGCTGGCGAACGAAGGCCGCATTATCGAAGCAGCTGAGTTATCGCACCAGACCAACAGCCTGCCGGAAGTCTGCGGTCGCGTGTGTCCGCAGGATCGTCTGTGTGAAGGCTCCTGTACGCTGAATGATGAGTTCGGCGCGGTCACCATCGGCAACATCGAGCGCTATATCAATGATAAAGCGATAGAGATGGGTTGGAAGCCAAGCGTTGCCAACGTCAAACCGACCGGCAAACGCGTGGCTATCATTGGTGCTGGCCCGGCAGGGCTGGCCTGTGCCGATGTACTGGCGCGCAATGGCGTACAGGCCGTCGTCTTCGATCGTCATCCCGAGATCGGTGGCTTACTGACCTTCGGTATCCCCTCTTTCAAGCTGGAAAAAGAGGTGATGGTGAAACGTCGTGAGATTTTCACCGAGATGGGCATCGAATTCCGCCTGAACACCGAAGTCGGCAAAGACGTGCAGATGAAAGCGCTGCTGGATGAATATGATGCCGTCTTCCTCGGCGTCGGCACCTATCAGTCTATGCGTGGCGGATTGGACAATGAAGATGCTCAGGGTGTCTACGATGCGCTGCCGTTCCTGATTGCCAACACCAAGCAACTGATGGGCTTTGAAGCCGCAGCAGACGAGCCTTACGTCAGCATGCAAGGTAAACGCGTTGTGGTGCTGGGCGGTGGTGACACCGCGATGGACTGCGTGCGTACCTCGATTCGCCAGGGTTCAACGCACGTTACCTGCGCCTATCGTCGTGATGAAGAGAACATGCCGGGTTCCAAACGCGAAGTGAAAAACGCGCGTGAAGAAGGCGTCGAGTTCAAATTCAACCTGCAACCGTTAAGCGTCGAAATCAACGGCGCGGGCAAAGTGTGCGGCGTGAAAATGGCGCGGACTGCGCTGGGTGCACCGGATGCCAACGGGCGTCGCCGTCCTGAAATCGTAGAGGGTTCCGAGCACGTTCTGGAAGCCGATGCAGTCATCATGGCGTTCGGTTTCCGTCCGCATAAAATGGCGTGGTTGGCAGAACATGACGTCAAGCTGGACGATCAGGGTCGCATTGTCGCACCGGAAAGCTGCGATAACGCCTTCCAGACCAGCAACCCGAAAATTTTTGCGGGCGGCGATGCAGTACGCGGTTCCGACCTGGTGGTCACCGCCATCGCAGAAGGCCGTAAAGCCGCTGACGGTATCATGAACTATCTGGAAGTGTAAAAACGACTCACTTCTCTTAAGGGCAGCGTAGGCTGCCCTTTTCTTTTTCCGCCCTTACCTGAGCCTTCAATCTTTACCTGCATAAAGCGCGATAATATCCTGCTCCGTCAGCGTCGGTGTCTTCTCAACAAATGAGTAGTAACCCGGTTTCTTATCAATATAAATTTGTGATATCAGCGTCTTATCCGTCTCGTCAGCAAAAAATCCCGCTGGAATATGATAGGCATTACCGCCACGCAGTCGGTAAAACAGATGCGTTCCACACACACGGCAAAAACCGCGTTCGGCCCATTCCGATGACGGCCAGACCGTAATGTTCTCCTCGCCTTTTATCTCAATCGCCGGATCCGTGCATTCGACGGACATCAACGGTCCACCGCCCCACGTCTGGCACATTCCACAATGGCACGCGCTGACATCACTCACCGAGTGCGTCGTGGAAATCGTCACCCCGCCGCATAAACAACGACCTTGATGCATAGCTCCCCCTTCCCGATATTCTACGTTCTGGAATCGCAATATCCCATAAACAAGGAATATCGCCGCTGGTTCCGGTTATAGCATAGGTTATATACGCCCTTGTTCTTATTCTCAGGAAGTCGGACAGCGCTCAACTTTCATCGGTAGTTCCCGAAACGTCGTGGTCAGAAGCTGAAGTGAGCCACTCCGTAACAGCCGATGGCAATCAGCCACTTCTCCCTGTGGAATATCACACCAGAAAGTCCAATAAAACCTTTATCTTTCCACTTCCCTCTAAAGAACTTTTCGTAATAAATCCTGCAATATCACGCTAAAGGCCTACACTTACCTCCGGCATTTACTTGTCTTTATTGAGATTGGATTTCATTAAGGAGGAACTATGACAGTCGAAGTAGCCCTTGTAACAGGAGCCGGTCAAGGTATTGGCCGCGCTATTGCTCTCAGACTGGCGGCCGACGGTTTTGCCGTCGCCATCGTGGACTACAATCAGGAAACGGCGCGCAGTGTGGCGCAGGAAATCGAAAAAGCTGGCGGACAGGCCATCGCGCTACAGGCAGACGTCGCGGATCGTGAGGCCGTTTTTGCTGCCGTTGCCGCAACCAAAAAGCGCTTTGGTGACTTTAACGTCATCGTCAATAACGCCGGCGTTGCCCCCTCAACGCTGATTGAAGACATCACGCCGGAAGTCATCGATCGCGTGTATAACATCAACGTCAAAGGCGTTATCTGGGGCATTCAGGCGGCGCTCGATGCCTTTAAATCTCTGGGGCACGGCGGAAAAATCATCAATGCCTGCTCGCAGGCCGGACATGTGGGCAACCCTGAGCTCGCCGTCTACAGCTCAAGTAAATTTGCGGTTCGCGGTCTGACACAAACTGCCGCACGCGATTTAGCGCCGCTAGGCATCACCGTCAACGGTTACTGTCCAGGTATCGTAAAAACGCCAATGTGGGATGAGATCGATCGAAAGATCTCCGAGTCCGCAGGGAAACCGCGTGGCTATGCGACAGAAGAATTCGCCAAACGCATTACGCTGGGTCGCCTTTCCGAACCAGAAGATGTCGCGGCCTGCGTCTCCTATCTGGCCAGCCACGATTCCGACTATATGACGGGGCAATCGCTATTGATTGATGGCGGAATGGTGTTCAGTTAACGGCATATTTAGCTAACAACAGAAATAGAAAAGGGCACCGCAGTGGTGCCCTTGAAAATGAATTATTTAACAACCCGCAGCGACGGTCTGCCACCTTTAGGCGGCTGTGGCGGTTCATCATCAGAACCGGGGCCATCGTCAGGGGCTTCAGAATCAGGCGGACTCTCGACAATCGATATCACCGTCCCTGAAGAGGGAGCGCCTTCCTGGAAGTCTTCAAATTCACCTGCTGATTCTTCGTAAGCAGGTTCAGGCTCAAACATCGTTCCAGCCCCGTTCTCACGCGCATAAATCGCCATTACGGCCGCCATCGGCACGTAGACCTGGCGCGGTACGCCGCCAAAACGGGCATTGAAACGAACGCTGTCATCAGCTAACTCAAGGCCGCCAACAGCGCGCGGTGCGATATTCAGCACGATCTGGCCGTCACGGGCGAACTCCATCGGCACCATAACACCCGGCAGAGTGACATCTACCACCAGATGAGGCGTTAATTGGTTATCCAGCAACCAATCATAAAAAGCCCGTAATAAATACGGACGACGCGGAGACAGTTGAGACAACGCCATACAGTTTAACCTCGGGTTTGCAAACGCATTTCACGTTCCACTTCCGTCAGGGAAGCCAGGAACGCATCACGCTCAAAGACGCGAGTCATGTAGCCTTTCAGCTCTTTCGCGCCCGAACCACTCAGTTCAATGCCTAACTGCGGCAGACGCCACAGCAGCGGAGCCAGATAGCAATCCACCAGACTGAACTCTTCGCTCATGAAATAAGGCGCTTCATTGAACACCGGGGCAATGGCCAGCAGCTCTTCACGCAGTTGCTTACGCGCCGCGTCCGCTTCCTGCGCACTGCCATGGGTAATTTTCTTCAGTAAAGAATACCAGTCGCTCTCAATGCGATGCATCATCAGGCGGCTATTACCGCGCGCAACCGGATAGACAGGCATTAACGGCGGATGAGGAAAACGTTCATCCAGATACTCCATGATAATGCGTGATTCATAGAGCGTCAGTTCGCGATCGACCAGCGTCGGCACGGAACCGTAAGGATTGAGGTCAATAAGATCCTGAGGCAGATTATCCATGTCTACCTGCTCAATCTCGACACTCACACCTTTTTCCGCCAATACGATGCGCACCTGATGGCTAAAAATGTCGGATGGACCAGAAAACAGCGTCATTACCGAACGTTTGTTGGCAGCGACAGCCATGAAAACCTCCAAGTTTATCGAGAAAATATGGCGAATAACCGCGCAGTCAATAACCTGCAAACCGCTATTCGAAATTCTGCTCGCCAATGTGTGTAAACATCGCCCGACAATATCTGGCGTTTTAAACAGCGACGCGATAGCTGGCACACAGGCATAAAATCGGCGAATAGCTTATCAGATTTTGTTCGTTTTGTGGGGGTATAAGCGTAACTTCATCTCTAACACACTGAAAGTAAAGCGTATATTTCAAAGAAATTTATTTTAGACATAAAAAACCCGGTGACCAGCACCGGGTTTTTTGCATTGATTTCGCTGCAAAGCAGCAAGAAATTAACGCTTGGAGAACTGAGGACGACGACGTGCTTTACGCAGGCCGACTTTCTTACGTTCAACCTGACGAGCATCACGAGTAACGAAGCCAGCTTTACGCAGTTCGCTACGCAGAGACTCATCATACTCCATCAGAGCGCGGGTGATACCGTGACGGATCGCACCAGCCTGACCAGAGATACCACCACCTTTAACGGTGATGTACAGATCCAGTTTCTCAACCATGTCGACCAGTTCCAGCGGCTGACGAACTACCATGCGGGCAGTTTCGCGACCGAAGTACTGTTCCAGACTACGCTGGTTGATAACGATGTTACCGTTGCCCGGTTTGATGAACACGCGAGCGGCGGAGCTTTTGCGGCGACCAGTGCCGTAGTATTGATTTTCAGCCATTGCCTATAATCCCGATTAAATGTCCAGAACTTGCGGTTGCTGTGCCGCGTGATTGTGCTCGGTGCCCGCGTAAACCTTCAGTTTACGGAACATAGCACGACCCAACGGGCCCTTCGGCAGCATGCCTTTAACCGCGATTTCAATCACACGCTCAGGACGGCGGGCAATCATCTCTTCAAAGGTCGCTTGTTTGATACCACCGATGTGGCCGGTGTGGTGATAATAAATCTTGTCGTTACGCTTGTTGCCAGTTACAGCAACTTTGTCAGCGTTCAGAACGATGATGTAATCACCTGTATCAACGTGCGGGGTGTATTCCGCTTTATGCTTGCCGCGCAGACGACGAGCCAGTTCAGTAGCGAGACGGCCTAAAGTTTTACCGTTCGCATCAACAACGTACCAGTCGCGTTTTACGGTCTCTGGTTTAGCTGTAAAAGTTTTCATTAAAAGCTTACCCAATAATTAGTTACACGTTGGTGAACACCCAAACGCTCGAAAACAGTTGAGGCTCACACGACCATCAAGTCCAGCAAACCTACCCCTTCGAATAGCCATTGCCGGCACTATAAAGTTTTTGGGAAAAAAACTTTGTTGTAACGTGGGGTCGCAAGATTATAGAGAAGTCATTCCCAAAGATCGACCTTTTTTCACACGCAAATGACTAAAAAACCGCAGCCTGCGTTACGCCAAATGGGGCTGTCGCAAGTACTCTTCGCTTTGCATTTCCTGCAAACGGGATAGACAACGTTGATATTCAAATTTCAGGTGTTCCCCCTGATAAATCTCAAACATGGATGCCTGCGCAGAAATAATCAATTTGATGCGACGCTCGTAGCACTCGTCCACCAGCGCAAGAAAACGACGAGCGGTGTTTTCTTCCTTCGTTTCCATCACCGTCACATTGTGCAGCAGCATCGTGTGGTAGAGACGCGAAAGCGCAATGTAATCATTCTGGCTGCGCGCTTCGGTACACAACGTGTGGAAATCGACCGCCAGCACGCCATCACTCACGCCGAGTGTCGCCAACGGGCGATGATTGATCTCCAGCACCGGCCCCGGCGTCTGCCAGCGTTTCCCCGTCAGGCGGGTAAACATCTGCTGCATCGTGGCCTCGGTCTCTTCATTCAACGGAGACAGATAAAGGTGTGCCTGTGTCAGTGTGCGCAAACGATAATCGATACCTGCATCGACATTACGCACTTCACAGTGCTGTTTAATCAGCTCAATCGCAGGAAGAAAACGGGCGCGTTGTAATCCATTGCGGTAGAGATCGTCCGGCGGAATATTTGATGTCGCCACCAGCGCAATGCCGCGGGCAAACAGCGCACGCAGCAGCTCAGCCAGCAGCATCGCGTCGGTAATATCAGAGACGAAGAATTCATCGAAACACAGCACGTCGGTTTCCGCTTTAAAACCGTCGGCCACTTTTTCCAACGGATTTTCCTGCCCCTGAAACTGGTTCAGTTCTTCATGCACACGCAGCATAAAACGATGAAAATGCAGGCGCATTTTGCGCTCAGCGGGCAAGCTGTGAAAAAACATATCCATCAGCCAGGTTTTACCGCGCCCGACGCCGCCCCACATATACAACCCTTGGACTGGCGCAGATTCACGTTTCTCACGTAGCCCAAGCCAGCTACGCCATTTTCCCACGCGGCCGGATGCCCCTGCATTGTCATCAGCAGCACGTTCGCATAGCGCCTGATGTATCGCTTCCAGGCGCACAACCGTTTGCCGCTGCACCTCATCCGGCTGATATTCACCAGCGGAAAGCGCCTGCTGATAACGTGCCAAGGGTGTTGTTTGCTGCCGTGTTGTCTGTGGAGTAGCCATCGCAATCCCTGAGAAAAAAGTTAGTCGTGTTTTGCTGTGTGTTGCCGTCGATTTAAGCCGTAATCGTCGCAGTTAACAACCTTGATGTCTGCGGTGGGTCAACATTCCCTTCCGTCATCGAGTATCAGGATTCCACTCAGGCAAGGTTAACGGTTATAGTGACTATTATTAAGTGAAAAACCCTACGGGACAACGACGTCAAAATAGGAGCTATTATGACTTGGGAGTATGCGCTGATAGGTTTAGTAGTCGGTATTATTATTGGTGCTGTAGCCATGCGCTTTGGTAACCGTAAGCTGCGGCAACAGCAGGTACTGCAGAATGAGCTGGAGAAAAGCAAAACCGAACTGGAAGACTATCGTCAGGAACTGGTTGGTCACTTCGCCCGCAGTGCGGAGCTATTGGATAACATGGCGGATGATTATCGTCAGCTTTATCAGCACATGGCGAAAAGCTCCAATAACCTGTTACCTAACGTTCCCGGCCAGGATAATCCGTTTAAATATCGTCTGACCGAATCCGAAGCGGATAACGATCAGGCTCCGGTGAACATGCCACCGCGTGATTATTCCGACGGTGCATCAGGCCTGCTGCGGGGCGAACGCCCGATTCGCAAGTAATATCAACTAATTATACCCTAGATAATTCGGGCTGTAGGACGGCGGCAAGCGAAAGAATCCCGATGAGCTTACTCAAGTAAGTGATTCGGGTGACAAATCTGCCTGGAGCAGATTTGAACGCTGCTTGCAGCGGCCCCAACGGGGCGAGGCTCATGGATGAGCCGAGTAACGGACGCAGCCAACACACCTACAGCTTGAAGTATGACGGGTATAACGTGGGGCTTTCCGCCTCACGCTTTCCCTTCCTATGCTCTACGCTTAAAGCGTTTGTCCGTTTAAGACGCGCACCGTCGGCTGCCATCGTTCGATAACACCACCGTTCGGTAACACGTTGTATAAAAGCGATAGTTACAATCTGCTGACGAAACAGCAGTGAACTTTACACATTGATCGCCAGTCTGACTCTTCACCGTGTCTTTAAGTTTATATATCATCGTTTTATTCATCCGCAGGCCGTGAGAGAGTTAATAACAATGAAAAAAACATCATTATTATTTAGTGCACTGGCAATGAGTATAGGTTTGACCCTGTCCACGCTTCCCGCAGCGAATGCTGCGCTGCCTGCCGTGGTACAAGGGCAACAGACGCCAAGCCTGGCCCCGATGCTGGAAAAAGTTTTGCCAGCCGTCGTCAGCGTGCATGTTGAAGGTACACAGGTACAGCGTCAGCGCGTACCGGAAGAGTTTAAGTTCTTCTTTGGCCCAAACTTCCCGACGGACAAACAAAGCTCTCGTCCGTTTGAAGGGCTGGGCTCTGGCGTCATTATTGATGCCGCAAAAGGTTACGTGCTCACCAATAATCACGTCATCAATAATGCCGACAAAATTCGCGTCCAGCTTAATGACGGGCGCGAGTATGAAGCAAAACTGATTGGTCGCGACGAGCAGACCGATATCGCCCTACTACAGTTGAATGACGCCAAGAATCTGGTCGCGGTGAAAATGGCTGATTCCGATCAACTTCGCGTCGGTGATTTCGCCGTTGCCGTGGGTAACCCGTTTGGCCTTGGTCAAACAGCGACCTCCGGCATCATCTCCGCGCTGGGACGTAGCGGGCTGAATCTGGAAGGGTTGGAAAACTTCATCCAGACCGATGCCTCTATCAACCGCGGCAACTCCGGAGGCGCGCTGGTTAACCTCAACGGTGAGCTGATCGGTATTAACACGGCGATTCTGGCGCCGGGCGGCGGGAACATCGGTATCGGTTTCGCTATCCCCAGCAACATGGCTCAGAATCTGGCACAACAGCTGGTTGAATTTGGCGAAGTCAAACGTGGGCTGCTGGGTATTAAAGGCAGTGAGATGACGTCTGAGATGGCGAAAGCCTTCAACGTCGATGCACAACGCGGTGCCTTCGTCAGCGAAGTCTTACCGAAATCTGCCGCCGCGAAAGCGGGTATCAAGGCGGGCGACGTGTTGACGACGCTGGATGGTAAACCGATCAGCAGCTTTGCGGAACTGCGGGCGAAAGTCGGCACCACCGCGCCGGGCAAGACCGTGAAAATCGGCCTGCTGCGTGATGGCAAACCGCAGGAAGTGTCCGTCGTGCTGGATAACAGCTCATCGGCATCAACCAGCGCCGAAACGCTTTCACCGTCATTGCAGGGCGCGTCTCTGACCAATGGCCAATTGAAAGACGGCAGCAAGGGCGTACAGATTGATAACGTCGCCAAAGACACACCTGCGGCGCAGGTTGGTCTGCAGAAAGGCGATATCATCATCGGCGTGAACCGTGAGCGTATTGAAAACATCACGCAGTTGCGCAAGCTGCTGGAAGCGAAACCTTCCGTTCTGGCTTTGAATATCGTCCGGGGCGAAGAAACGATTTATCTGCTGTTACGTTAATCCCCCTGTCGTCTTTTTCGGCAGCTTAACCGGGCAGAACCTCGCTGATATTAAAAAATTTCCGAGAGAAATTTTTAACGTTGTATCAGCAACGGCCCATAAGGGTGGCGGCCAAGGATGGCACGCCATAAAAAAATCGGACACCGAGTCATGCGGTGTCCGAACTTCTCGTGATATCCTCCCCCTACCTCCCTTTTCCACAGTAAATCACGGCCATGCTTGCTAAGTTATTACGTTCAGCACTCTTTGGTGCCCTCGTCGCCGGTATTATTCTGGCCGTACTCCCCTTTGTCGGGTCTGGCACGTCGTTTCTGAAAAACAATGACAGACAGACTGATGGTTCGCCCGTAAGCTACCATCAGGGCGTCAGCCGTGCAGCACCTGCTGTGGTGAACATTTACAACCGGGTTGCCAAGGCGGATAAACCCAGCGAAGTCGCTATTCATCCCTTGGGGTCTGGCGTCATCATGAATGAAAAAGGGTATATTTTAACCAACAAGCATGTGATTAATAACGTGCAGCAGATCCAGATAGAACTGTCAGACGGCAGGCTGTACGAAGCCCGCGTGATCGGTTCCGATTCTTTAACCGATCTGGCTGTGCTGCAAATTGATGGCGTCAATCTGCCCGTTATTCCAATCAATTCAGACCGTATCCCGCACGTTGGCGATGTCGTGATGGCGATCGGCAACCCTTATAATCTGGGACAAACCGTCACGCAGGGTGTCATCAGTGCCACTGGCCGCGTCAGCCTCAGCGCTTATGGCCAGCAACGAAGCCAGGTCGGACGCCAAAACTTGCTGCAAACCGACGCCTCCATTAACCATGGGAATTCCGGCGGCGCGCTCGTCAATACACTGGGTGAACTGGTCGGTATCAATACCCTCTCTTTTGATAAAAGCAGCAACGGCGAAACGCCGGAAGGCATTAGTTTTGCGATCCCCGTGGCGCTGGCGACCAAGGTGATGGGCAAGCTCATCCGCGATGGTCGCGTGGTGCGTGGATATATTGGCGTCAACGGCGTACAGATCGAGAATATTGAGAACAGCACGTTGGCCAACAATCGTGGTGTTCAGGGGCGATTAAGCGGTATTCTCGTTCAGACTATCGACCCAGGCGGGCCAGCGGATAAGGCGGGTATTCGTGTCGAAGACGTCATCGTGAGTGTGAACAATAAGCCTGCACGCTCAATTATTGAAACCATGGAGCAGGTTTCAGAAATACATCCCGGCACCGTCATTCCCGTCACGATTGAGCGTAATAACGATAGCAACGATACTAAGCAAATCACGCTACAAATGACGATCCAGGAATTTCCCACTCAATAGCGGTATCTAGGGCGAGTTGATAGACGAGACGATATCAGCGGGTAAACAAGAAACCGGGTGGGACCCCACCCGGCTGTAAACATCATAGTGAAGACGAATAGCGGAAGCGATTACTCGTGTTCTTTAACGCGTTCGATGTTCGCACCTAATCCACGCAACTTATCTTCGATGCGATCATAGCCACGATCGATGTGATAAATACGATCCACTATTGTCACGCCTTCCGCGATACAACCGGCTAATACCAGACTGGCTGACGCACGTAAGTCCGTCGCCATCACCTGCGCACCAGACAGCTTATCAACGCCGTGGCAAATCACCGTATTGCTCTCAATTTCCGCCTGTGCCCCCATACGGATAAGCTCAGGCACATGCATGAAGCGGTTTTCGAAGATGGTTTCGGTAATCACGCCCGTCCCTTCCGCAACCAGATTCAGCAGGCTGAACTGTGCCTGCATATCGGTCGGGAAACCCGGATGCGGCGACGTGCGAACGGTAACCGCTTTCGGACGCTTGCCATGCATATCCAGACTGATCCAGTCTTCGCCGATTTCGATCTCCGCACCCGCTTCGCGTAGCTTCGCCAATACCGCATCCAGCGTGTCAGGGCGGGTATTACGACAGATAATCTGACCGCGGGATACCGCAGCCGCGACCAGGAATGTCCCGGTTTCAATACGGTCAGGCACCACGCGGTATACACCGCCGCCCAAACGAGCAACACCTTCAATGATGATTTTATCGCTGCCTGCACCGCTGATTTTCGCACCCAGCGTGTTCAGGAAGTTTGCCGTATCGACAATCTCCGGCTCACGTGCGGCGTTCTCAATAATCGTAGTACCTTCCGCCAGCGTTGCGGCACTCATGATGGTGACCGTGGCGCCCACGCTCACTTTGTCCATCACGATATGCGCGCCTTTCAGGCGACCATCAACCGTCGCTTTGACATAGCCTTCTTCCAGCACAATCTGCGCGCCGAGCTGCTCAAGACCATAAATGTGCAAATCTACCGGGCGGGCGCCAATCGCACAGCCGCCGGGCAGCGATACCTGGCCTTGACCAAAACGCGCCACCAGCGGTCCCAGAGCCCAGATAGATGCGCGCATGGTTTTCACCAGATCGTACGGCGCACAGAATACGTTTACCTCGCTGGCATCCACATGGACGGAGCCATTACGCTCAACGCGCGCACCCAGCTGACCAAGCAGCTTCATGGTGGTATCAATGTCGCGCAGTTTCGGTACGTTTTGAATCTCTACCGGTTCTTCTGCGAGCAACGCAGCGAACAGGATTGGCAACGCAGCATTCTTGGCGCCGGAAATGGTCACTTCCCCCGCTAAACGGGTTGGGCCCTGAACACGAAATTTATCCATAGTCTTTGTATCTCGATGTCTTAATTCACTATTTCATCACACTGATACAGGCGATTTCTCTCTGCTCACACACGGAGAGTGTTTAGAAGCCGTTCAGTTTACGGTCGCGTTGCCACTCTTCCGGCGTATAGGCCTTGATTGACAGTGCATGAATACGGTTATCCGCGATGTACTCCATCAGAGGCGCATAAACGGCCTGCTGTTTTTTTACTCGGCTCATTCCAGCAAAAAGTCCGCCCACCACGATGACCTGAAAATGGCTGCCATCACCAGAAACATGGGCTTCTTCCAGTGCTAATGCGCTCATCAGCACGTCTTTAATTTCGTTATTTTCCATCGCTCTCGATTTCTATGTCAGGGGGAGATGATTTACAGGGAGGTATCTTAGATGAATATGGCGCTATCTTAAACAAAGAATGCGCCGATGCCTGAAGGGGAAATCAGGCATCGGCGTGACAGGTTAAGACACGGGGATGATTTCATTCAGGTTATAGAGCGCAATGAGCGTTTTTAGCCGATCGCTGGCACCAACAATCGTTATCTCACTACCTGAAGATGGCTGCTGATAAACGTGCATCAGCAATGCCAACCCGGCAGAATCAACGCGGTTTAACCCCGACACATCCAGCACGGTTTTACCCGCGAGCAACGCTTCACGCTGCTGCCAAAACGGTAACAGCGTTTCACGATCCAGATCGCCCGTTAACGCCAGCGTGGAGTCCTGCACCTGCCAGTTCAATGCGTTCGCCATGTTCATACCCAAATTACTTTTTCTGATCCAACGTGATGGTCTGCTTCGCTGAGGATTCCAACTGTTGAGTCAGGCCATCAACGCCTTTCTGACGCAGAATGGTCGCCCACTCGTTTTGCTTAGTGGTGATCATACTGACGCCTTCGGCAATCATGTCGTACGCCTGCCAGTTACCGGTTTTGCTGTTCTTACGCCATTGGAAATCCAGACGTACGGGAGGGCGGCCGCCGTTATCAATGATGGTCACGCGAATGGAAACGATATCGGCATTGCCCAGCGGCTGTTCTGGCGCAATCTGGTAAGTCTGCCCGTTATACATCGCCAGAGCCTGACCGTAAGCCTGCTCCAGATAGGCTTCAAACGCTTTGAAGTAGGCATCACGCTGTGCCGGTGTCGCATCTTTGTAGTAGCGACCCAGAACCAGCGCGCCAGCGTATCTCACCTGCACATACGGCAGCAGTTCTTCACGTACGACAGTACGCAAATAGTCAGGGCTTTGTTTGATTTTTGGTTGTTCGTTCTTTAAACGATCAAATGTTTTTTCCGCCGCTTCATTCATTAAACGATAGGGATTCGTTTGATCCGCCGCGTTGGCTAATGGCGCGACCACCAGTAAAGCCACCATCAGTAAACGTTTAAACATGCAGATATCCTCTTATGGATGTGAAGGAACAGGTTCGTTGTTGTGCTCAGGGGTTACCGCAGGATCGGCACCCGGCTCCGTACCTGATTGACCGGCATTATCTTCGCTATTGCTGCCGCTCTTATATAGGAATTGACCGATGAGGTCTTCAAGCACCATCGCTGACTTGGTGTCCTGAATCACACCACCGTCTTTCAGGATCGCGGTGCCCATTTCCTCATCCTCAAACCCAATGTTCAGTGACAGATATTGTTCGCCCAGCAGACCAGAAGTGCGAATGGCCAGAGAGCTGGTATCAGGAATATGATCGTAGCGCTGCTGAATATCCATCGCGACACGCGGCAGGTACGTTTTCTCGTCCAGCGAAATATCCGCCACGCGGCCAATGACCACGCCGCCAATTCGGATCGGAGATCGCGCTTTCAGCCCGCCAATGTTGTCAAACGTCGCATACAGACGGTACGTCGGCTCACTACCGATCGATTTGAGATCGGCCACTTTCAGACATAAAAAGAGGATGGCAGCCAGCGCGATCAACATAAACACACCAACCCAGACTTCAGTTTTCTTTGTTTGCATCGACTCAGTTCCCAAACATCAGTGCTGTCAGCACAAAATCCAATCCCAGTACTGCTAACGACGAGTGCACGACGGTTCGGGTCGTTGCACGGCTAATCCCTTCAGACGTCGGGATCGCGTCATAACCGTTAAACAGTGCAATCCAGGTCACGGTAATCGCAAATACGACACTTTTAATCACGCAGTTCAAGACATCCTGGCGCCAGTCAACCGCGCCCTGCATAGCGGACCAAAAGAACCCGCTATCGATGCCTTTCCAGTCCACACCGACCAGCGCGCCACCCCAAATGCCTACGGCGACAAAAATCACCGCCAGCAGCGGCATGCTGATGAGCCCAGCCCAGAAGCGTGGCGCCACAACGCGGCGCAGCGGATCGACCGCCATCATCTCCATGCTGGAGAGCTGTTCCGTTGCCTTCATCAAGCCGATTTCCGCCGTCAGCGCGGAACCGGCACGTCCGGCGAACAGCAGCGCCGTCACCACCGGACCCAACTCACGCAGCAGCGACAGCGCCACCATCATGCCCAGGCTGGCCTCGGCGCTGTAAGTCGTCAAGACGATATAGCCCTGCAGCCCCAGCACCATGCCGATGAACAGGCCGGAAACCATAATGATAAGCAGCGACTGCACACCCACGCTGTAAAGCTGTTTCACCAACAGCGGCCACTGCTTTCTGAATTCGGGTTTACCCACCAGCGCATTAAACAGCATCAGCCCGGCGCGCCCAAACGCAGCGCTAGTGGAGATTCCCTGACGCCCAAGCGACGCCAACGTCCGTAATAACATGACTGCGTTAACCCCCTGAACCTAGCAGTGACGTTTTATAGTCGCCCGCCGGAAAACGGAAAGGCACTGGCCCGTCGGCGATACCGTCCAGGAACTGACGAACCTGCGGGTCATTGTTCGCCCGCAGTTGATCCGCCGTCCCTTCTGCTACCACCCGTTTGTCGGCCACGATATACGCATAATCGGCGATGCTCATCACCTCTGGTACATCGTGAGAAACCACAATGCAGGTCACGCCCAATGCATGGTTCAACTCATCGATGAGCTTCACCAGTGTCCCCAACGTGATCGGGTCCTGCCCGACAAAAGGCTCATCAAACATAATCAGCTGCGGGTCGAGCGCAATGGCTCTCGCCAGCGCCGCGCGCCGCGCCATACCGCCGGAAAGTTCCGCAGGCATCAGTTCCGACGCACCGCGTAGCCCCACCGCTTCCAGCTTCATCATCACGATGCTACGCAGCAGCGATTCCGGCAGCTTAGTATGTTCACGTAGCGGCCAGGCGACATTATCAAACACGTTCAAATCGGTGAATAACGCCCCGGACTGAAACAACATGCTCATTTTCTTGCGCGCGTTGTACAGTTCGCTGCGCGACAGCGTCGGGATATTCTCGCCATCAAACCAGATGTCGCCGCTGTCCGGCTGTAGCTGCCCGCCAATCAGGCGCAACAGCGTAGTTTTACCGATGCCGGAAGGCCCCATGATCGCGGTGACCTTGCCTTTAGGAACATTCAGCGTGATGTCCGTAAAGATCTCTCGCTCTCCGCGCCGAAAGCTAAGACCACGGATCTCAACCAGATTAGTTGCCTCATGGTGCATTATTTCCATTCCTTACCAATCAGTACGCCAGTCAGTACGCTTATGTAGCGTCTTTCACTCCAGCCTAACGGCTGACTTTCATCAAGGTGCGATTTTTACAAAAACTTACCGTAAGTTCTTGTCCAAAATGGCGGCATAAACCGTTACCTGGTTTTACTTATCGCGACAGGTTTTACTTTTTCGCCTAGCACCGTCAGAATTAGCACTCATCACAGAAAAATGCTTTTTGTGCGAAAATCGTCCAGAAATGCTGACTTATTCGACAACAAGCCGGTGATTATATCCTATTAAAGGACGCTGCATGCTTTTTGCAACACTACTCTTGTTCGTTGGTTTGCTACTACTGGTTTACGGTGCCGATCGTCTTGTCTATGGTGCCGCCGTGCTTGCGCGTTCTCTTGGCTTACCTCCTTTCGTCATCGGCATCACCATTGTCGGCTTCGGCACCTCGCTACCCGAGCTGATTGTTTCCGTTACCGCCGCCTTGAACGATCAGAACGATATGGCCGTCGGTAATGTTATCGGCTCTAATATCGCCAATATCTTACTCATTCTCGGCAGCGCAGCGCTTATTCGGCCGCTGACGGTACATTCGGCCATCCTGCGCCGGGAATTGCCGCTCATGTTGTCGGTCACTTTATTGTGTGGCGTTTTACTGCATGATAGCTACCTGAGCCGCGCCGACGGCATGATGCTGCTCTTTGCCGCCGTTCTGTGCCTGGTGTTGATACTTCGCATGGCGCAACAGGCGCAGCGGGAAGGCGGCGATAGCCTGACCCGCGAGCAGTTGGCGGAGCTTCCACAGGATGACAGCAGCCAGATGGTCGCCGTGCTGTGGCTGATACTCGGCATGATTATTTTACCTATGGCTGCCCGCATGGTGGTAGATAACGCCACCGTCATTGCACGCTACTTCGATGTCAGCGAATTGACCATCGGGCTAACGATATTGGCGATCGGCACCAGCCTACCTGAACTTGCTACCGCCATCGTCGGGACGTTGAAGAAAGAAGATGATATTGCGCTGGGCAACCTGATTGGTTCGAACATTTTTAATATCGCGATTGTGCTGGGCGTCCCCGCATTGTTCTCGCCGGGCGCACTGAACCCTCAGGTTTTTCAGCGCGACTATTGGGTAATGCTGGCGGCGAGCGTGCTGTTGACCGCACTGTGCCTCAGCAAAAAACGCCGTATAGGACAGGCCGCAGGCGTATTATTATGCTGCGCGTTTATCGCCTATCTGACAGCCCTATTTTGCTTTTCATAAGAAGTTTTGTTTTTCATAAGACGCTCTGTTTTTCATTATAATCAGGACTATTGGTATGTCACAGTTTGAACAAGATGCTCATCTAAAACAGCAGTCTGACCGTGCACAATCCGATCATGCACAACAAGCCGCTCATGCGCTACCAGCCAATTTCGACTTCAAGCAGGCGGGCAAGCAGGTACTGAGTATCGAGCGCGATGGGCTTGCGCAATTAGACCAGTACATTGATGACAATTTTACCCTTGCCTGCAAAAAGATATTCGATTGCCAGGGCAAAGTGGTGGTAATGGGAATGGGCAAATCCGGCCACATCGGCTGTAAGATTGCCGCGACCTTCGCCAGCACCGGTACACCTGCTTTTTTTGTTCATCCGGGCGAAGCCAGCCACGGCGACCTCGGTATGGTGACGCCGCACGATATCGTGATCGCCATTTCCAACTCCGGCGAGTCTCATGAAATTCTGTCGCTGATTCCCGTTCTGAAACGCCAGAAAGTGTTCCTAATCTGCATGACCAGCGCACCGGAAAGTACAATGGGTAAGGCGGCAGATATTCACCTGTGCGTCCACGTCCCACAGGAAGCCTGCCCGCTCGGTCTGGCACCCACTTCCAGCACCACCGCGACGCTGGTTATGGGGGATGCGCTGGCCGTAGCCTTGCTACAGGCACGCGGCTTTACCGCCGAAGATTTCGCCCTTTCTCACCCCGGTGGCGCACTCGGCCGCAAACTTTTACTGCGCGTCAGCGATATCATGCATTCGGGTGATGAGATTCCCCATGTCCCACACGATGCCTCGCTGCGTGATGCGCTGGTGGAAATTACGCGCAAAAATCTGGGTATGACGGTAATCTGCGAGGCGGATATGAAAATTCAAGGCATCTTTACCGATGGTGACCTGCGCCGCATCTTCGACATGAATATTGACTTGAACAGCGCGCGCATTGCTGATGTGATGACCGCGGGCGGCATCCGGGTCGCACCGCAAACGCTGGCGGTGGATGCACTTAACCTGATGCAGTCGCGCCACATTACCTCAGTGCTAGTGGCAGAAAACGATCGTCTGGTCGGGATCGTCCATATGCACGATATGCTGCGGGCTGGCGTGGTTTAAAAAGAAAGGATAATAGTGAATGAGTGAAGTCAGGGCGCAAACCGATACCTGCTATGGGCCTGTCGATCAACAGGTACTGGATAAAGCCCGTGAGGTTCGCCTGTTAATCTGCGACGTTGACGGCGTGATGTCCGATGGTCTGATTTATATGGGTAATCACGGCGAAGAGCTGAAAGCCTTTAACGTCCGCGACGGCTATGGTATTCGCTGCTTGCTGACGTCCGATATTGAGGTCGCCATCATTACCGGTCGTTCAGCAAAACTGCTGGAAGATCGGTGTAAAACACTGGGCATCAACCATCTTTATCAGGGGCAATCGGATAAGGTTTTGGCCTTCAACGATCTGTTGGATAAACTATCAGTAACGGCAAGTCAGGTCGCGTATATCGGCGACGATATGATCGACTGGCCGGTGATGGCGCAGGTCGGGTTGAGCGTCGCCGTGGCTGACGCCCACCCGCTGTTGTTACCACGCGCAGATTATGTCACCCGCATTGCGGGAGGGCGTGGCGCAGTGCGTGAGTTGTGTGATTTGATTCTGTTCTCGCAGGACAAGCTGGAGCATGCCAAAGGGTTGTCAATATGAGTAAAACCAAGCGTTGGCTCACCGCTTTTCTGGCCCTGTTGGTGCTTATCCTTATCGGCTGGAATATTGCGGATGACGACACGGTAGCGGCACCGGATGCAAACGACCCCGCCGTACCGGTCTATACCAGCGAGAAAACCAACACTCAGGTATACAGCCCTGCGGGTAAGCTGAGTTATAGACTGATTTCGGAAAAAGCGGAGTATTTCAACGACGAGCAGTTGAGTTGGTTTACCGCTCCCGTTGCCACGCTGTTCAACGAACAGGGGACGGCAACCTGGTCAGTACGCGCCGACCGCGCCAAGCTGACAAAAGACAAGATGCTCTATCTGTACGGCCACGTCGAGGTGAATAGCCTGACGAAAGACGCACAGCTTCAGCGCATCACAACGAATAATGCCCAGGTGAATCTGGTGACGCAGGACGTTTCGTCCGATGATGAGGTCACCCTGTACGGCACCAGCTTTACCTCAAGCGGAATGAAAATGCGCGGAAATCTGCGTAACAAAACGGCCGAGTTGATCGAAAAGGTAAAAACCTCTTATGAAATCCAAAACCAATAATCTGATGCGTAACACCCTGATCGCCAGCTCGCTGTTCGCCGTCAGCGTTTCCGCCTTTGCCGTCACTGGCGATAGCAACCAACCTATTCACATTGATTCAGCACAGCAGTCTCTGGACATGCAGGGCAACACGGTGACGTTCACCGGCAATGTTGTCGTGAAGCAAGGGACGATTGAAGTGAAAGCCGACAAGGTCGTCGTGACGCGCCCACAGGGCACGCAAGGCAGTGAAGTGGTGGAAGGCTACGGTAACCCCGTGACGTTCTACCAGATGCAGGACAACGGCAAACCGGTAAAAGGTCACGCGCAGAAAATCCGCTACGAACTGGCCAAAGACTTTCTGGTGCTGACAGGCAATGCCTATCTGGAACAGCAGGATAGCAATGTAAAAGGCGATCGCATCACCTATCTGGTGAAACAGCAGCAGATGGAAGCGACCAGCGAAAAAGGAAAGCGCGTGACGACGGTGTTGGTCCCCTCTCAGCTTCAGGAGAAAGAGAACAAGAGCCAGCCTTCTCGTTCTCAGCAACCGCAACCACGGGTCACTGAATAAGTTATGGCAACATTAACCGCAGAAAATCTGGCCAAGGCGTACAAAGGCCGTAAGGTCGTCGAAAACGTCAGCCTCACCGTCAATTCCGGTGAAATCGTCGGCCTGCTCGGGCCGAACGGCGCCGGCAAAACAACAACGTTCTACATGGTCGTGGGTATCGTCCCACGTGATGAAGGACGCATTGTTATTGACGACGACGACATCAGCCTGCTTCCCCTGCACGAACGCGCTCTGCGCGGTATCGGCTACCTGCCGCAGGAAGCCTCTATTTTTCGTCGCTTAAGCGTCTATGACAACCTGATGGCGGTGTTACAGATCCGTAAAGATCTGACGACCGAGCAGCAGGAAGATCGTGCCAATGAGCTAATGGAAGAATTCCATATTATTCATTTGCGCGATAGTCTGGGACAATCGCTGTCCGGTGGGGAAAGACGCCGCGTAGAGATTGCGCGTGCGCTGGCGGCGAATCCGAAGTTCATCCTGCTGGATGAACCGTTTGCGGGCGTAGACCCGATCTCCGTACTGGATATTAAAAAAATCATTGAGCATCTGCGTGACAGCGGGCTCGGCGTGCTGATTACCGATCATAACGTCCGCGAAACGCTTGATGTCTGTGAACGAGCCTACATCGTGAGTCAGGGCAACCTGATCGCCCACGGTTCACCGACCGATATTCTGGCCGATGAGCAGGTGAAACGCGTCTATCTGGGCGAAGGCTTCCGACTCTGATAGGGTAATATTTTATCTTTGCAGTACTTATGGGACGTTAGCGCGATTTATGAAGCAAGGTTTGCAACTCAGGCTTAGCCAGCAACTGGCCATGACCCCACAGCTCCAACAGGCCATCCGCCTGTTGCAACTGTCCACGCTTGAATTGCAACAGGAAATTCAACAGGCGCTGGAAAGCAATCCGTTGCTCGAACAAACGGATCAACACGACGAAATCGAGTCATTTGAAAAGGCAGACAGCGATTCACTGGATACCGGTGAAGCTCTGGAACAGAAGGACATGCCGGAAGAATTGCCGCTAGACGCCACCTGGGATGAGATTTACTCCGCAGGCACACCGTCAGGCACCGGCACCGACTATCGCGATGAAGAACTGCCAATTTATCAAGGCGAAACCACGCAAACGCTTCAGGATTACCTGATGTGGCAGGTCGAACTCACACCGTTTTCAGACACCGACGCAGCTATCGCGACCTCTATCGTCGATGCCGTGGACAACACCGGCTACCTGACTGTGCCGCTGGAGGACATTCTCGACAGCATCGGCGACGACGATGTGACGTTGGAAGAAGTCGAAGCCGTACTCAAACGCGTGCAGCGCTTTGATCCCGTTGGCGTCGCCGCTCGCGATCTGCGCGACTGCCTGCTGGTGCAGCTTTCCCAGTTTGCTGACAGCACGCCGCGTCTGGTCGAAGCCCGCCTGATCGTCAGCGATCATCTCGATCTGTTAGCCAACCATGATTTCCGTAGTCTGATCCGCGTCACGCGTCTGAAAGAAGACGTGCTGAAAGAAGCGCTGGCGCTGATCCAATCGCTCGATCCACGGCCAGGGCAGTCGATCAACACCGGCGAATCTGAATATGTGATTCCTGACGTGCTTGTGCGCAAAGTCCAGGGCATCTGGGCTGTAGAACTCAACACCGACAGCGTTCCCCGCCTACAGATTAACCAGCAGTATGCGGCACTGGGCAACAGCGCACGCAACGACAGCGACGGGCAATTTATCCGCAGTAATCTGCAAGAGGCGCGCTGGCTCATCAAAAGCCTGGAAAGTCGTAACGACACGCTGCTGAAAGTGACCCGCTGCATAGTCGAACAGCAGCAGGATTTCTTCGAGCAGGGTGAAGAATTCATGAAGCCCATGGTACTGGCAGATATCGCCCAGGCGGTGGATATGCATGAGTCCACCATCTCACGCGTGACGACACAGAAGTTCCTGCACAGTCCGCGCGGCATTTTTGAACTAAAATATTTCTTCTCCAGCCATGTGAATACCGATAGCGGCGGAGAAGCCTCGTCAACGGCAATTCGCGCGCTGGTGAAGAAGCTTATTGCGGCGGAAAACCCCGTCAAACCACTAAGCGACAGCAAGCTTACGGCACAGCTCTCCGATCAGGGCATCATCGTGGCACGCCGTACCGTGGCAAAATACCGAGAGTCTTTATCTATCCCACCATCAAATCAGCGTAAACAACTGATTTGATCTCAACAGAGAAGGAAGACACTATGCAGCTCAACATTACCGGACACCACATCGAGATCACTGAACCGCTGCGTGATTTTGTGAATGGCAAGTTTGCCAAATTAGAGCAGTATTTTGACCGGATTAATCAGGTCAATGTGGTATTGAGAGTGGAAAAAGTTCAGCAAATTGCCGAGGCCACGCTCCACGTTAATGGTGGCGAGCTGCATGCAACCTCAGAAGCGGAAGATATGTACGCCGCGATAGATTTATTGATTGATAAACTGGCAAGACAGCTCAATAAGCATAAAGATAAACTCAAGCAGCACTAATTTTCTCCTTTGCCGTTTGGCAAAGGAACAAACTCGACCCATCCATCGGATGGGTCGGGATCACCAGAAGTGAAAGCGTCGTTAAGTGAAAATAAAATGAACCACGATCCCGTATTGCAACTCAGCACCGTATTACGTCCTGAGTGCACCCGAAGCACCGTCCACTGCCAGAGTAAGAAACGGGCATTGGAAATTATCAGCGAGCTGGCCGCCAGGCAGCTTAACATTCCTTCGCAGATTATCTTTGATGCCATCCTGACCCGGGAGCGGATGGGCAGCACGGGAATCGGCGGCGGCATTGCCATTCCTCACGGCAAGCTGGAAGACGATAATGCGCTGGGCGCCATCGGTGTTTTCATCCAGTTAGAGCAACCGATCGCTTTCGATGCTATTGATAATCAGGCCGTTGATCTGCTTTTTGCCTTGCTGGTTCCGGCGGAACAATGTAAAACCCATTTGCATACCCTGTCGCTTGTTGCCAAGCGGCTGGCGGATAAAACGGTTTGCCGACGCCTGCGTGCGGCGCAAAGCGATGAAGAGCTGTACCAGATTATGACGGAAGCCGGTTAAGTCGGATGGCCGTCATGCTCACGATGACGGGCGATCCGCGTTGGGTTCAGAGAATGCTTGCAATCCCTGCGCGAAGCCGTCATTTTTTTAGCTATACATCACTTTTTTATAAAAACAGTGGCAATGAGAATTCGCCATCACGTTGCCAGAGGGGAGTCGTCAGATGGTGCTGATGATTGTCAGTGGTCGCTCAGGTTCAGGGAAATCTGTCGCCCTGCGCGCACTGGAAGATATGGGGTTCTACTGCGTAGATAACCTGCCTGTGGTTCTACTGCCGGAGCTGGCTAATACGCTTGCGGCACGTAACATTTCCGCAGCAGTCAGTATTGACGTGCGCAATATGCCGGAATCGCCAGAGATCTTCGAGCATGCCATGGAGCAACTGCCACCCAGCTTCTCGCCTCAATTGCTGTTTCTGGATGCCGATCGTAATACGTTGATCCGCCGCTATAGCGATACCCGTCGCCTGCATCCGCTCTCCAGCAAGAATCTGTCGCTGGAAAGCGCCATTGATGAAGAAAGCGATCTGCTGGAGCCGCTGCGTTCACGCGCTGACCTGATTATCGATACCTCCGAGATGTCGGTACATGAGCTGGCCGAGATGCTGCGTACCCGTCTGCTCGGCAAGCGGGAGCGTGAACTTACGATGGTGTTTGAATCGTTCGGCTTCAAGCACGGTATCCCCATCGATGCGGATTACGTCTTTGACGTACGTTTCTTGCCGAACCCGCACTGGGATCCGAAACTGCGCCCGATGACCGGTCTGGATAAGCCCGTTGCGTCCTTCCTCGACAGGCATACCGAAGTCCACAATTTCATCTACCAGACCCGCAGCTATCTGGAACTGTGGCTACCGATGCTGGAAACCAATAATCGCAGCTATCTGACTGTCGCTATTGGCTGTACCGGCGGTAAACACCGTTCCGTCTACGTCGCCGAGCAGTTGGCAGACTACTTCCGCTCACGCGGTAAGAACGTCCAGTCACGCCATCGTACGCTGGAAAAGCGTAAACCTTCGTAATCGTCGGCAACCCAGTACAGCCAGGTAACCCATGACAGTCCGGCAAACGGTTGAAATCAAAAACAAGCTGGGTATGCACGCTCGCCCAGCCATGAAGTTGTTCGAACTGGTGCAGAGCTTTGATGCGGAAGTCATACTGCGCAATGACAGCGGCACCGAAGCCGAAGCCAGTAGCGTGATTGCCATGCTGATGCTGGACTCCGCCAAAGGGCGACTCATCGAAGTAGAAGCCACTGGCCCAGATGAAGAACAGGCACTTGCCGCCGTCATCGGGCTGTTCGAAGCCGGGTTCGACGAAGACTAGGATTTCCTTAGCAGGCTATCTGCCAGCCTTAGTGCTTCACTTTCTCTTCCGAACCTCCTACTATCTACCTACATAAATCATAATATTTTCTTATACCCCCTGCTCCTTTGGGCGCGGGGGGTTATTTTTATATCATCTAAAAATACCAACTGGAGAGGAGTATGACGAAGCCTAACCTGACAATCAGTGAATTGGATGCAGAACGTCTGGATATGTTATTGGAGCAGCCCGCCTTTGCGGACAGCGATATCGCACAGGCGTTGAATGAGGAGCTGGATCGGGCGGAAATTCTGCCTTCGGCATCGATTCCCTCACATGTCGTCACCATGAATAGTCGGGTGCGTTTCCGCGATCTGAATACCAACGAAGAGCACATCCGCACGCTGGTTTATCCGGCCGCGGTGAAGGACAGTCAAGAACCGCTGTCGGTGATGGCTCCGCTGGGCGCGGCACTATTGGGAATGCATGTGGGAAATTCGATCACCTGGCAGTTGCCAAACGGTGAAGAAACGCGAATTGAAGTACTAGAACTACTCTATCAGCCTGAAGCCGCAGGCGAGTACCACCGCTAAATTAGCGAGTATGATGCCCACTATCGGCATAGAGTAACAGCCGTCGGACACTGCCGACGGCGACGGTTACTCAAAGAAAAACCGATTTATTCCCCAGCGATCTTCATGTCAGGCAGCAGCACAGAACCACACTGGATATTGCTTCGGGTTTCGATATCACTCCCCACCGTCACAATATTGCGCAGCATGTCTTTCAGGTTGCCCGCAATCGTAATCTCGCTGACCGGATACTGAATTTCGCCGTTTTCGACCCAGAAGCCGGATGCCCCACGGGAATAATCCCCCGTCACACCGCTCACACCCTGCCCCATCAATTCGGTCACCAACAGGCCTTTGCCCATCTGTTTCAGCACGCCGTTGAAATCCAGGCCTTGTCCGGCAATACGCCAGTTATGAATACCACCCGCATGACCGGTGCTCTTCATCCCCAATTTACGTGCGGAATAGCTCGTCATCAGCCAGGTCTGCAACACCCCTGCTTTCACAATTTCACGCGCCTGCGTCCGTACGCCTTCGCTGTCGAACGGCGTAGAAGCCAGCCCTTTGAGCAAGTGCGGCTGTTCCTCAATCGTCAGCCACTCCGGCAGAATCTGCTGACCCAGTTTATCCAGCAGGAAGGTCGATTTACGATAAACACTGCCGCCACTGATCGCACCAACCAAATGGCCAAACAGGCCGGTCGCCACTTCCGCAGAAAACATCACCGGTGCCTGCATGGTTGGCAGCTTACGCGGTGACAGACGGGATAACGTGCGGCGCGCGCACTCTTCGCCGACCCATTCCGGGCTGCGCAAATCATCCAGCGCACGGCCGACGGTGTAGGCATAATCCCGCTCCATATCGCCATTCACTTCGGCAATCACACAGCTGGACATGGAATGACGGCTGGAACAGTAGCTTTTCAGCAGGCCGTGGCTATTGCCGAACACCTTAACGCCATAGTGGCTGTTAAAGCTGCCACCTTCAGTGTTGGTGATACGCTTATCAGCCTGTAATGCGGCCTGTTCTGCGCGAGCGGCTAACTCGATGCCGCGATCCGCATCCAGCTCGGTCGGATGGAACAGATCCAGATCCGGCGCGTCAAACGCCAAAAGATCCCGATCCGCCGGACCAGCAAAAGGATCGACAGAGGTATAGCGCGCAATATCCAGCGCGGCCTGTACAGTGCGCGCTATCGCATCCGGGCTGAGATCGGTAGACGATGCGCTGCCTTTACGCTGCTGATGATAAACCGTGATGCCCAACGCGCCATCGCTATTGAATTCAACATTTTCAACGTCACCATAGCGGGTACTGACGCTAATGCCTGTCGTTTTTGTCACCGCGACTTCTGCCGCATCAGAACCGGCACGCGCCAGTTCCAGCGCCTGAGCCACCGCGAGCTCCAGCGCTTTACGCTGCTCTGCAACCTGAGTAGTTATCGTCATTGTTCTGCCATAATGAGTGGAAGAAAGCTCACCATCATCATCCCCGCAACGAGCACAAAAGGGGCGTATACTCTATATACTTCGCGCAGCCAACACGTAGGTAACGTGAAGTATGACGAGCATAAAATGGTGTAGCATAATGCTTTCTAGTCTAACAGGATCTACGGACAATTTCGCACAAAGCCCAAACCTGTTAGTATCAGCCTCTTTTTTGCTGGTGGGCACGCTGTTCACCATCCCGGAGCCGCTACGCGTAGCGTTACGAATTGCTCCTGGACACTTTTTAGGAGCCAACCATGAAGCAAAAGTACGAAGACTGGCTGAATGACGTCCCAGATAACCAAGAAGACGACGAAGATGATGAAATTATCTGGGTCAGCAAAAGTGAAATAAAGCGCGATGCCGAAGCGCTGAAAGATCTTGGTGCGGAACTGGTCGACCTGGGCAAGAATGCCCTGGAGAAGATCCCGTTGGATGACGATCTGCGTGCGGCGGTGGAACTGGCGCAGCGGATCAAGAAAGAAGGCCGTCGCCGTCAGCTACAGCTGATTGGTAAAATGCTGCGCGCCCGCGATCCCGAGCCGATCCAAACCGCGCTGGATAAGCTGAACAACCGTCATAATCAGCAGGTGGCGTTATTCCACAAGCTGGAACAGCTGCGCGACCGTCTGATTGAAGAGGGAGACGATGTGGTCCCCGATATTCTGGCGCTATATCCCCACGCTGACCGTCAGCAGCTGCGTTCTCTGGTGCGCAATGCCCAGAAAGAGAAAGCGGCAAACAAACCGCCGAAATCAGCACGCCAGATCTTCCAATATCTGCGCGAACTGGCTGAAACCACAGACTAACAACGATAACGGGATGAGAAGGTTCGCTCACTCATCCCGTATATTATCGGTAGCTCGTCAAGCTCACGATCCATTCAGATCGCGACATCATCTCAGGTTACAACCCGCCAAGATGCCAGGTTTTCACTTCCAGAAACTCGTCCAGACCCAGAACCGAGCCCTCACGACCTAATCCCGATTCTTTCACACCGCCAAACGGCGCCAATTCGGTTGAAACCGCGCACTCGTTAATACCAACCATACCGCTCTCCAACGCTTCTGCCACGCGGAACACACGCTGTAAATTCTGGCTGTAGAAGTAAGCCGCCAGACCAAATGGCGTATTGTTGGCGCGTTCAATCACCTCTTCTTCCGTTTTGAAACGGAAGCAGGGAGCGACTGGACCAAACGTTTCTTCCTGCGCAAGCAGCATCTCTTCGTTGGCATCAACAATCACCGTTGGCTCAAAGAAGCTGTGGCCGAGCTTGTGCCGTTTACCACCAACAAGCGTCTTGCCACCTTTTTCCACCGCGTCATTGACGTGCTTTTCCACTTTCTCGACGGCGGCATCATCAATCAGCGGACCCAGTACAACGTCGCCATCCATGCCGTTACCGACCTTCAATTTTTTCACTTCTTCCGCGAGCAGAGAGACAAACTCATCGTAGACGCCGTCCTGAATATAAAACCGATTGGCGCTGACGCAAACCTGACCTGCGTTACGGAAACGGTTAGCGATTGCACCTTTCACCGCAGCCTGAATATCCGCATCGTCAAACACGATATAAGGCGCGTTACCGCCCAGTTCCATCGACACTTTCTTCATGGTGTCAGCCGCGTTGCGCACCAGCGTTTTCCCGACTTCCGTCGAACCAGTGAAGGAAATTTTACGCACCTTATCGCTCGCCATGACGGTATCACTGATCGCCTGCGTATCGCCCGCCACGCCGTTAAGTACACCGTCCGGCACACCTGCCTGCTGCGCCAGCGCCAACAGCGCGAACGCAGACAGCGGCGTGTTGTTCGCAGGCTTGATCACGCCGGTACACCCCGCCGCCAGCGCCGGCCCCAGCTTACGCGTCAGCATCGCCAGCGGGAAATTCCACGGTGTAATGGCAACAACAACCCCAACGGGTTCACTCGTGGCATAAATTTTCGATCCAGGCTTAGCGGGTGGAATAATCTCACCGTTCGCCCGTTTTCCCTGCTCAGCAAACCACTGAATGAAATTCGCCGCGTAGACAACTTCGCCTTCGGCTTCCTGAACGGGCTTGCCCTGCTCGGCGGTCATCAACTCCGCCAGATAGCGTTTATTTTCCAGAATCAGTTCGTACCAGCGATACAGAATTTCAGAACGTTCCTTCGCGGTTTTACGCTTCCAGGCAGGAAAAGCGGCATAGGCGGCGTCAATCGCCGCCTGCGTCTCTTTCTTTCCCGCTTTCGCCACGCTGGCAATAGACTCACCCGTCGCGGGATTCACCACCTCGAAGGTGGTTCCGCTCTGCTGCCATTTCCCCGCAGCAAAGTAGCCCGTTTTAAACAGTTCATGATCCTGCAAATTTTGTCCTGACATCGTGTTACCTCCTGAAAAGGGTCATATCTCATGACGTGATGAGGGAAGCTATGGATAATTCAGTATAGAAGTGATGGACGCGGCCTGCAGCACTCTCGGATTAATCGTGAGTGTTATCGCTCCGCCTCGTCCACTGAGATTAGTTGCTCAGCGCATGCTGATAATCACGCAGGATCCCGGTCAATCGTCCTACAGGTGCCGTCACGCTCGGGGGAAGTTGCTGTTCCATCAGCATCTGCTGATAACGTTCAAGTTCATCTAACAACTGCGTGAAATAGCGACTACGCGTGCTATCACGTCGAGCCAAAATCACCTGTTCTGCCGTCGCACGAATCTGGCGATGAAAGGCAGAGAGCGCCGCATTTTGCGGAATATCCAGCGTTCTCAGGCGCTGGTGCATGATGATCAGCCACAGTGCGAGGCGATACTTGGCAATATCGTCAGGGAAGCGGTTCAGCAGCAGGAACAGCTGTTGATACAGCGCAGGCAGGTGGTTTTCCTTGCGGCGCGCCGTGTTGGTCGTCAGCGCTGAGACCGCGCCATACACAAAGCGGTTGAGCAACGTTCTCCCCGTGTGCGCCTTGGTGTTATCCCGGATCAGCAGGATCACCATCAACGCCAGAAAACAGCCGATGATCTGGCCGATCGCACTGTCCAGAAACTGGCTGATGTGGAACGTCATCGGGTTATCCAGCACCAGGATATTGATCGTACTGGCTAATGCGCCCAGCGAACCAAGCCGACGCTTTTGTACTTCAATTCCGAGAAAGAAAGCCATCGCTCCCAGGCTCAGGCACAGCAGCAGCATACTTTGCTGCGTTGACGGCATAATAAACATGAACATCAACGCACCCAGCGGCAGCGCGTAGATCGTCCCGAAAAGAAAATCCTTCGCCATCATCTGTGGATTGGGCAAACGCATGGCAAGTGACGTCACCACCGCAATCATCACCATACATACGCTGCCAGAGGTCCAGCCGGTGCTCAGCCAGAACAGGCAGCCCAGCGCAGTCGCCACGCCGGTGCGTAAACCGTTGATCATGGCATGATGGGTTTCGGCTGACGGCGCTTTAATTTCCACATCGCTGTTCAGCACGTCGGCTTCAATCGTCGTGATACGCCCGTTGGTCTGCACCCCTTTCGCCAACAGCAGATAGCGCGTCGCAGCCCCCACCCAGCTAACCAATGTAGGCGGCACATCGCGACTGTCAGCAGCAATCAGGTGGCGCAATGCTTTCACACGGCAATGGACATCGCGGAATGACTCAACGGGCTGCTCCAACACCAGTTTCAGGCTGCTTTTTACGGGAGTTGGAGCATCCTGCAACATCAGGTAGGTTTCACACGCCTGTGTAATCATCGTGAGCGATTGCGTATGCAGCGACGTTAAGCGGCGATTACTGTTCTGCCAGCGCGAGGATTCCAGCATCAGGCTGCTGTGCATGCCGTTTAGCGCCGTCGTTTTACGTACCAGCGCGTGCCATGCCGCATCGATGGCTTCTTTCTCCACACCGCTCATGCTGAGTTGCAGTAGCCGATATTGATCCACCAGCAGCTCACCAATACTGCGGTCAACATCCTGTTTGATCGAACGCGGCGAGAACAGTAAATCCGCCAGAATGGCACAGACGATGCCCAGCACAATCTCGCTACAGCGCTCCACGGCAAACTGCGGCGTCAGCAGCGGCGTTCCCTGCGTCGACACGATAATAATCAACGCGGTATAGCCCGCCAGCCCGAACACATAAGCGTTTTCGACTTTAACCAGCGAGGAAACCCAGGTACAGAGGCCAGCCCAAATACAGCACAGCATCAGCATCACCACCGGTGCGCGAACAGTGGCGATAATGATGATAAGTGCACCGATACAGCCGATAAACGTGCCAACGACGCGCAGCATGCCACGATGGCGAATTGCGCCGGAAAATGGCTCACCGCCTGCGGCAAATGCTGGGCCGGCAGCAACAATCGCCGCTGTCAGCACCGACCAACGCGGGGTTTCCAACTGAAGGTGGAACCCCAGAAACAGGGACAGCACAATCGCAAAGCTCAGTTTAAAAGCAAAGCGCAAGCGCGCAAACTTCGGTGTCGTAAAGAACACGGGGCCTGTCAGCGACGGCGTTTTCATCATCGCCTCACTTAACCAAACTCACGCAGGCGATAAAGGAGACGGATAAGCGGCGACGGCTTTTTGTCATTGTTGACCTGCTCACCGGTAATCACCACAGTTGCCGTCGTGCCAGCCGGATAGAGGTCGCCCATTTGACTATCGAGGCGAATTTTTACCGGCACACGCTGCGCCAGACGCACCCACTCCAGATTGGAATCCACGTTAGCCAGGCCTTTATTGTTCGCGCTGCTGCTGCTGTTATTCACACCAGCCGCCACACTATCGACCGTACCGTAAAATATCTTTTCACTGCCCAGCGGGGTGATTTCTGCACGGTAGCCGCGGCGAACCCCTTCAAGCTTGGTTTCCTCCATGTACGCCAGCAGGTAGAACGAATCCTTCTTCACCAACGCCACCGCCGTATTACCGCGTTCGATGAACTCACCGCTCTGCACATGCAGGTTGGTCACCCAGCCGTCGGCAGGGGCGCGTACCACGGTGCGTTCCAGCTCCAGCTGCGCCAGTGACAACACCGCCTGCGCTTTAGCAAGCTGGTGCGTAGCGGTTTCCAGGGCATTACTGGACTGATCGATATTTTCCTGCGACATCGCACTGACGCCGAGGCGCGCACGACGCCCTGACTCCCGGCGTTTTTCCGTCACCAGCGCCTGATAGTAGGCAACATCGGCTTCCGCCTGCGCCACGGCCTGATGGTAGCGCGGCTGGTCGATGACAAACAGCACATCACCTTTGTTCACCAGCTGATTGTCCGTGACGCGAACGTCGCTCAACAACCCACTGACGTCCGGCGCGATTGCGACAACATCCGCCGTAAATTTGGCATCACGCGTCCAGGGTGATTCGGTATAAAACGCCCAGACACGGAAAATGGCGACAATCGCACACAGCACAATCACCAGCGTAATGACCACGCGGCTCAGTTTTTTGATCAGCACGGCCTGCTGCCTAAACAACGTTAAAAAGAAAGCTTTCACAGACGCCTCACAGACCGTAACGGAAGAGTAAATAGAACAAACAGCAGAACAGTGCACTGTTAAACAGCGCCGGATGCCAGACGAAGTCATAGATACCCGTCGGTTGCAGCAGGCGGTTCACGACAAAAAACAGGGTCAATGACACCAGCAAGACAAAAAATACGGGGGGAAATGACAACCCGAACAGCACCATAACCGGGAGTGAACTCATCCTCTTTTCCTTTTTTCTGTTAGGTAGCGGTAGCGCGCAGGTCCGCTACCGGATGGTAAATGATGTCGTCTGATGCTGACGTTCAGCATAGACAAAAGCGCTTCATCCCGCAGGCTGTAACCAGCGAATTAAATAGCGTTAAACTGATGAATAGCGATGCCAGCAGAGGCTGACTAGCGATGGGAAATCAGCGCACGATCTACATTGGATAAATAAACACAATCATTGGCTAGCTCTGGGCGGTGAGTAATCATGGACGACCGCAAGGGCGATGTCTGCTCGCGTTCACCTTCAAGCAACGCTTGCCGCTTGAACGATGGCGGACAATGTTCCACCCGGCATCACCGGATAGGCTATATTATGGATGCTTATTATCACCTTATCTACATAGTGTGATCTAAATCACTTTTAAGCCAGAGTGAATAATGGAAAGACTAAAGAGTATGTCGGTGTTTGCCCGCGTGGTGGAATTTGGTTCTTTTACCGCGGCTGCCCGCCAGTTGCAGATGAGCGTATCCGCCGTCAGCCAGACCGTCACCAAGCTTGAAGATGAACTACAGATTAAGCTGCTGAACCGCAGTACGCGTAGCATTGGGCTGACGGAAGCGGGGAAAATTTACTATCACGGCTGTCGCCGCATGCTGCATGAGGCTCATGAGGTCCATGAGCAGCTTTACGCCTTCAACAATACCCCAATCGGCACGCTGCGCATCGGCAGTTCTTCCACGATGGCGCAGAATGTATTGTCCACCATGACTGCCGCGATGCTGAAGGAATATCCCGGCCTGTCCGTCAATCTGGTCACAGGAATTCCCGCTCCCGACCTGATTGCCGATGGGCTGGATATCGTTATCCGCGTCGGGGCGTTACAGGATTCCAGCCTGTTCTCGAAACGCTTAGGCTCGATGCCCATGGTCGTCTGTGCCGCCAAAAGCTATCTGGCACAGCACGGCACGCCGGATAAACCGGCAGATATGGTGAATTTTTCCTGGCTGGAATACAGCGTGCGACCCGACAGCGAATTTGAACTGATCGCCCCGGAAGGCATTTCAACCCGCGTCACGCCACAAGGACGCTTTGTCACTAACGATCCGCAAACGCTGGTGCGCTGGCTCAAGGCTGGCGCGGGTATCGCGTACGTGCCGCTCATGTGGGTCGTGGATGAAATCAATCGCGGCGAAATCGAGATCCTGTTTAACCGCTACCACTCCGATCCGCGCCCGGTCTACGCGCTCTACACCCGCAAAGACAATCTGCCGCTAAAAGTACAAGTCTGCATTAACTACATGACGGAATACTTCAAAAACGTCGCCCTGACGTATCAGGGCTACCGGCAGAATCATAGCGAGGAAAAAAAACCGCGCTAATAACGCGCGGTCTTAAAGGAACTCAGGATTCAGTGCAAATTACGCGGTGCCGCCAACGGTCAGGCTTTCCAGCTTCAGCGTAGGCTGACCAACACCGACGGGCAGGCTTTGCCCTTCTTTACCGCACACGCCGACGCCTTTATCCAACGCCAGATCGTTGCCGACCATCGAGATCTGCTGCATTGCTTCAATACCGGAGCCAATCAGCGTTGCACCTTTGACTGGCGTGGTGATACGGCCTTTTTCGATCAGATACGCTTCGGACGTCGAGAAGACGAACTTGCCAGAGGTGATATCGACCTGACCGCCACCAAAGTTTGGCGCATACAGGCCGTATTCAACGCTGGAGATAATCTCTTCCGGCGTTGATTTCCCAGCCAGCATGTAGGTGTTCGTCATACGCGGCATTGGCAAGTGCGCATAAGACTCACGGCGACCGTTGCCCGTCGGCGCAACGCCCATCAGACGAGCATTCAGCTTGTCTTGCATGTAGCCTTTCAGAATACCGTTTTCGATCAGTACGTTGTACTGCCCCGGAACGCCTTCATCGTCCATTGAAAGAGAACCACGGCGTCCGCTCAATGTGCCATCATCCACCACCGTACACAGTTCTGACGCGACGAGTTTCCCCATCTGTCCGCTGAACACTGACGTACCGCGACGGTTAAAATCACCTTCCAGACCGTGACCTACTGCTTCATGCAACAGCACGCCCGGCCAGCCTGCACCCAGTACCACAGGCATCGGCCCTGCGGGTGCAGCCACCGCCGACAGGTTTACCAGCGCCATACGCACGGCTTCTTTTGCCCAGGCGTCGACACGCGCTTCGCCGTCAGCCACTTCCCAGAAGTAGTCATAGCCGCCACGCAGGCCGCCGCCGCTGGAGCCGCGTTCACGTTTGCCCCCAGATTCGACCAGCACGCTGATCGACAGGCGAACCAGCGGACGCACATCCGCCGCCAGCGTGCCGTCTGTTGCCGCCACCAGCACCAGCTCATACACGCCGGTCAGGCTGGCTGACACTTCCTGCACCCGCGCATCTGTGGCACGCGCGACCGTGTCGGCACGTTGCAACAGCGCAATTTTGTCCTCACGCGTCAGGCTATCCAACGGATTCAACGTTGGATAAAGCGCATTATGCGATACCGCACCCAACGTATGCGCAGTCCCTGTGCCCTGTTCCCGCACAATGCTGCGTGCAGCCTGCGCACTCTGACGCAATGCGTTCAGCGTGATCTGATCGGCATAAGCGAACCCGGTCTTTTCTCCGTCAATCGCACGAATACCCACGCCCTGATCGATATTGTAAGAACCGTCTTTAATGATACGGTCTTCCAGTACCCAGGATTCATGATAGCTGGACTGGAAATAGAGATCGGCATAGTCCAGACGACGCTCATTAAGCGACCCCAGCACAGCAGCGAGATCGTCAAGATTCAATTTGTTGGCGGTGAGTAACTGCTCACTGACAAACGAAAGGCTCATAGTTTTTCACTCTTTATCAGATAATCGGTTGAGTACACTGCGCTGCCCTAACGGCATTATTCGCCTTTCTTTTTGTTCGGCTCACGCAGCACTTCCTGAATCTTTGGCTGATCGACGCTACCGGAAATCTGGTAACGAATCAGCGAAATCTTGTTCCATAGCGGTGCCAGCACTTTACTGGCAGCAAACACGGCGGCTCCCACAACCGGGTTGACGGCAAATGCGGTCGCCACGCCCACCGTCGCGGAAATTTCCGGGGCAATAACCGCTTCCATATTGACCTGTCGCTGAGCGAGGTCGAGATCGCCTTTCATCGCGATATCTGCCTCCAGCCCGTCGATCAGCATATCATCAGTATGCAACACACCGTCTTTAATCCATGCGGTGCTACGAATCGAATCGAAGTAAAATCCACGACCAAACGTATCACTAAAATCAAACCGCAGCTTACGCATCAGCGCATCGAAGCTCAATAAACGCAGCAGTTGACCCGCCTGGCCCGCGCCAACTTCGGCAATTTCACCCTTACCAATGCGCGTGTGCAATATTCCGCTCAGGCTGGCAATATCCGGTGCCCAAGGTGTTCCACGCCAGTACAAATCGTAATCCACATCGAAAGAACCGGCCTTGAGCGGTGAATCAACGCCGAACCAGTTAGCGTTCTGCTCCAGACTTTCTCCCGTCAGGCGGCCTTTTAGTGCGGTCCGTACGCCTTCCGCATTTTCCTGCCAGGAACCGTTCACCGTCAGACGGGCTTTACCCGTATCAATAATGCCGTCCGTCAGCGTTAATTTTTCCTTTTCTGGCAGCAGCGTTCCCTGAATACTTCCCATATTCTGCCCGATAATCCAGCACTGGCGACAGTTAACCGCCAGCGACGGCCAGTCTTCAAAGCTAATGCTCGGGTCGTTCAGCGGCGATTTTTTCTCTGCTAACGCCACCGGGTTGGTCGCTTCATTCCCTTTCCACTGAGGATTGTAGTAGAGATAATTGATATCGCTGCGCCATATGCCGCGATTGGGTATCTCAACCATTCCGTCAATTTCACGCCCTTTTGCCTGTACTTCACTGCCACCCAGCGTATTTTTGCGTGTGATTTCCAGATCGTGCCACTGCTGCCCTAGCAGCTGTAGCTCAGGTGTCCGCAACGTCACCGCTTCCGGGAAACGAAGGGAACTGTGTGCCTTTCTGCCTTCCGCCGATGTCGAGGCACGCAGCGATGGCAGGAGCCCCAGCCAGCTTTCCGCATCCAACGGCGGAAGATCGAGCACCAGCGAGGAATCTTCTGGTAATGCAGGTGCCGCCGTTGTCCCGTTCTGCCAGCTTGCTCGTGCCAGCGTCACGGTGTCGCCTTTCAGCAGCCATTGGCTATTGAAGTGGTTATCCTTGCCCAACCGTCCGTGCATCGTGAAGCCATTCAGGTCACCGTTGGCTTTTACCTCCAGCGGCAGGTTCTCACCAGCAGGTTTACTTAACGGGTTAGGTAAGTGACTACTTACTTTATTTAGATCGGCCTGTACATCAACATCGTAGGTTGTTTTACCGGAATGCGGCAGGTTGACGGCGACCGTACTTTTCCAGCCTGCCGAACCGGACACGTCTTTGCTTGCCGATGTCGGTAAACCGGGCAAAAGCGCAGGCTGCCAGTCGCCTTGCAAACCAACATTCACCAGAAAAGCCTTCGCTTGCTCTTCCGTCGTGAAATTGACCGTCATCGGCTGATTCATCCAGTTAGCCTGGAGCGTGTCACTGCGTAAGTTGCCGTTTTCATAGCGAAACTTACCAGTGAGATTCTTAATCGTGGTATCCAGCGGCTTGATGTAGAGACTGTTATTGTTCAGCGCGATATCGCCACTGGCGCGAACATCGTCACCGGCAAGCGGAATATCCAGATGCAGCGTGCCTTTCACCGGTCCGCCAATTTTCAGCTCATCCAGCGCCGTACCCAGCGAGGATTTCAGCGGCGTCTGATGAAAATAGTTCCCCACTTCAGGCCCCGGACCGTCCAGTTCGCCATCAATGAGCAACATCTCTTTTTCATAATCAGGAATGACCGCACTAATATTCTTGCCTTCCACCTTACCCAGCCAGATTTGCGGCGCAAACATCCACAGGCCGTTGTTGGCGAAATCCAGATTGATATCCAGCGGCGTCAGCGCAGGCCAGCCCGGTTGAAACTCGAAGGTCGCCTCTTTAACCGGAACCCAGACTTCAAACTGACCTTCATTATGCGTATACGGGAAATGCTGCGGATTACCGGCAAAGATCAGCGTCGCGTTATCAACACGGCCGCCCTTCAGCGCGCCGCTCAGATAGTCCACCAGCTCGGTGCCCATAAACTGTTCAGGATAATAGCGCCAGGCGTCCGCTGCGTCGGTCAGCCGGATACCCGCCAGAATATCCAGCTTCGGTTCCTGTTTAGCAGGCTGCTCATAACGGAAATCGCCGTTAGCCCATAGCGATTTCGCCTGCACGTCCAGCCCGTGGCTCCAGAGCGCCAGCCCCTGAGCGTCATTACGCCAGTCAATCGTGCCGCTGGCCTGCTTGATTTCCAGCGGCGCACGGAACATATCAACATAGGGCAGCGTGCTCTGCTTTAACGCTACGCTGACCTGACCACGCTCGGCGCTGCCGCGGGCAGAACCAGAGAAATGATCGACCCCCGGCAGCAATTTCCACTGCTTCCAGCTCACGTCCTGCCAGTTAGCCTGAAAGCGGCTTCTCTCCGGCTGTTGCAGAGGGATATCAACAGCAACGGTATTCAATGTGCCCGTCGGTTGCAGCTCTGCCCAGCGCTCTTTCAACGCTGGCGTTGTGCTGGACAGCAACGGGAGCAGCGTACTTACCCGCTCCAGCGCCAGATTACTGGCTCGAATGCGCAGCTCTTCCTGCCGATCGGGCCCTAACATGTGTTCATTTTTTGGCAGCCAGAGGGCGGAGAGCCGACCTTTCGGCCAGGCGACGCCATCCGTTGCCAGATTCAATTCAGGAACATCCACCTGCCAGCCATTTTCCTGACGGCTGACATGCAGCGTCATGTCATCGACATTCAGGCGATGTGCATCGCGACCTTCACCCCAGTTAGCCGTACCCTGATTAAGGAACACATCACCGCTGTGGATGTCGCCTTCACGAACGTTCAGCCAGGCCGCCAGGCTAAAATCGGCGCTTTCCAGCCCGGTCGTGTTTTTCATCCAGCGGCTGAGCCAGGGCTTCATATCGATATTGTCAGCTTGCAGGTAGAACGTGCCGTTGCTGAGCAGCCCCTGCTCATCATGCAAGTCCATGCGCATTTGCACCACGCCGTGCTGACCGTTAAAACTCGACAGGCTGATCAAACCTTCCGCACGATGACGTTTGTCGGAATTCAGCCAGGTCAGTTGCGGAATGCTCAGCTCCGCACGGGAGCCGGAAGGGGTAAGAAAGGTAATGTGGCTATCACGCAGGTCAAAGTGGTCAAACTGGCGCAGGAAAAGGTCGCTGACTTTTCCTGACTCCATCAGTTTGCTGTCCTGCTGCTGCCCGGTAAATTGGCTATTGATATCAAGCTTTAACTGGTGAAACGTGAGATCGCGAAACTGCCAGCGCCCGTGCAACAGCGACTGCCACACATCCAACGCCAGCGTAATGCGATCAACCTGCCAGTCCGATTCCGGCAGGGACGTGCGAAGCTTTTCAATCTCCAGCGTGGGGCCAAAGGACTCCCACCGCCCCGTCATCGAGCCGATTTCTAACGGAACACCCACCGCAGACTGCGCCCAGGCCACCAGCTGTGGCCGGAAGTGATCGAGCTGCGGCAGCACCAGTCTTAAGCCGCTGACTAACAGCGCAACCATCACGACAAGAGTGGCACCCGCGATGACTACAATTCCGGGCAGTCGCCTCACTAATATCTCCTTCTTTCGTCGCCGACGACGAGCGCACGAATTTACATCATTACGACGTCAAACTGCTCCTGGCTATACAGGGGTTCGATTTGTACTTTGACCTGCTTGCCGACGAAAATTTCAACCTCAGCTAACGCGTGTGATTCTTCGCTTCTCAGCGCTTCCCCGACAGCCGGTGAGGCATAAACCAGGAAACGATCGGTGTCATACGCGTGGTGGACACGCACAATTTCACGCATGATTTCATAGCAGACGCTTTCTACCGTCTTCACGGTGCCGCGACCGTGGCAGGTCGGGCATTCATGGCAGAGTACGTGTTCGATACTCTCACGCGTACGTTTACGCGTCATCTCCACTAATCCTAGTTGAGAGAAGCCGTTAATACTGGTTTTGACCCGATCTTTACTGAGCGCCTGCTCCAGTGAATGCAGTACCCGCCGACGGTGATCTTCGTTATTCATATCGATGAAGTCGATAATGATAATGCCGCCGAGGTTACGCAGACGCAGCTGCCGCGCGATCGCCTGCGTAGCCTCCGTGTTGGTATTGAAAATGGTCTCATCCAGATTACGGTGGCCGACAAACGCCCCCGTGTTGATGTCGATGGTCGTCATCGCTTCAGTCTGATCGATGATCAAATAGCCGCCGGACTTCAGTTCAACCTTTCTGTCCAGCGAGCGCTGGATCTCATTTTCCACATCAAACAGGTCAAAAATTGGCTGTTTACCCGCATAGTGTTCGAGTTTGCGGGTCATCTCCGGGATATATTCGGAGGTAAATTCCAGCAGTGCTTCATACGTCAGCCGGGAGTCAATCCGAATGCGATCCAACGCCGCACCGGCGAAATCACGCAAAATTCGCTGGGCGAGCGCGACTTCGCCGTAGAGCTTACATTTGGTCTGGTTGCGCTTTTTGCGCTCCATCACCTTGCCCCACAGGCGCTTCAGGAACGCCGCATCCTGTGAGAGCTCTTCTTCACCGATCCCTTCCGCTGCGGTACGAATGATAAAACCACCGTCATCGTCACAATACTCGGCGACCGTCTTCTTTAAGCGCTCACGTTCCGCTTCACTCTCAATCCGCTGTGACACGCCAACGTGCGATGCACCGGGCATAAACACCAGATAGCGCGACGGCAGCGTGATATCGGTCGTCAGACGCGCGCCTTTGGTTCCCAGTGGATCTTTGACCACCTGCACCATAAGATCCTGTCCCTGACGCACCAGCTCGGCGATATCACGGACGTGAAAATTCTTCTGTTCGTCACCGGCAACACACTCGGTGTGCGGCATAATATCGGACGCGTGCAGGAATGCCGCTTTATCCAGACCGATATCCACGAACGCTGCCTGCATGCCCGGCAGAACGCGGCTCACGCGGCCTTTATAAATGTTGCCAACAATACCGCGCTTCGCATCACGCTCAATATGGATTTCCTGCAGAATACCGCCGTCGATATAGGCAACGCGCGTTTCTGAGGGTGTAACGTTTACCAGTAACTCAGCAGTCATGTTTTCCTCTTGCACTCCGCAACGCAGCAAAATTACTGAATAGCTCATGGGTTTCTACCAGCGGCAGTCCAACCACCGCGTAATAGCTCCCGTTAAGCGACCGGACAAAGCATCCCCCTTTGCCCTGAATACCGTAAGCACCGGCTTTATCCATCGGTTCGCCGCTGGCGATATACCGTTCGATATCCTGCTGCGAGAGCGGACGGAAGACGACGTCGGTGATCACCAGACAGCTCAATATATCGTCTTTGTCTGCCAGCGCGACGGCCGTCATCACCTGATGCGGTTTCCCGGACAGCTGGCTCAGCATCTCTGCCGCATGGGCTTCATCCCGCGGTTTTTCCAATACCTGACCGTTCAGTACCACGATGGTGTCCGCCCCCAGAACCGGCAAATCGAGCGGGGCGGCCGCGACACCCGCGGTCGCTTTCTCATGCGCCAGACGCCGGACATAGACTTCCGCTGCCTCCTCCGGTAACCGCTGTTCTTCCACCGCGACGTTCAGTACAGCAAAAGGAATATCGAGCTGCGTGAGCAGTTCACGACGGCGGGGAGAAGCGGAGGCCAGATAAAGCTGGGTCATGAATCACCTTATTGCACAGTAAACTGACGGCGAATTTTACGCATCAGCAGGAACAGCCACGGCCAGAGTACGCCATCTACGACGCTATTCCAGAATGTTTCTGGTCGGAAAGAGACATTAATAACTAAAAATTCTGCCCAGAATACCGTGAGGTCCATCAGCAGCGACAATAGCATGACGATTAATGCCTGCTGCCATAACGCCATATTTCGGAACAGCTGGAATTTAAAGGCGACCAGATAAGCAATAATGCTCAACGCCAGCGCCCGTACTCCCAGTGTAGACCCAAGAATCAGGTCCATAATCAGACCTAATATAAATCCTGTGCCGACATTGACCCGATGTGGCAATGCCATCACCCAATAAATAAGGAACAGCGTCAGCCAGGAGGGGCGAAACATGTAGATTTCATCCGGCCACGGCATAATCTGCAAAACCATAGCGATCAGAAAAGAAAGCCAGATAATCCAGTTGCCATGCCTGCGATAACGGTTCATTGACGGCCTCTCTGCGGCTCGACGGTGGGCGCAGCGGCATCAGGAGGAAGCGGCGGCCCCATGTCGTCAGGCGACGGTAAAACCTGCGGCATCATCTGCATCAGTCGCTCATTGGCAACCCGATGGACCTCCGCCGGCGGCAGCGACGTATTGGAGTTATTCTCCACACCCCACAGCAACAACAGATAGCGCAGACGCTGTAGCCCTGCCGTCGGGCGAGCCTGAATAATCGTATAGGCCCGCTGTGTATCTGCTTTGACCGATGACACAACCGCTACCGGATACCCTTCAGGGAAACGTCCACCCAGACCCGATGTGACCAACACGTCACCGACTCGAATATCGGTATTGTTAGGCAGGTGCTCCAGTTGCAGATCGTCGGCGCAGCCATTACCGGCAGCAATCACGCGGATATCATTGCGCAGCACCTGAATGGGCAGCGCGTGGGAAACATCACAAATCAACAAAACCCGGCTGGTAAACTGCCCCACCGCCACAACCTGACCCACCACGCCTTTATCGCTGATGACCGGTTGCCCTTCATACACGCCGTTCGCCTGACCTTTATCAATCACCACCTGATCGCTGTAAGGGTCGGTTCCGGCAGACATCACCTGCGTTACCATCTTCTGCTCATCCTGACGCAGCGGCGAGCCGAGCAATTCACGTAACCGCGCATTTTCCTGCTTGAGCTGGCCTAGCAGCAACAGGTCGCTGTTTTTCATCAACAGTTCCTGACGCAGTGCGGTATTTTCAAGGCCTAATTGCTCGCGGGTTGCCAGTGAGGCAGACATATTGTCCAGAACCTGACGGGGCCCATTCGCCAGAAAATAAAATGGGCTGACGGCGGTATCCATGTACGTTCTGATTTTGACGAACGAACCGAGCCGACTGTCCGCAACGATCACGACAATCGCGGTAACGACAGCAAGAAAAAGTCGTAATTGCAGGGAAGGTCCCCTGCTAAAAAGCGGCTTCATAAAATTTGCGTATTCCTCGACAGCAACCTCAAATCGCTCCTGGCGATTTTTAACGTCACAAAGCGGCACCCCGTAGGGCGGATTTCATTCGATCAGGCAAATAAAAAAGGGGTAACCACGAGAGATGAAAAACGCAGGCGTTCATCCATCCGGTCCCCCCTTTTCCAGACAGGATTACTCCTCGCTGAACAAATCGCCACCGTGCATGTCGATCATTTCCAGCGCCTTGCCGCCGCCACGGGCAACACAGGTCAGTGGATCTTCAGCCACCACGACCGGAATACCGGTTTCTTCCATCAGCAAGCGATCCAGGTTACGCAGCAGCGCGCCGCCGCCGGTTAACACCATACCGCGCTCGGAAATATCGGAGGCCAGTTCCGGTGGGCACTGCTCCAACGCCGCCATGACCGCGCTGACGATACCCGTCAACGGCTCTTGCAGCGCTTCCAGAATTTCGTTGGAGTTCAGCGTGAATCCACGCGGCACACCTTCAGCAAGGTTACGGCCACGCACTTCAATCTCAAGCACTTCGTCGCCCGGATAAGCGGAGCCGATTTCATGCTTGATACGTTCTGCCGTTGCTTCACCGATCAGTGAGCCATAGTTACGGCGAACGTAGTTGATAATCGCTTCATCGAAGCGGTCACCACCAATACGGACAGAAGAGGAGTACACCACGCCGTTCAGCGAGATCACCGCCACTTCCGTGGTACCACCACCGATATCTACGACCATGGAACCTGTCGCTTCGGATACCGGCATGCCAGCACCGATCGCAGCCGCCATCGGCTCTTCGATCAGGAACACTTCACGGGCACCCGCACCGAGTGCAGATTCGCGAATGGCACGACGTTCAACCTGTGTTGCTCCTACCGGAACACACACCAGCACGCGCGGGCTCGGACGCATAAAGCTATCGCTATGCACTTGCTTGATGAAGTGCTGCAACATTTTTTCCGTGACCTGGAAATCGGCGATAACACCGTCTTTCATCGGGCGAATCGCCACGATATTCCCAGGCGTTCTGCCCAGCATCTGTTTAGCGTCGTGGCCTACCGCCGCCACGCTTTTTTGGGAACCGGCGCGATCCTGACGAATCGCAACCACAGAGGGTTCATTCAGTATGATGCCCTGCCCTTTAACGTAAATCAGGGTATTGGCGGTACCCAGGTCGATGGACAAGTCGTTGGAAAACATGCCACGAAATTTCTTAAACATAACTAAAGGATAATCCTGCAAGCTGGGGGCGAAAAATAAATCCGCCTACTTTACCAACCACACGAAGCAGCGACAAGGCACGAAAAGGCTCTGCTTCGGTGAAAAATGAGTCTGCGTTGCGCACGTCGGCGTCAGGGAGAAGGCACAAAATGCTTTCTCCTCAGGCGGCAAGGCATCTTACCACTGTCCACCCGACAGAATTGCGCTAACACAGGACATAAAATCTAACATTTAATCGGATTGCCGCTATCGTAAGCACACACTAACCGATTTAACAACCGCCTCATTCTACGTCAATTTGCACAGGACGTTTATATTAAACACGATGCCGCGATGAATATTTTTTCAGCTCATCCGTTACAAGGACTGATGCGGCAAAAAAATCCCCTTGCCCACCATAGACACCCTTGCCCAACAGCATTCGCCACTCCTCTTTGGTGCGCACGCCAGCGGCAAACACCCGCGTTTGCGTGCCTTTACAGGCTTCGGTCAGGCTTTGTACAAACAGCTGATTTTCCGGGCGGCGTTCAAGACTACGCACCAAACCGGGATGAAGCTTGATGATCTCCACGGGGAGTGACTTGATATACGTCGTACTAACCAGCGTTAAACCCGCCTGCGTGACTGCCAGGCGACAGCCTAATCCCAGGATCACATTAAGAACCGGGCGCAGGCGGCCGATATATTGACAAACATCAGCCTCTGCAAGTTCAAATAAAATGCGCTGCCGCTGCGTTTTCGGACATTGGAGTAAGACTTCTTTCAGCCAGCGCAGGAAAGGCTTCTGCAAAAGTGAGTCCACACTTACCGGCAAAGCCAGTGTTTCGCCCGGCCAGCTCGCTGATAAATCAATAATGCGCGCCACCAACTGCCGATCATAGCTGGCCGCCAGCCCCAGTTGTTGAACCAGCGGCATATACTCCGCGGCGAGCAGTTCCTGTTCTCCGTCGTAGATCCGGCTCATCATTTCACGATGATGCACCACGCCCTCTTTCGTGACCGCGGGCTTCTGATACAGCCGCGGACCGCCGCGCGCCAACGTCTGTTCCAGCAAGGTGCGCCATTTCACGCTGCCGCGCCCTTTGTCTGGCACCTGCCTGTCAAACACGCACCAGCTGTTACCGCCCTGCAACACCGCATTGCGCGTCGCGTCTTCCACACTTTCCATCACCTGTTCAGCACTTTGCCCACCACGATAGGCACAGATACCAATGTGGAGCACCTCTTCCCGATCGATCAACGGGCAGGCAGGGAGAATATCGATGGCCTTCACCAACTGCGTGGCAATCGCAGTGGCTTCTTTTAGCGTGCTATGGGGGAGTAATACGGTGAAATCGCTGCTGAAATAGCGCGCCAGCAGCGCAGAGGGATAGCGCATGACAAACGTCGATAGCAGGTTGACCAGCGTGAAACGGTATTCCTGAAGTGCACTGGTATAGCCATGCGTTTCCTGCAAGGTTTCAAAATCGGGTACGCGGATCATCATGACAACGCCGTGCGTCCCCACTTCTTCACCATCTTCCAACTGCGTGGTCAGCTGATTATCAAAAAACAGACGATTACTCAGCCCGGTTTCGGCGTCCTGCGCGGCGAAAGCGCGAATTAGGGTATCAACCCGCCCGCGTTCCTCCCGTGCCTCCACTAAATCAGACAGCAGTTGATCGAGCGCCCCGCTGGTATTGACCGGCCATTCACGTACCGACCCCTGCATAACCGATTCACGCTCACCCTTGAGAATACGCTGTGCTCGTTCTTCCAACTCTTCCTGACCGGCGGCCTGACGGCGCAGCCAGCGGATGGAGAAATACAGCATCAGGAGCATCAGACCCGCAGCCAATAACACCGATAGCATCGACACCACAAAGCGCGGTAAACCAATCAGCGGATCGACATACCTGATGGCGATCGTCATGTTCAGATGGTGCATCAGCGGGAATTCGACCTCATGATAGAGGTGCGTACGTTCCCAGCCGGCCTCAGGCAGCTGTATTGAATAGAGGGTCGAATCGTTATCCTGAATATCCAGCACAACAATGCCTGCCGTTTTCATCATACTCGGCAGCCAATATTGGATATTTTCGGGCGATTGCACTAATAACGCCTGATCGATACTGGCCGTAACCTCACGCAGCTGCTGCTCGGTTCGCAACTGGCTATAATAACAGAGGCTAAATATACTACTGAAAAGCATAAGAAAAATGGCGAGAACCGTCAGCAATACCACGAGTATCGAGAATCTGGTCGTAAATCCCATCCCTGCGTCCTATTCCAAATAATTGTTATTTCTGCGAGTTTGTTGTTTTTTATCAGTTCGCATAGGCCAGCAACATAGTACCTTCATTAACAAACGGTACTTTATTAACAAATAGTACCTGTAATAACTATACCCTAAATAATTCGAGTTCCAGGACAAAACGCTAGCGTTTTGAACAACGCAAAGCGTTGGCCCGCTAGGGCGAGGCTCATTTATGCGCCTCGTAACGCGGCGAGCGAGGGCATCCCGATGAGCTTACTCAAGTAAGTGATTCGGGTGACTGAACGACACCAACGCACATGCAGCTTGAAGTATGACGGGTATATAGTCGTTAATGACTTCCCCACATTAATCCTGCTACAGGAGATAGCCCATGCAGGCTTTAGTTCTTGAACAGTCAGACGGACTGACCCACGCTCAGATTCGCGAGATTGACGCCGAGCAGCTTCCCACCGGGGATGTAACTGTCGATATCAACTGGTCCGGTATTAACTATAAGGATGCACTTGCCATTACCGGCAAAGGCAAAATTATCCGTAATTTCCCGATGGTTCCTGGAATCGACTTCGCAGGAACCGTACGTCACAGCGACAGCGATCGGTTTACCGTCGGCCAGCCCGTCATCCTGACCGGTTGGGGCGTGGGTGAAAACCACTGGGGCGGACTGGCGCAACAGGCACGCGTGAAGAGCGACTGGCTGGTTCCCCTACCCGCATCGCTGGATGCGCGTAACGCCATGATCCTTGGCACCGCGGGCTTCACCGCGATGCTGTGCGTCATGGCGCTGGAAGACGGTGGCATCACACCGGAAAGCGGCGACATTATTGTGACCGGTGCCAGCGGCGGCGTCGGCAGTACGGCTGTCGCCCTGCTTGCAGAGCTAGGCTATCAGGTCACCGCCGTGAGCGGTCGTGCCGACAACACCGATTACCTGAAGAAACTCGGAGCGAAGCAGGTACTGGATCGCAGCGAATTCAGCGGAAGCCCTCGCCCGCTGGAGAAACAACGCTGGGCTGGCGCGGTGGATACCGTCGGCGATAACGTACTGGCGACGCTGCTGGCACAGATGGATTACAACGCGACAGTCGCCGCATGCGGTCTGGCTGGCGGTGTTGCGCTGCCGACTACCGTAATGCCTTTTATTTTACGCAATGTTCGCCTGCAAGGCGTGGATTCCGTTATGGCACCGCTGGCTCGCCGTCAGCAGGCATGGGAGCGTCTGGCTACCATCCTGCCTGAGTCGTTCTATCAGCAGGTCACACAGGAAATCGGATTAGAAGACGTCCCAGCCACCGCTGCTGCGCTGCTGGAAAATAAAGTCACTGGCCGTACGCTGGTAAAAATCAGCTAACACCGTTCGTTGACGTATTAATTTGCGGAACGAAAACGGTGATAATGGAATAGAAGAGTAAAGCGTCCGCGACAGGGATGTCGCGGCTCGAGCGTACATGGATGTATTCACAGCGTCTTTACGATCTATCCATTATCATCGCCCAACGCATTATCAGTAATCTTGAGCGCTGTTACACCCTGCAAAAAAGTATTTCATCTCTCCTGTCGCGGTTTCCACCGCAAGTCATCTATAACTAAGTGAACGGTAAGCAGTAAAAACGCCACTTTGCGTCAACAATAATAATGACTGGCGGGAGTTCACATGCACAAACATCGCAAGTTCACGGAAGCCGACGTTACCCCGGAATCCCTCTTCTATCAGCGCCGACGCGTACTCAAAGCGCTGGGTATTTCCGCTGCGGCACTTGCCCTGCCGTTTTCTGCGCAGGCTGATCTGCTGGCCTGGTTTAAAGGTGCTGATAAACCCAAAGCGCCGCCGGGTAAACCGCTCACGTTTAGCCAACCTACAGACTGGAAGCTCGATTTACCGCTCACGCCGGAAGATAAGGTCACGGGGTATAACAACTTCTATGAGTTCGGGCTCGATAAAGCCGATCCGGCAGCCAATGCGGGCGGGTTAAAAACCGAAGGCTGGACCGTCAAGATAGACGGCGATGTCGCCAAACCCCTCACGCTGGATATCGACGATTTACTCAAACGCTTTCCACTGGAAGAACGGATCTACCGTTTTCGCTGCGTTGAGGCGTGGTCGATGGTGATTCCGTGGGTCGGTTTTGAGTTGGCCAAGCTGATAAAATTCGCCGAACCCACCAGCAACGCCCGCTACGTGGCGTTTCAGACGCTTTACGACCCGGAACAGATGCCGGGACAAAAAGATCGCTTCATGGGCGGCGGGTTAGATTATCCCTATGTAGAAGGACTGCGGCTGGATGAAGCCATGAACCCTTTGGCGCTGCTGGCCGTCGGGGTTTACGGCAAAACGTTGCCGCCGCAGAACGGCGCCCCTATCCGGTTAGTCACGCCGTGGAAATACGGCTTCAAAAACATCAAATCCATCGTACATATTCGGTTCACTCGTGAGAAACCACCCTGCACGTGGAACCTGGCGGCTCCGGACGAATATGGCTTCTACGCCAACGTTAACCCCCATGTGGATCACCCGCGCTGGTCGCAGGCAACAGAACGCGTCATCGGTTCAGGCGGCCTGCTTAACGTTGAGCGTCAACCTACGCTGCTGTTCAACGGCTATGCGGAACAGGTCGCTTCGCTGTATCGCGGCTTGAATCTGCGCGACAACTTTTAGCTAATAACACAAAACGCCTAGCTAATAACACAAAACGTCTCGCCAATAACACTTTGTCAGGATAGGAATTCACATCAGCATGAGACTGACGCTACAACACATTACCCGGTTAAAAGTGCTACTCCATCTGGCTGGTTTTCTGCCGCTGCTGTGGCTGATATTGTCGGTTGACCAAGGGTGGTTCAGCGCCGATCCAGCCAAGGATATCCAGCATTTTACCGGCAGAATGGCGCTGAAATTGCTGCTGGCGACGCTGTTAGTCACGCCACTGGCTCGCTATGGCAAACAGCCACTGCTTATTCGCTGCCGACGCCTCCTCGGCCTGTGGTGCTTTTTCTGGGCGACGTTACATCTGGTGAGCTATGCGCTGCTGGAACTGGGCCTGGATCATCTGGCGCTGTTGGGTAAGGAGCTGATATCCCGTCCTTATTTGACGCTGGGTGTCATAAGCTGGCTGATTTTGCTGGCGCTGGCGGTGACCTCGCCACAGATAATGATGCGCAAGTTGGGATCGCAATGGCAAAAACTGCATAATTTCGTCTATTTAGTCGCCATCCTTGCGCCTATCCACTATCTTTGGTCAGTTAAAACGCTGTCTCCACAGCCCATTTTGTATGCGCTCGCGGCGCTGATATTGCTGCTGTTCCGTTATAAGAAATTTCGTCAATGGTGGCGCTAAACGCCGCGCTAGCAGGGGAAAAGCCGGGTGTGAGCCGCAGCAAGATTCACGCTGTCTCACGGTCTGGCGCAGGAATATCTCCGCAGATAAGACCAGTATTTAGCTGCGAATTGCCACGATATGGTTATAATGCACGACTTTAATTTCTCGGGCCGGACAATTTGCATCACGAAAGGTGACAAACGAATAGCTTCGCGCTATTTTGTGCGACACGGTTTTGGCAATCTTGGTCAATCGCGGGAGATAGCAGCACAATGGCAGAAAAGTTTCACATTTTGCTCTTGAACGGTCCAAACCTGAATCTGCTAGGAACCCGAGAGCCCGACAAATACGGTAAGACGACGCTAGCAGACATTGTCAGCGAACTGGAAACACAGGCGCAGACATTGAACGTGAAGTTTTCCCATCTGCAATCCAACGCGGAACATGTCCTGATCGATACCATCCATCAGGCCAGAGGAAACACAGACTTCATTCTGATTAACCCAGCGGCATTCACCCACACCAGCGTTGCGCTGCGTGATGCCCTGCTGGCGGTCTCGATTCCGTTTATCGAAATTCATCTGTCCAACGTGCACGCACGTGAGCCTTTTCGTCATCACTCCTATCTTTCTGATGTTGCGGTAGGCGTGATATGTGGCCTGGGGGCAGATGGCTATCAGTATGCTTTACAGACGGCGGTAAAACGCCTGTCAACTTCCAATTAAACAAAAGAGTACGGAACCACATCCATGGATATTCGTAAAATCAAAAAACTGATCGAACTGGTTGAAGAGTCCGGCATCGCCGAACTGGAAATTTCTGAAGGTGAAGAATCAGTACGTATCAGTCGTGCCCCAGCAGCGGTTAACTACCCGATGATGCAACAGGCCTACGCTACGCCAATGATGCAGCCACAGCCTGCTCTGGCCGCCGCCGTTGCACCAGCGCCAGTGGAAGCTGCAGCAGCACCGGCTGCCATCAGTGGACACATCGTTCGTTCTCCAATGGTTGGAACCTTCTATCGCACCCCAAGCCCGGACGCTAAAGCGTTTGTGGAAGTGGGTCAGCACGTCAATGTTGGCGATACCCTGTGCATCGTCGAAGCCATGAAAATGATGAACCAGATCGAAGCCGACAAATCAGGCGTGGTTAAAGCCATCCTGGTCGAAAGCGGTCAGCCGGTTGAATTTGACGAGCCACTGGTTGTCATCGAATAACGAGGCTTATCATGCTAGATAAAATCGTTATCGCTAACCGCGGAGAGATTGCGCTGCGTATTTTGCGTGCCTGTAAAGAACTGGGCATCAAAACCGTCGCCGTTCACTCCAGTGCGGATCGCGATTTGAAACACGTATTGCTGGCGGACGAAACCGTGTGTATCGGCCCGGCGCCGTCAACAAAAAGCTATCTGAATATCCCAGCGATTATTTCCGCTGCGGAAATCACTGGGGCCGTCGCAATTCACCCTGGTTACGGTTTCCTGTCCGAAAATGCGGATTTTGCCGAGCAGGTTGAACGCTCTGGCTTTATCTTCATCGGCCCACGCGCAGAAACCATTCGCCTGATGGGTGACAAAGTGTCAGCCATTACCGCGATGAAAAAAGCGGGTGTTCCAACCGTACCTGGCTCTGATGGCCCGTTAGACGGTGACATGGACGCTAACCGCGCTCATGCAAAACGCATCGGCTATCCGGTCATCATCAAAGCCTCTGGCGGCGGCGGCGGTCGTGGTATGCGCGTCGTGCGCAGCGACAAAGAGCTGGAACAATCCATCAACATGACCCGTGCGGAAGCCAAAGCGGCTTTCAACAACGACATGGTCTACATGGAAAAATACCTGGAAAACCCACGTCACGTGGAAATTCAGGTATTGGCTGACGGTCAGGGCCATGCCGTTTATCTGGCCGAACGTGACTGCTCCATGCAGCGTCGCCACCAGAAAGTGGTGGAAGAAGCGCCAGCACCGGGCATCACAGACGAACTGCGCCGCAATATCGGCGATCGCTGCGCCAAAGCCTGTATCGATATCAACTATCGCGGTGCGGGTACGTTTGAGTTCCTATACGAAAACGGCGAGTTCTACTTCATTGAAATGAACACCCGTATTCAGGTGGAGCATCCGGTCACCGAGATGATTACCGGCGTGGATCTGATCAAAGAACAGCTGCGTATTGCTGCTGGTCTGCCGCTGTCCATCAAGCAGAAAGACGTCAAGGTTCGCGGCCATGCAGTGGAATGCCGTATCAACGCGGAAGATCCGAACACGTTCCTGCCAAGCCCAGGTAAAATCACGCGTTTCCACGCGCCGGGCGGCTTTGGTGTCCGTTGGGAATCGCACATTTACGCCGGTTATACCGTACCGCCGTATTACGATTCTATGATCGGCAAGCTGATCACCTACGGCGAAACCCGCGAAATCGCGATTTCCCGTATGAAGAACGCGCTGGCTGAACTGATTATCGATGGCATCAAAACCAACATCGAACTTCAGATGAAGATCATGAGCGATGAAAACTTCCAGAGAGGTGGCACGAACATCCACTATCTGGAGAAGAAACTCGGCTTGCAGTAAACGCTGCGCAATCGAGTCAAAAGGCCAGCTTATGCTGGCCTTTGTTATTTAAGGTATATATGCCCTCGGGGATTAATACTGGTAAGCAACGCCCAACCAATAATTACGTCCTTCCTCAACATAACCTTCCTGATAAGCGTAGGCCGTATCAAACAGGTTGTTGACCGACGCATTCACGCTAAAGCCAGCACCCAGACGATAATCCACCCGCACATTGGTCACCGCAAATCCGCGCGTTTTATCGTTATTATCTGAATTATTGAATCCCCAGCTACGCGCTTCTTCCATCACCGTAATGCTGACCGGTTCGACAGGCGTGATCGTTGCCCAGGCAAACACCTTATGCTTCGGCAGATCGACAATGTTGCCGATTTCCTGGCGTTTCACATCGCTATGAATCAGCCCATAGTTAACCCCGACGGTTAGCCAATCTTTGACATCACCGTGAATACCCAGATCCATGCCGTAGTAATCTACCCGGCCGCTGTTACGATTTTGGATCAGGCTTGGCGTAATGTTATGTGACAGAATCGCATTCGATACCCGGTTGTAGTACACGCTGGCGTCGTAACCCCAGCTTTCGGTCAAGCCGCCGCGATAGTTCAGCTCAAGGTTTTGCGCACGTTCGGGTTTGAGGTTCGGATTAACCAGCGCATCCTGATTTTTGGCTGGCTTAGAGGTGGTGTAACGCTCTTTCAACGTAGGAAAACGGCTACGTTCAGACAGCGATAATTGCAGCTCATCGCGATTATCGAAGCGGTACTTCGTCATCATCTGCCAGTTAAAGGCATCCTGATTGTTTTGGTCATAATTCGTTAGCGCGCCGTTTTTCTCATACTTCATGCCCTGCTTGCTGTCGCGCCAGTCGTAACTCAGGCCAAATACCGCGTCCAGCTTATCGAACACATTCCACTGGTATTCGCTTGCCATCGACCAGGTACGGTCCTTATAGCGGTCATATGGCGCATTAATCGCCCCTTTCTCGCGATGCACATCATCTTTCCAGTGTACGGCGAACGACAGCAAATCCAGCTCGCGCATATCAATCCCTAATTGCAGCCCCGCGCCGTTACTGAAATCCGCATAGTGGCTATAGTTACCGCTCTTATTTTTGAAATCCGCCAGCGTTTTATACATCAGCAAGGTATTTTCAAATTCATCGTGATAGAAGCGGCTTTTCAGCGTCATTCTGTCACTAAGCTTTGTGGTGCCCTGATAGTAATAGCTTTCTTTGTTGTAGTCCGGCCACTGCCAATAGCGTCCTGACTGACCGCTGTTGCCTGCATAAGGCGGCGTATTCTTTTCACCTTCCTGATTGATGTAGGTAAACGTATATTCATCGGATTCCCGCGGCGTAAACCCGACCTTAAGCATGCCGCGCTTGTCATCATTGCCGGAATTCATCCGCTGACCTTCGCTACCGGCAATCGCGTTATCAACGCCGTGAGGCAGCCCGGTAAACCGCTGCTTCTGACGACTGCCGCTAATCTGGAAGAACCCCAAATCGCTTTTCCCGCCAAACGACGCATCCATGTTATGCGCGTTGTCACGCCCGCGCGCCCAGCCCTGATTCAAGCGCACGTTCGCTTCCAGCTCTTTTTTCGGCCGCAGGGTAGTGAGGTTAATCGCGCCCCCCATTTGATTCGGGCCCTGTAACAGCGAGGTATACCCTTTAGACACCTCGACCGCCGCCAGATCGGAAGCCTGAAAACGGCCAAGATCCAGGTTGCCGTCATAGGGAACATAAATCGGCACGCCGTCGAGGAAAACCGGCACCTGTCGGCTATCAAAGCCGCGAACTTTCACCTGTTGCTCACTGCGCCCGCCTGACTTTTGTAACGTCACTCCCGGCACGGTATTCAGCGCTTCCGCCACATTGCGTCGATTTAGCTGATTAATCTGCTCCTGATTCACAATATCGTTGGTCGCCGCGACCGGGCTGCTCCACACCGTCATCACGTCTTTCTCCTTCGTGCCCTCAACCGCGTCACCAGAGGCGGCATAGACGCAAGAGACGGGTAATAGACTGGCTGACAACAACCAACTTAATTTTTTTATTTGCATGACATTGTTCCCTTAAAAAAACACATTGCTGTATAAAAATTTATATAACGATAGATATCGCCACTTCCCGTCATCCGGGCGTTCAGGATGATGACGTTAGCGTTTTGGCGTTAAAACGACACGGATATCGGCAGAGGGCGCGTGGTAAGGCGCAGACGTGACGAGCAGAGCAACACCGGTTTCGGCATAGCGTTGAACCGTTTGCAAGTTGATTCCTCCCGCCGCAGACACCTTACATGCGGGCGCATGGCGGGCAGCGTAAGACAGCGTGGCAATCACCTGTTCAGGCGTAAACTTATCAAGCTGTAGAATATCGGGCCCGGCGCTGAGCGCCATCATCGCCTCATCGGGACTATCCACTTCCACGATGATGGCTTTCTCCGGTGCCGCGTGGCGTAGTTGGGCAACATGGGCGGCCCAATCGTCCTGATTCGACAAAAAGCGACGATGGTTCGTGAATAGCAGCACGGTTTCTGCACAGCCCAGACGGTGCACAATTCCGCCCCCGGCCAGCACGGCTAAGACTGAGAGCAGCTTCGTACCCGGAATAATTTTGCGTGTACAGGCAATCTGCCCAGATGGCACCTCGCGAGTATAAATTGCTTTCATTTGATGCAGATACTCGCTGACGCCACAGCACCACTCCAGCACGTTCTGCGCGACTTTCCATCCCTGATGTAACGCGGCGACATTGCCCGTTGCGGCAAGCATCGCCGCGCCGGGCTGCACGCGTTCCCCTTCCTGAACGCAATGCGTCACCCGCAGCCCCAGCCGCTGTAGCAGGCGTTCCGCCACCGGCATCCCGCTCACGCACCCACCCTGACGATGGAAAAACGCGATCTCCCCTTCCCCTTGCCCTATTCCCAGCGCCCGTGTGGTGACATCACCGTACTGAATATCTTCCTGCAAGAGCTGGTCAAGGTACGCATCCGGGATATAAATCATCGCGCGAACTCCGCATGTGGAACCACATCCCAGTAGACAAACGCCCAATCCCGCGTCGGCGAAACGAGCGGAATATCATCATCCTGATGCGCATCGTAATAGGCTCTCAGGCGCTGTTTTTCTTCCTCACTCAACTTGCCTAATGACCAGGCCACACCGTCCGCAAAACGCTCGAAGGTTTCGGTATGCCTTTGGCAATTCTGCCCGCGAATAAAGCTCACGCTGGCGTGAATGCCCATGCGATAGAGGATATTCACGGCATAGATATAGTTCGGTAACGATGTCGATGTTCGCCCGATTGCCGCCGAAATCCGTGGATCGACAAACGTAGGGGAAACCGTGTGGGTGGTGTACACCCGCAGGCGGGCTTTCTGATTCAGCTTGTAAAGCGCGGCCGCCAGATCCATAACCAGCGTCGATCGCGATGCCACCACAATGTCGCAGTCGGGCAGATCTGCCCAGTCGTCTTCCCAGGCACGGTGAGCAAATGTCGCATTTCCTATCCCCATTGCCTCCGCCCGACGGCGTGCCACGTCCAGCATGCCCTCGCTGTAATCAATGCCGTAAACCTGTTCAAGACGCGACGCCACATTCAGACACACCGACCCCGGCCCGCATCCAACGTCCAGCAGCGTTGTCGCCCCCGAAAAATCCATGTTGGCGATGAACCGATCCAGATACGGATCGCGTGGCCCCGCGCATTCTATTGCCATGTTTTCTGCACGCTTATCCCAGTGTTCCGGGGTTTTGGCGGTTCTGGCCGCCCGCGCCATATGCGCCTGATAAAGCGCGGAAAAATCAATCTCGTCGATAATCATATTCTCTTCCTGATTTCTCTTTTATTCGATGCCGTTTACCTGCACGCACAGGGCATCAGGTACGGAAATGGGCGTGAATATCCGCTTCTTGTACGCCGTATAGCGCCGCCAGCCTCGTTGGCGTCAGCAGCGCGTCCGGAGATCCCTGTTCCGTCCCCGCGCCGGGATGTAGCAAAACCACGTTATCCGCCACGGCTCGCGCATGCTGAGGATGGTGTGTGGACATCAGCACCGCGATGCCGCTTTCTTTAAGCCGCTTGATGTGTGCCAATAATCGAATCTGATTGCCAAAATCCAGACTGGCCGCCGGTTCGTCCATCACCATCAGCGCAGGCTGCTGTACTAATGCGCGGGCAATCAGTACGCGCTGGCGCTCCCCTCCGCTCAGCGTCGCGTATGAACGCTGGCTCAGCGACAAAATACCTAGCTGTGATAACACCGCTTCAGCACTCGCGATCTCACGTTTTCCGGGCGTGGAAAAGAGCGACAAACGGGGGTGACATCCCATCAGCACCATATCCAGCACGCGAAAGGAAAAGGGAGAGTCATGCGCCTGAGGCACATAGGCCGCGACCTGTGCGAGCGCTCTGGCAGACCATGCGGCAATAGGTTTTTCGCCGATGTGTATCTGACCAGAAAAGGCAGGAATCAGGCCCAACAGGGTGCGCATCAGGGTGGTTTTGCCGCTGCCATTGGTGCCCAGCAAACAGGTAATCTGCCCGGATGGTAGTGAAAACGAGATGTCGCGGTTCACAACGGTGCGACCATATCCGACGCTAACCGCCTGAAGCGTAGCGATGCTGCTGCCCGTCATGCTCTTTCTCCCCTCAACAGCAGGAGCAGGAAGAAGGGCGCACCGATGGACGACGTCAGAATGCCTAGCGGCAGTTCAATCGCAGCCAGCGTGCGTGCCAGCGTGTCGGTGAGTAACAGCAGCAGCGCCCCAACGGCAATGGAAACGGGCAATAGCCGATTGAAATTGTCTCCGACGATCAAACGGCAGATGTGCGGCACCACCAGCCCTATCCACCCGATGATTCCAGCAATCGACACCGCGCTGGCGGTAATTAACGTCGCCGCAAAAATGAATAACAGCCGCGTACAACGAATATTCACTCCCAGCGTGCGGGCTTCTTCATCCGGCAGGCTCAACAGATTCATGCGCCAGCGCAGTAAAATAAGCGGGGCCAACCCAATCACAATCAGTATCGCGGCAACGTTTAAGTCCTGAATGGTGATGGCGGAGAGCCCACCCAATAGCCAGAAAGTAATAGACGGTAGCTGAGTATAGGGATCGGCCAGGATCTTGATCAGTGCGATCGCCGCACCGCCTAATGCGCCGATCGCCATACCCACCAGCACCAGTGCCAATACGGGATCGTGTCGTTTCGCCATACGGGCAATCAGGCAGACCAGCGTCACCGCCCCTAGCCCACCGACAAACGCCAGAAGCTGAATAAACAGCATCGGTAAGCCAAGGAAAATCCCGAGCGTTGCCCCTACGCCAGCACCGGCAGAGACACCAAGAATATCGGGGGAAACCAGAGGATTACGGAACATGCCCTGATAAGCTGCGCCGGCGGCAGCCAGCCCGGCGCCAATCAGCATCGCCGCCAGCAGGCGCGGCACGCGAATGTTCCAGAATACCGTCGCTTTACGTGGCTCGATCGACGCTGTTCCCTGCGGAGCAGCGATAATTTGCAGGATTTCATGCACAGAGAGGGAATAGTGCCCCACCGCTAACGCGAGCAGCGCGCTGCCGATCAGTAAAACCCCCAGAACTAGAGTAATGGTATGGCTTTTCATACCACTCTCAGCAGTTGCTCAAGCTGCGCATCATTCAGATCGGTATGGCAAAACAGGCGGAAAAACATTCGGGTATCACTTTTGAGCTGCTGAGCAGCAGCAGGGTCAAAATGGCTTTGTAAGCGGCACAGCCCCAGCAGCCGGTTCAGACCGGGCGGTGCATCCAGCCAGCCAAACGGCAAGCCGGACATCAGGATCACGCGCCGCTGTGCAACCGCATGCACGCCCCGCCATTGCTCCGAATGCATAATGTGCTGATAGCTCTGCACATCCTGCGTGATGATGAGTTCCGGGTTCCACCGCAGAATGTGCTCCATCGACACCTGAGTCAGCGTTTTTAGCTCCCCTGCGGTAGCAACGTTCTCAAAACCCAATAGCTCCACCGCTTCGGTGTGGAGAGAACCACGCAGGCCGGTTTCCAGCCCCATCGCCCCGCGAGCGAAATAAAAACGCGGCTTCTCAGCTTGAGCATTGGTGCGGTAGGCATTCGCACGCTGCAAAATCGCCTCGGCAAACTGCGCCTGCTGCTCCGCCCGCTCTGCGACATTCAGTAACTGCCCCACCTGCCGGAGCTGCGAAGGCGTATCCTGAAGGCCGCCATCCACCAGCACGTAAGGCACACCGGTTTGCTGTGCGGTTCTCTGCGCCAGAGAGCGATATGTTTCATCAGCATTCCCGCAGTCGATGATGATGTCTGGGTTCAGCGTCAGCAGTTTTTCCAGCGATAACGTACTGGCTCGGCCCGATAGGCGGCCCAAACGCGGCAATCGGCGTACGGTTTCAGAAAACAGCGCCCCCGATTCGCCCGACAAATCAAACGATGAAAACCCAAGCAGCTTTTCTGGCGCCAGTGCTAACAGCAGCAGATCCGCAGGCGGCCCCGCGCTGATAACACGCTGAATATCAGAAGGGTTGGGAATCTGACCAAACCGTCCGGCAATACGATCAAACGCATGTGCAAAGGACGCAGGCAAAAGAGGTAAAGCAGACAGTGCCGCCAGATACGACAAAAAAGTACGCCTGTTAATTCCCATGATGATCCCAGAGTTAAATAATATCCGCTCTAAATAATTCAAATTTCAGGCAGGCGGCAAGGGAAGGAATCCCGATGAGCTTACTCAGGTAAGTGATTCGGGTGACTAAGCGCAGCCAACGTACATGCAATTTGAAGTATGACGAGCATCGTTATATATATTTTTACACATCGACATTATCCACACACAAAATTCAGGGTCAATCATCCAGATCACATTTCCAGCGATAGTTGATGTGGGTCATTTGAACAGCGAAATAAGGGATGTTTTACGCGGGGATACATCAAAGGGAGAAAGCATTTACGGTAAAAAATAAGCCGATAAACCCGTATAGGTCGGTCGTTTATCGGCTGGAAGCGGTTTAATTCGCTAAAGAAGTCGGCAATTATTTCCGGGTAGCCAGAATAATACTGGATGCTTTAACCAGAGCGATTAATTCGCTGCCCACATCAATATTCATCTCTTCCAGACTTTCATTGGTAACAGTTGAGGTCAGCGTCAACCCACCGGCAGTCTCCAGCTGTACTGTCGAGTTAACGGCACCTTTCGTGACGGAACTCACCTTACCGTGAAACTGATTGCGGGCAGAAAAATTCAAACCACATTCGGCGGATGCCAGAATGACCCAAGGGGCTTTCACCAACGCAATGGCCGGCTTGCCAACGGCAAGGTCCATAGACTGACAGCTGGCTCGTGTAATCACCGTCGTTAACTTATCCCCACTTTCCAGGGTCAATGCCACTTCATTGTTTACCGCACCCTCAACAATGGAAGACACAACACCCGAAAGCTGATTTCTTGCTGAAACTGACATAACGACTCCTTTGGTTCATCTTTAACATAATAGTAACGACTAAATAATCCAGGCAGCAGGAAGTTGCGACACGATAATTACCTGATGCACAACAGCGCCAATATCGTTGGCGCTATTATTACTTTCCTTTCGTATCGCAACTATTCCTCGCTGGAATAGCAGACGATAAATAATAGCCCTATAGTAAACGTTCTCCTGAGAAAATTATGCGATGTGGCATCCATCATTCGCCAATTACCTCAAGATCAATAAGCCAAGATACTCATTTAGTATTATTTTGTGGCGAGATAAATTTTATTTCCGCTGTTATTTGCTGGTGATGTTACTGAATCAGGTAAGGCAATCTGGCACGCAATACCTCCTTTTCCCCATAACGACGCAGATTTTTTCACCACGCGATGAGTCCCCCCTGCGGCTGGCTTTTACGCTGATGGCGTAATTCTTACTAGTCAATTGGCCCACATGCCGTAAAATTCCCGCTTTCGTCATCACGACGTTCATAACGATGCCCATTCTCCCATTAACGGTGGAGCAGAACATGGATACACGCTTTCCTCAGGCGCACAAAGAGGCCCGCTGGGCGTTTGGCCTGACGCTGGTTTATTTATTGGCCTGGGTGCTTGCCGCCTATTTGCCAGACAACACACAAGGGATCACTGGCCTTCCACACTGGTTTGAGATGGCCTGCCTGTTGCTGCCGCTCGTGTTTACGCTGCTGTGCTGGCTGATGGTGCGCGTCATTTTCCGCGATATCTCACTGGAGAGTGACGATGCAAATTGAAATTTTACTGCCGCTGATTGGCTACCTGCTGCTGGTCTTCGGGCTGTCGGTCTATGCGTACCGCCGCCGTCAGGCGGGTAACTTTCTTAACGAGTATTTCCTCGGCGGCCGCTCAATGGGCGGGTTTGTACTGGCGATGACGCTCATCGGTACTTACGTCAGCGCCAGCTCGTTTATCGGCGGGCCGGGTGCCGCGTATAAATACGGGCTGGGCTGGGTGCTGCTGTCGATGATCCAACTTCCCACCATGCTGCTGTCGCTGGGCATTCTGGGGAAAAAATTCGCCATTCTGGCGCGGCGCTACAACGCCATCACGCTGAATGACATGCTGTACGCCCGCTACAACAGTCCGCTGCTGGTATGGTTTGCCAGCATCAGCCTGCTGGTCGCGTTTATCGGTGCGATGGCCGTCCAGTTCATCGGTGGCGCGCGTCTGCTGGAAACCGCAGCGAACATTCCTTATGACATCGGCCTGCTGATTTTCGGCGTCACCATCGCGCTGTACACCACGTTTGGCGGCTTCCGCGCCAGCGTGCTCAATGATGCCATGCAGGGCATCGTGATGCTGATCGGCACCGTCATCCTGCTGGTCGGCGTGATCTATGCCGCTGGGGGATTACACAGCGCAGTGGATAAGCTGCAACAGATCGACCCAATGCTGGTTTCACCGCAGGGCAGCGGCGGTATTCTGTCGATGCCGTTTATGGCTTCATTCTGGGTGCTGGTCTGCTTCGGCGTTATCGGCCTGCCGAACACCGCCGTTCGCTGTATCTCTTATCGCGACAGCAAAGCGCTGCACCGCGGGATTATCATCGGCACGATCGTCATCGGCATCCTGATGCTCGGCATGCATCTGGCCGGTGCGCTGGGCCGCGCCGTGATGCCAGATCTGACGATCCCCGATCAGGTGTTACCGGCGTTGATGGTCACCGTATTACCGCCACTGGCCGCTGGGATCTTTCTCGCCGCGCCAATGGCCGCTATCATGTCCAACATTAATGCGCATCTGCTTCAGGCCTCCGCCACGATCATTAAAGATCTCTATCTCAGCGTACGTCCGCAGCAGATCCACAACGAGCGCCGCATCAAAATCCTGTCCAGCATGACCACCCTGCTGTTGGGCCTGCTGGTGCTGCTGGCCTCCTTACGGCCACCGGATATGATCATCTGGCTGAATCTGCTGGCGTTTGGCGGGCTGGAAGCGGTGTTTCTGTGGCCGCTGGTACTGGGCCTGTATTGGGAACGCGCGAATGCCGCAGGGGCGCTCAGCGCCATGTTCACCGGGGCGATTTGCTATACCTTACTGGCTAGCTTCAATCTTCAGTTGGCTGGATATCACCCGATTGTGCCATCGCTGTTACTCAGCCTGATGGCGTTTATTATTGGCAACCGCTTTGGTCATAATCCACCAGCGCCGGTTGCCGCTTCATCTTCACTTTAAATGTAATAGAGACTGCTATGCCGTGGATTCAACTGAAAATAAACACCTCAGGAAAGGTTGCAGAACAACTGGGTGACGTCATGATGGAAAGCGGTGCGGTATCCGTTACGTTTCAGGATACGCACGATACTCCGGTGTTCGAGCCGCTGCCGGGCGAGACCCGCCTGTGGGGCGATACCGACGCGATTGCGCTGTACGATGCCGAAACCGATATGAACGCGGTTATCGCGATGCTGGAGCAAGAGCCGCTGCTGGGCGTGGGTTTTAAACACAAAATCGAGCAGTTGGAAGACAAAGACTGGGAACGCGAGTGGATGGATAACTTCCACCCAATGCAGTTCGGCAAACGTCTGTGGATTTGCCCAAGCTGGCGTGACATTCCTGACCCGACTGCCGTCAACGTCATGCTCGATCCGGGCCTGGCCTTTGGCACTGGCACCCACCCGACGACCGCGCTGTGCCTGCAATGGCTCGACGGGCTGGATCTGGAAGGGAAAACCATTATCGATTTCGGCTGCGGTTCCGGCATTTTGGCGATTGCCGCCCTGAAACTGGGTGCGGCACGCGCCATCGGGATTGATATCGATCCGCAGGCGATTCAGGCCAGCCGGGATAACGCACAGCGCAACGGCGTTTCCGAGCGTCTTGAGCTTTATCTGCCGAAAGAGCAGCCTGCCGACCTGTCTGCCGATGTCGTCGTTGCCAACATCCTTGCTGGCCCGCTGCGCGAACTGGCACCGCTGATTAGCGATTTGCCAAAAGCAGGCGGCCACCTCGGCCTGTCCGGCGTGCTGGCGACGCAGGCCGAAGGCGTCGCAGAAGCGTATGCAGACAAGTTCACGCTCGATCCGGTCGCTGAACGCGAAGAATGGTGCCGCATTACCGGCCAACGCCGCGCATCGTAATAACGCCATCCCGCGAGTCCCGCCCACCGTATGCAACGGTGGGCACCCTTCTTCTTGTTATATCTCACGATTGCTCACCATAAACTGGCGTATTATTCGGCTCGGCAAGTGACCGGACGCACCTGCGCCCCGCGCTCAACGATGCTGTATCATTATTTTCAAGGGATGAAAAATGAAAGGTAAACTCTCTATCGTATTGATGCTGTCCGCCAGCTTTTCCACCTTGGCGGCCGATCCGGTGCACTGGGGCTACGAAGGCAACGGCGATCCCGCACACTGGGGAAAGCTGTCTCCAGATTTCTCGCTGTGTGAAACCGGTAAAAACCAATCTCCCATCAATATCCGTCAGGCGCTGAACGCTCAGCACGACCCTTTACAGTTGGCTTTCCTGCCAGGGACGCAGCACATTATCAACAACGGGCATACTGTTCAGGTTAACGTCAGTGCAGGGAATACGCTGTTGCTGGATAACGAGACATTCACCTTACAACAGTTTCACTTTCACGCACCGAGCGAGAATGAAATCGATGGTAAGCAGTTTCCGCTGGAAGGCCATTTTGTCTATAAAGACGCGTCTGGCGCGCTTACCGTTATCGCGTTGATGTTTCAGGAAGGAGAGGCCAATCTCCCGTTAGCCACGACATGGCAGCAGATTCCGGCTCAGGTTAATCAGGCGGAGGACGTGCGCACGCCAATCGCGATTCAGAGCCTGTTACCGACGTCATTAAACTACTATCGGTTTAGTGGGTCGCTCACCACGCCACCTTGCTCAGAAGGCATTCGCTGGCTTGTACTGGATCACCCCGTCACCGCCTCTACTGAACAAATCAACCAGTTCCGCTCGGTCATGCATCACGCCAATAATCGCCCTATACAGCCGCTTAATGGCCGCGTCATCATCCATTAAGCCACGTCGCGAGGCTGGTCAGACCGTCTGTCGGCCAGCCTCTGATGAATCAGCGCCCTTTTTTCCCGCATTAACCAACGTATTTCACTGATAAAGCATTGATAGCCTGCTGTATCTCCACTAAAAATGACCGCGCTTACAGATAAAATTCTGTAAGCAGATGAATATTTTATCGTTCAAAAAACCGGCGCAAAAACATAACATACTGTTAAATATGAATAATATTTTCATATGCTTCTACGAACTGCATTTTCATTGATCGATAGCCGTAAATTGGTCAAAGTTTGGCCTTTCATCTGACGTAAAAAATGCGTAATATACGCGCCCTTGCAGGCACAGTATGGTCAATTTTTGTCTATGCACATTGGACAATTTCAGCTTACCAATCGTTTGATAGCAGCCCCAATGGCTGGTATTAGTGATCGCCCATTTAGAGCACTCTGTCACGCGATGGGCGCTGGAATGACCGTGTCTGAAATGCTTTCTTCCAACCCGGAAGTGTGGCGTTCAGACAAGTCGCGTTTGCGAATGGTTCATAGCGATGAACCGGGTATCAGAGCCGTGCAGATTGCCGGTTGTGACCCCGATGAGATGGCGGCGGCAGCGAGAATCAACGCTGATTCCGGCGCGCAGATCATTGACATCAATATGGGCTGCCCGGCGAAGAAGGTGAACCGCAAGATGGCAGGATCTGCGTTATTGCAGTATCCGGATTTGGTCAAACAGATCCTCTCTACGGTAGTGAAAGCGGTAGACGTGCCGGTGACACTGAAGATCCGTACCGGTTGGGCACCAGAGCACCGCAACTGTGTAGAAATTGCCAAACTGGCTGAAGACTGTGGCATTCAGGCGTTAACCATTCACGGACGCACCCGTGCGTGCCTGTTCAATGGTTTCGCCGAGTACGACAGCATTCGGGCAGTTAAGCAGGCCGTTACCATTCCTATTGTTGCGAATGGCGACATTACAGACCCGCATAAAGCCAGAGCGGTTCTGGACTACACCGGGGCTGACGCCCTGATGATAGGACGAGCCGCTCAGGGAAGACCCTGGATCTTTCGGGAAATCCAGCATTATCTGGACACAGGGGAGTTGCTGGCACCAATGCCGTTGGCAGAGGTTAAGCGCTTGTTGATCGAGCACATACGGGAATTGCACGACTTTTATGGTCCAGGCAAGGGATTTCGTATCGCTCGTAAGCACGTATCCTGGTATCTCCAGGAGCATGCCCCAAACGACCAGTTTAGGCGCACATTCAACGCCATTGAGGATGCCAGCGAGCAGCTGGAGGCGTTGAAGGCATATTTTGAAAATCTTGCGTAAACAGAAAAAGAGCTGACAGAACTATGTTCGAACAACGCGTGAATTCTGACGTACTGACCGTTTCCACTGTAAACTCTCAGGCTCAGGTAACCCAAAAACCCCTGCGCGACTCGGTTAAACAGGCACTGAAGAACTATTTTGCTCAATTGAACGGTCAGGATGTAAGTGACCTGTATGAGCTGGTATTGGCTGAAGTTGAACAGCCACTGTTGGACATGGTGATGCAATACACCCGCGGTAACCAAACCCGCGCCGCCCTGATGATGGGCATCAACCGCGGTACTCTGCGTAAGAAATTGAAAAAATACGGCATGAACTGATACTAATCAGTTAAGCATTTGAAAAAAGGCGCTTTACCTCTTGGGTCAAGCGCCTTTTTCTTTGCCATTTTTCAGGGTAGCAACAGCCTTAGCGTGGACGCACTGAGCGGGTTGACGCATGAAAGCGTCGGTGCAGATGATTCAGCCATGATTAATTTGCAAAAAATGGTCGTCTGATTTTCGGTTGTGAGAGTGTCGTCGGGTGTTCAAGATGAGTCCTATATATCGTAAAGGAGATAATCATGAACTTCACTGAACTTCATCATCAAAGCCCCCCCTTACTCATCGCCAATGTCTGGGATGCGAGCAGTGCTATTGCCGCTCAGCATGCAGGCTATCAAGCCCTGGGAACCTCAAGCGCAGCCATTGCCGCTATGTTAGGTTACGAGGACGGAGAAGCGATGTCATTTGATGAATTGCTATACATCGTCACGCGTATCAAATCCGTTAGTCACCTACCATTAAGCGTTGATATTGAAGCAGGGTTTGGTAGAACAGCAAATGAGATCACCGCTAATCTTAAGCGTCTCGCCTCACTCGGCGTGGTTGGCGTAAACCTTGAGGATAGCAGAGTGGTTAATGGTGTCAGACAACTTGATGATGCCGTAGCATTTACCAGAACGTTAAAAGAGATTCGTCATGCGTTAACCATAGAGAATGACCAATTGTTCTTTAATATTCGTACTGATACTTTTCTTCTTGGTCATGGGCAGGCGCTACAGGAAACACTATTACGCGGTCGCTTATATGAAGAGGCAGGTGCAGACGGCCTTTTTGTTCCATGCCTAACATCTGAAAATGATATTGCGATCATTTCTCGGGAGATTAATTTGCCACTCAACGTCATGTGCATGCCAGACCTCCCGGCTTTCGACAGGCTGAAGACGCTCGGTGTTAATCGCCTCTCTATGGGTAATTTTGTTCATTCCGCCATTCAATCAACGTTTAAAAACGTAATGCTCACGATCCAGTCGCAACAGTCATTTGCAGGAGTTTTTGTTGATGAAAGTTCTCGATAATGACCAGTGCGATGTCTGGTATCAGGCACTACTTGAGCGCGATTCAGGCTATACGGGGGTATTTTTTGTTGGTGTGATAACGACAGGTGTATTTTGCATTTCTATCTGTCGGGCACGAAAACCGAAACGTGAAAATGTCGAGTTTTATAAGGATGTTAAATCTGCTCTGGATGCAGGGTTTCGCCCTTGCAAAGTGTGCAGACCAACGGAAAACGCGCATAGCGCACCGCTTTTAATTGAACAAGCGCTTGAACTCGTGCGCGCCAATCCTAAAACACGTATCAGCGACACGGAGCTTCGTAAACACGACATCAGTCCAGAGCGCGTTCGGCGATGGTTTCTGCAAAATCACGGTATTACCTTTCAGGCTTTTCAACGCATGCAGCGGGTCAATGTCGCACTTCAGGAACTAAAAGGTGGGCGTAATGCGACCGAGGTGGCATTTGATAGCGGCTACGAATCATTAAGCGGTTTTGGCTACACCTATAAACGTCTCACTGGCGTGAGCCCAACCGAACAAAGCCAGGTGATTATGATTCACCGTTTTACCACGCCGCTCGGCCCGATGTTTGTTTGTGCCACCGAACGTGGTGTTTGCCTGCTGGAATTTACTGACCGCCGCATGCTGGAGACCGAATTTCGCGATCTGCAGCGCTTGCTCAATGCTCGAATAATGTCAGGTGAAAATAATCATACCCGGCAAACAGAAAAAGAGATTAGCGAGTATTTTTCAGGCACACGCCAACAGTTTACTCTTTTGCTCGATACTCCAGGCAGTGACTTTCAGCGTACCGTTTGGCAGGAACTACGTGCTGTTCCTTATGGCAAAACCTCGCACTATCAGGCGCTTTCCGGGCTGATAGGGAAACCTAATGCGGTACGAGCGGTAGCTGCGGCGAACGGTGCAAACCGGGTAGCGGTCGTCATTCCCTGCCACAGAATTATCGGCAAGGATGGCACGATGACAGGCTATGGCGGCGGTATCGCGCGCAAAAAATGGCTCATTGAGCATGAAAAAACACTGTCGGGTTGAGCAGTGGCTAATCCAGAATCAAAACACCTCAATCAGCTCAAACTCTTCAAACACCAGCAGCATATCTGGGGCGAAGGTGCCTTCTCGTTCGAAGAATGTCTGATGGCCTTCACGCCAGAAAGCCAGGCTCTTGTCTCCTTCGCCCTCTTTCGCCGCCATCTCGGCAGTCACATCGCAGTAGCGCACCAGCGTTAACGATCGTGTCCGAATCACGCAGGAAGGCTGTCCGGCACCGTCCAGAACGATGTTGTAATCACCGACCTGCGGCGTTTCCTCATTTTTGAACGCGTGATACGAGCTACAGGTTGCCGTTTTATGCCCTTCCAGTACCAGTTGCAGCAATTCATCCGCCAGCGCGGGGTTGTCACCAAATGACCAGCGCAGCGCGTCTGGATACTTTTCCAATCCTTGTTTATGACTCATCATCTTCCTCGGTTTATACGGCTATGATTGCTCTCTTTTATTACGCAATCATAGCCTTAAAGCGACCATCAGGTAATATCCACGTCCACCCAGAGCGCGGCATGGTCGGACGCCGCCGTGTCCCATGATGTGACTTCGGGTAGCGGCGTAACAGGTTCAGCGCCCTCTTTGGCGGCAATCTTATCGATATTATAAATCCCCCGACGCTCGATTCCCCACTCCACCACCGCCTGATGCAGCGGAGCAGACAGGAAAATATAGTCCAGCTGATTTAACCGCGCCCCCTTCTTTCCCCCAGAGAAATAGTAGGTGTAGCGCTCTTTTTCTGGGCGTTCAGGGTCGATAACCGGGTGTAAGTCCGACAGAGAAAACAGCGGAGCCAAACTGTGCCAGGGGTTTGATGAATCTTCGTTCAAATCGCCGAGGATGACCACGTAGTCCTTCTTGAGATCGTAAGTCTGTTGAACAATCTCCGCGACACGTTCGGCCTGATCTCGGCGCTTCTCCGCCCCGCGCTGCCGCTCTTCTTCCGTTTGACCGCTCTGGCTTTTGAAATGGTTACACAGGATATAAATCGGCTGCTTGAGGCCGGCATCCAGCGTCACTTCGAGGCAGTCACGACTAAAGACCGGATCGAAGCGTTTTCCAGCATCAAAAATATGCGTGCGAAGCTGGGCAATCCGGTAACGCGTCAGGCAGGCAACATCAATGCCGCGTGGATCATTCGGGCTGTCGATCATCACGAACTGGCTGAATTTATCGTCCCCCAGCACCTGATTGTTGAAATCACGCAGGACATCCATGTTTTCGACCTCAACCGCGCACAGAATGTCGGCGTTAAGCAGGGTAATAATCTTGCCCGTATTCTTACGCTGCTGACTGCTAAATTCTTGCGCCTTAAACACGATTTCGCCGATCCAATCCCCACGACCACGGCAGCTTTTATTGATCCTAAATCCGGTGCCGGCCTCCTCTTTTTTCCATCTCCCCAGCGATCCCGCATCGGTACGAATATCAATATAAGGGCGCAGTGCGATAGAAAGGCGGAACACCTGATCTTTCAGGGCATCATCGTATTGCGGCTGTTCAAGAAGATGCTGAAGCTGCCTGACCTGCTGCAACAAGGCGTCAATCTGCTTGGAATCGGGGAGATTGAGAATCGCAGTGCGGTGGAACAGGTTCTCAACGTTATAGCTGGCGATACGGATCTTCATTGTTGTCTCCTGCTGGGTAGTGGCAAAAGCAATGATGTCCTTTTGAGAATAGAAGCATATTGTGACAGTTGGGCAGCATTCCCGGCAGCGATAGACTTTTTCTATCGTTCTTTAACTCAGCATGGTTAAAACGTGTTAGACGCACTATATTCACTACAAAAGTAAGACTCGCGACAACAGTACGCACACCATAAGTACTATATTCACTTCTGATATAAATAATCACACAACGTGATTTATAAACAGATGTTTTGTCGCGTAGATTCGTTATTAACAAAAGTTATAAGCGCATGACCGCACTCTATTCACAGGAATTCATAATGAAAAAAATACGTTTTGCTTTACTGACCAGCGCCCTGCTTGCTACCAGCGTATTCGCTCATGCCGATGACCTTAGCGACATCAAGTCCGCAGGCGTTCTCAAGATCGGCACAGAAGGCACCTACGCGCCTTACACCTATCATGATAAATCAGGCCAGTTGGTTGGCTTCGATGTGGATATTGGCCGCGCGGTGGCAGAAAAACTCGGCGTGAAAGCCCAGTTTATTGAAGGGCGTTGGGACGGGTTAATCGCCGGTATCGATGCCAAGCGCTACGATGCGGTCATCAATCAGGTTGGCGTTACCAAAGAGCGTCAGGCCAAGTATGATTTCTCCAAGCCGTATATCGATTCCAAGGCGGTGCTGGTTGTCCGTGGCGATAACACCACCCTCAAAGATTTCAGCGATCTGAAAGGCAAAAAAGCAGCTCAGAGCCTGACCAGTAATTACTCTAAGCAAGCCACCAGCTACGGTGCGGACATTGTGCCGACGGACGGTTTTAACCAGTCGCTGGATCTGGTTCTCAGCGGTCGTGCTGACGCCACGTTAAACGATAATCTGTCATTCCTGGATTTCAAAAAGCAGAAACCAGATGCCAACGTGAAGATTGCCGCGACCTCAAAAGACGGCGAACCTTCCGCGATTCTGGTACGTAAAAATCAGGCACCACTGGTGGAAGCATTGAATAAAGCTCTGGATGAAATCAAAGCAGACGGCACCTATAAAACGATATCTGTGCGATACTTCGGGGAGGATGTTTCTCAATAATCGCACTGTTATCAGCGCATACCGTTATCGGAGCTCGTTTTCATGCCGCCTTGGCTACAACTCATGGCAGACTCCTTTTGGAGTCTGCTTTCTGCGGGACTTAAATTTACTGTCCCTCTGGCGATTCTGTCTTTCATCTTTGGCTTAGCCCTCGGCATTCTCATCGCGCTGGTTCGCCTTTATGGCCCAAAGCCGCTGAAATGGCTGGGTGATTTCTACGTTTGGGTTATTCGTGGAACACCGTTACTGGTGCAGCTTTTCCTGATTTTTTATGGGCTGCCTAGCGCGGGTATTACCCTGGATGCTTTCCCCGCTGCGCTCATTGGTTTCACCATCAGCGTGGGTGCCTACAGCTCAGAGATCGTCCGCGGGGCAATTTTGTCTGTCCCGAAAGGCCAATGGAATGCCGCCTATTCTCTCGGCATGAATGGCAGGCAGGCGATTCGCTGGGTTATCTTCCCGCAATCCGTTTTCGTGTCGCTGCCGCCGCTTTCCAATACGTTTATTTCCTTAATCAAGGATACGTCGCTGGCTGCCGTGATCACCGTGCCAGAGATGTTTTTATCCGCTCAGCGCATCGTTTCCGTGACCTATGAGCCTCTGATTCTGTATGTCGAAGCGGCGCTGATTTATCTGATGTTCAGCACCGTGCTGAGCCAGCTACAGGTGAAGCTCGAAAAGTATTATCAGCGCCACATCACGCACTAACACCTCCCCCATCAGCCCACGCCATCCGCTGGGCTGATGACACTCCCCCCGACTTAACATTCAGCCTTGTTCGCTGTACTCCACCCCTGATAAACGCGCAGAGTGGCTGAAGGCATCTCACGCTCTCCATTTTGACGCACCAAAAAAGGGCGCATTGTCCGCTTTGCATTTATCACGGTGCGGATATACCTATTTAGAATTACCCATTTAGATCAATAACCATTCCTTTTCGTCTTGATTATCAATCGAATAGAGAGTTGGCATTTTATTTGCTTCGCTCTGCTCACGTCGGCATCCCGACAGACAGGTATGGTGCACCTTATTGTGTACGTCAAAAACAATTGTGTACTTCAAAAACAGCAAATAACTTTAGACGCTAGGATGATTATGAAAAGAATAGTGATTTCTACTCTGGTTGCTGGCGCGTCACTCTTTGCCGCAATCAATCAAGCCCATGCTGGTGCAACGCTGGACGCCATTCAGAAGAAAGGATTTGTGCAATGCGGTATCAGCGATGGCTTGCCCGGTTTTTCTTATGCAGACGCCAGCGGCAAATACTCCGGCATTGATGTTGACGTGTGCCGCGGCCTTGCCGCCGCCGTATTCGGCGATGCCAATAAAGTTAAATATACGCCGCTGACGGCGAAAGAGCGCTTCACTGCGCTGCAATCCGGCGAGGTTGACGTGCTGTCGCGCAACACGACCTGGACCTCCTCACGCGACGGCGGCATGGGTATGCTCTTTACCGGCGTGACCTACTACGACGGTATCGGCTTCCTGACACACAACAAAGCGGGCTTAACCAGTGCAAAAGAGCTGGATGGCGCAACCGTTTGTATTCAGGCTGGCACCGATACCGAGCTGAACGTCGCAGACTACTTCAAGACCCATAAAATGCAGTACACCCCTGTCACGTTCGACCGCTCTGATGAAAGTGCCAAAGCACTGGAATCTGGCCGCTGCGATACGCTGGCATCAGACCAGTCACAGCTGTATGCACTGCGCATCAAGCTGAGCAAACCCGCTGAATTCATCGTTCTGCCAGAAGTGATTTCCAAGGAGCCGCTGGGCCCAGTGGTACGCCGTGGTGATGAAGAGTGGTTCTCGATCGTACGCTGGACGCTGTTCGCTATGCTGAATGCCGAAGAGATGGGTGTGACCTCCAAAAACGTCGACCAGCTGGCAGCAAAACCCACCACGCCAGATATGTCTCACCTGCTTGGTCACGAAGGCAGCTACGGTAAAGATCTCAAATTACCGAACGACTGGGCATTCAAAATCATCAAACAGGTCGGTAACTACGGCGAAATCTTTGAACGTAATGTCGGTATGGGCAGCGAGTTGAAAATTAAGCGTGGCCTGAACGAACTGTGGAACAAAGGCGGGATCCAGTACGCGCCAGCGGTACGTTAATTATCAGAAAAAACCGGGCGCAGTGTATTGCTGCGCCCCTCAGTACCCCGTATCGAGGTTCCAGCATGCTACAACGCCCAACCGTAAAAGGTGATTTATCACTGACTAATCCAGCGGTGCGCGCCTGGCTGTATCAAATTGTCGTTGTTATCGCTGTATTGGCTGTCGCAACCTACCTGTTGCACAACACCGTGACCAATCTGGCACAGAGGGGCATCACCTCTGGCTTCGATTTCCTGAATAAAAGCGCTGGCTTTGGTATCGTCCAACACCTGATTGACTATCAACAAGGCGATACCTACGCCCGTGTTTTCCTTGTTGGGCTATTCAACACGCTACTGGTTTCGGCATTGTGTATCGTGTTTGCGTCGATTCTCGGCTTTACCGTTGGCCTTGCCCGGTTGTCCGATAACTGGCTATTACGGAAAATATCTAACGTTTATATTGAGATATTCCGTAATATCCCGCCGTTATTGCAGATCTTCTTCTGGTACTTTGCCGTATTGCGGAATCTGCCGGGGCCGCGCCAGTCAATCAGCGCGTTTGATGTCGCGTTCCTCAGCAACCGAGGCTTTTACCTGCCTTCTCCTGAATTGGGACCCGGTGCAGCAGCGTTTTTTCTTTCTCTCATTATTACGTTGGTCGTGACATGGGGCGTTTTCCGGCGTAACCAACGCTATCACGCGTTAACCGGTCAGCCACGCAGAACCTGGCCGCTGGCGCTAGGCCTGTTGCTTGGGCTGTGTGCGCTCAGCCATCTGATTTTTGGCGCAGCCTTTCACTGGGACATGCCGGAATTAAAAGGGTTTAATTTCCGTGGCGGTATGGTGCTTATCCCTGAACTGGCGGCATTAACCGTCGCCCTGTCGGTCTACACCTCATCGTTTATCGCCGAGATCATTCGTTCAGGCATCCAATCGGTTTCTCACGGCCAGCACGAGGCGGCACGCTCTCTCGGATTACCGAATCCCGTTACGCTGCGCAAAGTCATCCTCCCACAGGCGCTGCGCGTCATAATTCCGCCACTGACCAGCCAGTATCTGAATATTGTGAAGAACTCTTCGCTGGCTGCCGCGATTGGCTATCCCGATATGGTGTCGCTGTTCGCAGGAACGGTGCTCAACCAGACCGGCCAGGCCATTGAGACCATCGCCATTACCATGTCGGTCTACCTCATTATCAGTCTGCTGATCTCGCTGCTGATGAATCTGTATAACCGCAAGATCGCGCTAGTCGAACGCTAAGAGGACATCATGACGATGAACCATTATCCGCAAGGCCGTCAGTCTTCTCTGTTCAAAGCGATGCAGTGGGCACGACGTAATCTCTTCTCAAGTATCAGCAATAGCCTGTTAACGCTGTTTTGCCTCTGGCTCTTGTGGGTTGCCATACCGCCGCTGCTCAACTGGGCGATCTTTCAGGCGAACTGGATTGGTACAACCCGCAATGACTGTACGCGTGAGGGGGCCTGCTGGGTCTTCATTCACGCCAGATTTGGTCATTTCATGTATGGCCTGTATCCAGCGGCAGAAGTCTGGCGCATCAACTTTGCGCTCGCCATCGGGTTACTCAGCATTCTGCCGATGTTCCTGAAAAGTATCCCCTATCGCGGACGCTATATTGCGGTCTGGGCGGTGGTGTATCCGCTCATCGCCTGGTGGTTGCTTTATGGCGGTTTCGGCGGGCTCAGCCGAGTGGAAACCTACCAGTGGGGCGGCTTAACGTTAACGCTGATCATCGCTGCCGTGGGTATCGCTGGTGCGTTACCGCTTGGTATCTTGCTCGCATTAGGCCGCCGTTCCACACTACCGATTGTCCGCATGCTTTCCGTCGTGTTCATCGAATTCTGGCGCGGCGTACCGCTCATCACCGTGCTTTTTATGTCCTCCGTAATGCTGCCGCTGTTTTTAACAGAAGGCACGACTATCGACAAACTGCTAAGGGCGCTAGTCGGCGTTATTTTATTCCAATCCGCCTATGTCGCCGAGGTAGTCCGCGGTGGCTTGCAGGCGCTACCTAAAGGACAGTATGAAGCCGCTGAATCTCTGGGCTTAGGCTACTGGCGTATGCAGGGGCTGGTCATCCTTCCGCAAGCGCTGAAAATGGTTATCCCAGGTCTGGTGAATACCATTATTTCTCTCTTTAAAGACACCAGTCTGGTGATCATCATCGGCCTTTTCGATCTCTTCAGCAGCATCCAACAGGCAACGGTCGATCCCACCTGGCTGGGTATGTCGACAGAAGGCTATGTCTTCGCTGCCATGGTCTATTGGATTTTTTGTTTCAGCATGTCGCGCTATAGCCAACATCTGGAAAATCGTTTTAACACCGGACACAAGTCACACTGAGGCCATCCATGAATCAGACTGCATTCACTCAATCAACCGATCACATGATTACCTTAGAGAATGTGAATAAGTGGTACGGGCAATTTCACGTGCTTAAAGATATTAATTTGCAGGTCAGACAAGGGGAACGCATTGTGCTGTGTGGCCCTTCCGGCTCGGGGAAATCAACCACCATACGCTGTATTAATCATCTCGAAGAGCATCAGCAAGGGCGAATTGTTGTTGATGGGATTGAATTAAATAATGACTTGCGCAACATCGAGAAAATTCGTACGGAAGTCGGTATGGTTTTCCAGCACTTCAATCTTTTCCCCCACTTAACCGTGTTACAAAACTGCACACTGGCGCCATGCTGGGTACGCAACATGCCGAAGAAAGAAGCGGAAGAACTGGCAATGCACTATCTGGAACGTGTGCGTATCGCCGCACATGCGCATAAATTTCCAGGGCAGCTATCCGGAGGGCAGCAGCAGCGTGTGGCCATCGCGCGCTCGCTGTGCATGAAGCCCAAGATTATGCTATTTGACGAACCGACGTCCGCATTGGATCCTGAAATGGTAAAAGAGGTTCTCGATACCATGCTTGGGCTGGCTCAGGACGGGATGACGATGCTCTGCGTAACGCACGAAATGGGGTTCGCAAAAACTGTCGCTGACCGAGTGATCTTTATGGATCAGGGTGAGATCGTGGAACAAGCGCCACCGGATATCTTCTTCTCCAGCCCTCGCTCAGAACGCACGCAGTCATTTCTCTCGCAGATTCTGCACTAATCTGAAGTACTCTGCCTGCGTGTCTACGCAGGCCTTCCCTAACGCGCCAGTATGATAGTGGCTCTCGCGACTCACGTTATCGAGTTCAACTAACGCGATCAACATAATGTAGGTAGTTCTCACACTAACCCATTGAATAATAACGGGTAGAAAATGAGCTTTCGCATCTCCAAAAGCCGTCCTATACCTGTATCCATCATGCGGGCTGTTAGCCGCCTTCCGGATACTGATAAACAGTCGCTCCCAAACACGCATAGCAAAAAGCCCCTGTCTTTCGACAGCGACTGTCCACTTGTTTGATGCCCGGCAGTTTATGGCAGGCGTCCTGCCCGCCCCCCTCGGGCCGTTGCGTCGCAACGTGCAAATCCGCTCCCGGCGGATTTGTCCTGCTCCAGAGAGCCCTCACCGACACACAGCAGACAAAACAAGAAGCCCAGTCTTTCGACTGGGCTTCTTGTTTTATTTGATGCCTGGCAGTTCCCTACTCTCACATGGGGAAGCCCCACACTACCATCGGCGCTACGGCGTTTCACTTCTGAGTTCGGCATGGGGTCAGGTGGGACCACCGCGCTATCGCCGCCAGGCAAATTCTATTTCATTCCAACCGTTATACGTTGCTTACGCGCTCGCACAACCATCAGAACCAATCTCTGAACAAGCTGATTATTGTTTTCTATGAGTCACCCACAAAACACCTTCGGTGTTGTAAGGTTAAGCCTC